>CAJULJ010000032.1 GCA_910587395.1 uncultured Oscillospiraceae bacterium | reverse complement strand
TCAGCGCCGCAGTATCGTCCAGGGAAAGAGTGCGGGCCATGCGGATGCTTTTCAACTTCTTGCCAATTCTCAAATTCATAGATTCCATTTTATATCCGCTCCATATGCTTTCACAAATTATAAGTCTATTATAACATATTTTGCAAGCAAATAAAAGGGCTTTCTGCATTTGCGCCATTCAATGCGAGATTAAAGCGCAACAATCATATTTGACTGCCGCGCCTTAATCGCTGCTCTGAACGGTATTGTATTGTTGCCCTTGTGCGTGGTGGGCCTTGTGGCTCCATTTCTGGATGGCAAATGTACCTTCGCACCAGATCTGCCTCAGCCGGAGGGCCTGCCGGTACTCCGGCAAATCCGCCTGGCTGAGATTTGTCTGGGAAGCATCTTCAAAAACACTGCGCGTCAGCCGCCGGGCCTTGTCTTTCAGGCTCTTGTTCAGGCACCGCTCCTTCATCGGGCAGCTTTGGCAGTCAGACGGCTGGGCACTATACACCCAATGCAGGCTGCTGCCTGCGTTCCTGCTTACTCTGGTCAAGGTGAGTTCTTTCCCGCTGGGGCAGCGGAAACAATCATTGCTTTGATCATACTGGAAGTGTTCCCTGTGGAATTCTACGCTCGGATGAGGACTGTTCTCCATTGGACGAACAAAAAAGGAAACGCCATGTTCTCCCAATACCTGATGGGCCAGTCCAAAATCATACGCGGAATCAGCTGTGGCCTTCTGCACCGGGAGCAGCTCCATGACCCGTTCCATCTGTTCCAGATACGGTGTTTTATCGCTGGCGTCCCCAGCTGTCACCGCCACATCCAGGATGATACCGTGGTCTGTATCCAAGGTCTGATGGCGCAGGTAATACATCCCATGGGGCTTATTGGCGCGATTGAGCCAGCCAGCGTCCGAATCTGTCCGGCTGACCCGCCTGTGGGGGTGTTTTGGTTTCCGTTTCAGCATTTTTATCCGTTTCTTCTTTTGCTTCCCTGTCTTTTGTGCCAGATATTCTCCGGCCTGTTCCTCATAGGTATTCAGCCGTTCCCAGTACGCACCCGGCCCTTCAGACGTTTCCACCATGTACATGGACGCTGGGGAGGCGCTGGCCTTTACATGGGTGGAGTCTGTTGCCACCAGCCGCCCGCTGGCAAGTCCCATGTCGATACATTGCTGGGCTACCCGCTCAAACAGCCGCCGGAGTACCTTTCGAAATGCCGGCTTCCGCCGCCGCAGATGAGAGATTGTGCTGTGATCTGGTACCCGCTCATCCAGATCTATCCCCAAATACCAGCGAAACGCATTGCTGTCCGCACACCGTTCCTCAATCTGCCGCTCCGATGGGATGCCGTACAAAAAGCCAACCAGCAGGTATTTTACCAGTACCACCGGGTCAATGGGTGGACGGCCATACTTCCGGCTGTATAGGTGTGCGGTTTCCTCATACACAAATGACAGATCCAGTGCCTTTTCCAACTTCCGCAAAAAATGGTTTTCCGGCACCAAATCCTCTATCGTTACCATGTGATATTTTAACTGCGTATCCCCGCCCCCTCCCATCTCTAATTATACCATATTTTGATCGCTTTGGGGGCACTTTGTCAACAGTTCCGAAATGAGGTACGTTTTCACAGTCTAACAGTTGTTCCAATCCCGCCGGACTTCCGCTTGATAGTGGCTGTTGATGGTAATGGTGGCGTTATACAGGGCGGTCAGCAGATAGGCCCGGATGTTACGGATGTCGGTGGAGTTGCGGGCCATGCTCTCAAACACATAGTTGATGTGTTCACAATCCAACGTCAAAAAACGGGATTTGACCTGCTCGGCGGGTATGTCCTCGCCGCCGATACGGATAGTCGGGCGGGTACTGCACAGTGTTTCCGTAATCAGCTCTGCCGGACTTTTCCGGCCACTCTGGGGGTGGGTAGATAGCGAGTTTACTCCGTCCGCAAAAAGCGGATTTTGCATCTTTGGTGCGTAAATTTTTTGAAACGGGAGACCGTTTTGGAAAACCAAACTTTTCTTACCTGTTTTTGCGCTGAAATATCGGTTTTTGCTTTGATTATGTGACTTTGTTTTGCTGTTTTCGGGCGGTATCTTTTTCATCTATACAAGGTTTGAGAACACGCATGAGGCCATCATCGACCAGGAAACCTTTGACAATGTGCAACGCATCAGAGAAAATTCCAGACGCTGCCCGAACGGCTGCGGCAGGCCGCACCGCTGACCGGTTTGCTCTACTGCGCCGATTGCGGCGGCAAGATGTACGTCCGCCGCACCAACCACGGCAAGCGCATTTCTCAATACACCTGCGGGCAGTACAGTAATAGACTGGCTTTGAGCGGTAAGCTATTACCCACCTGTTGGAAACCGAGAACGCCGCCAATGACCTGTTGGAATGCATGATGCCGGGGATGCAAAGGAGGCCGGGGCCACCGAGGAACTGAAAGCCCACATTACAGTATTGCTCAACCAACCGCAAAGCCTGCAACATTGTTAACCGGCAGACGCAATATTATGCGGCTGCCGGTTCTTTTCCTCTGATTTGGCCATTCCTTTATTCGGCGTTTTCCTCCAAATCCAAATCCGTCACAGTGAGCGCCATCAGGTCCTCCATTTTCGGTGCCTCCATAGCCGCCACCCGATTGGCCTGACGGGCCACCGCCGCCTCGAACACATTGCGCACATCCCGGGCGTTTCCAAAATTCTCATCCCGCCGGTCGTACATCACCTGGAACGCCTCCGCCGCCGCTTTATCCGCCTCCTCGTCCAGCTCATAGCCGTTCTTTTTGCAGACGGAGCGGAAAATCTCCGCCAGCTGCACCCCGTCGTAGTCCTCAAAATAAAAATATTTGTTGAACCGGCTCTCCAGTCCGGGGTTGGCATGAATAAAATCTCCCATCAGGTCAGTGTAGCCCGCCACAATGACAATCAGGTCGTCCCGATGGTCCTCCATCCCCTTGAGCAGCACCTCGATGGCCTCCCGGCCAAAGTCGTTGGCATTGTCCTGATTGGCCAGAGCGTAGGCCTCGTCAATGAACAGCACCCCGCCCAGCGCCTTGTCGACAACCTCCTGAGTCTTGAGCGCGGTCTGCCCCACAAAGCCCGCCACCAGCCCGGACCGGTCCACCTCCACCAGCTGGCCCTTGGACAGCACGCCCACAGCGTGATAAATTTTCGCCAGCAGCCGGGCCACCGTGGTCTTTCCCGTGCCCGGATTGCCCATAAACACCAAGTGCAGCGACATGGGCGGCACCGGCAGCCCCGCCTCCTGGCGCAGCCTGCGCACCTTTACCAGATTGATGAGTCCCTTCACGTCCTCCTTGACCTTTGCCAGCCCGCACAGCTCATCCAGCTGGGCCAGCAGCTCCTCCAGAGACGGCTCCGGCTCCGCCGGCGCCTCCTCCTGCCTGGGGGCCTCGGTCTTGGCCGGGGCGGGAGACACCGCCTCATCCTCCGGCCTGCCCGTCTTGACGGGAGCGCCGTCCGTACGGCGGGCCACAAACTCGTTCACATCCAGCCCGGACTTTCCGCCGGACACCCCGGCGTGGTCGCAGTAGGAGGACAGGGAATCGGCGCAGGCGTTCACGAATCCCGCCTCCGCCTCGCTCACCTTCCCGTCCACGGCGGCGAACAGCAGCAGCATCAGGGTGAAGGTGTCCACAAAACGGCGGCTCTGACCGCGCCCCTGCTCCAGATCCGCCTGGACCAGCCGACGGAAAAAATTGGGCAGCACAAAGCCCTGGTATTCCTCCACGGCCGAGGCCAGCTCCCAATAGAGGGCGGTGGGCACCGGGTTGCCTTTGGAGTAAATGGCGTTGTAATATTCCACATGCCGGGGAGTCATCCCCTGGTCGGTGTGCCACACGCCGCAGGCGCAGGCGCGCATGAAGCCGTCGGCCTCCCGGCCGAAGGCCACCCGCGCGGCGGGCTCCGCGATCTGGCGGCGGAAAGCGGTCATGGCCTCGTCATACTGCTTGTGGACGGCGGCGGGCGTCATGGGTTGAGACATATCGGGCACGCTCCTTTTTAATCGGTCTGTTCGCCATCGCTGCCCGATTGGAACTCCGACAGCACCTGGACCATGGGCATACCGCCCAATCCCGAATTTGCTTTTTCCGCTCTATTATAGTATTTTCACCGGGGACTGTCAAGAAATGCCGTCCCTGTCCGGGGCCGAATCCATCTGGCCGCCGCCTCATGTTTTCCCGGAAAAGGGCTTCCCCTTTCCGAATATTTATGGTACGATACCCTGGCAGCACAGCATGAAACCAAAATCAGGAAAGGAGACTGGACATGTTTCCATCCATCGACCGGGCAAAACCCGGTCTGCAAAAGCTCGTCGCGGCTCTGCGGGAGACGTACCCCTACGCCTCCGTTCTGGCGGTCGCGGACGATGCCCGCACCTGGCGGGTCAGCCGAACCGGAGCCAACATCTCCGCCTCAGGCACCGGAGGCGGCACCGGCTTTGTGGTCCGGGTGCTCGACGGCGCGGGCTGCGCCGAGTATTCCTTCAACGAGTTTTCTGAGGAGAGGATCCCCGGCATCTGCGCGGTGATCGCAAAGCGCCTGACCGAGCAGAACCAGGCTCTGGAGGGGATTGCCCCTCTGCCCGCCCCCATCCCGGCGGACGAACCGGCGGCGCTGAAAAAAACCACCGCTTGGAAGCTCAACCCCAGGGAGCTGGGCGACGAGGCCGTTGTCGGCAAAATCACAGCCATCCGGGAAAAGGCCCTAGCCGTGGACGAGCGCGTGCTGGACGCCCAGGCGGCGGTGAGCTACCGGGCGTACCGCAAGCTGTTCCTCTCCGAGCGCCGGGATCTGGACCAGACGGTGATGTGGACCAACGCCATGGTGTCGGTAATGGCCTCCCGGGGACAGGAGATCAAGATGTCCTACCGCCCCTTCTCCGTACTGGGCGGCGCGGAGCTGCTGGATGAAATGGACGCCGGAGTGGAGCGGGTCGCCCGCGACGCCCTGGAGCTGCTGGACAGCCGGCCCATCCCGCCCGGCGAGTACGACTGCGTCTGCGACCCGGCCACCACCGGCATGATCGTCCACGAGGCCTTCGGCCATGGGGTGGAGATGGATATGTTCGTCAAGGACCGTGCCCTGGCCAGAAGCTATATCAACGAGTACGTGGCCAGCCCCCTGGTCACCATGCACGACGGCAGCGCGGTGGACGAGTCCGCCACCATGTTTTTTGACGACGAGGGCACTCTTACCGGGGACACGGTGATCATTGACCAGGGCGTTTTGAAGCGGGGCATGTGCGACGCTCTCAGCGCCGCCCGTCTGGGCGTGGCCCCCACCGGCAACGGCCGCCGGGAGAGCTATGAGCGCAAGGCGTACACCCGCATGACCAACACCTATTTTCAGGGCGGCCGCTCCACCCCGGAGGAGATGATCGCCTCCATTGAGAACGGCTTCCTGCTGGAAACCCCCTCCAGCGGCATGGAGGACCCGAAAAACTGGGGCATCCAGTGCATGGTGACCACCGCCAGGGAGATCAGAAATGGGAAGCTGACGGGCAGGCTCTACTCCCCCATCGTCCTCACCGGCTACGTGCCCGATCTGCTCAAATCCGTGTCCATGATGAGCGAAAATGTGCGGCTGTCCGGCAGCGGCCACTGCGGCAAGGGCTACAAGGAGTGGGTCAAGGTGTCGGACGGCGGCCCCTATATGAAGGCCCGCATCCGGCTGGGCTGAGGAGGCGGAACCATGATTGAGAGAATCAAAAGTGCTTTGGAGCGCTGCGGCGTCGCCATGTGGCGCATCAACGAAACCGTGGAGGAGACCGCCGAGCTGTTTTTTGTCAAGCGGCAGCTGGACACACGGCGGAGCAAGGACGTGCGCAAATACGATGTCACCGTGTTCCGGGATGTGGAGGACCCGGAGGGCGGAAAGCCCGCCCGCGGCTTCACCTCGGTCCGGCTCATCGCCTCCATGGACGACGCCCGCTTGGATGAGGAGCTGAAGGGGGCCTACTACGCCGCCCGGTTCGCCGCCAACCCGTATTTTGACCTGCCCGACCCGGTACAGGCCCCCATGGCGCAAAAGACCGGAGAGCTGGCCGAGGCTCCCCTGGCCCGAAGCGCCGGCAGGATGGTGAAGGCCCTCTTTGCCCCCGACACACACCAGGACGCCTTTGTCAATTCCGCCGAGCTGTTTGTCAGCCGCAGCTCCCATCATATTCTGTCCTCCGAGGGAACGGATGCGGCCTACGTTGACGCCAGGGTGAACGGCGAATTCGTGGTCCAGTGCCGGGAGCCGGAGGACGTGGAGCTGCACGGCGCCTTCGAATACGACCAGCTGGACGAGCAGGCCCTGTCCGACAAGGTTGCGGAAGCCCTCTCTTTCGTCCGGGACCGGGCGCGCGCCCAAAAGGCGCTGGCAAGCGGCAAATATGACCTGGTGCTCAGTGGAAACGCCGTGGCCGAGGTGCTGTCCTATTATGTCAGCCGCTCCTCCGCCTCCTCGGTGTACGCCCGCTACTCCACCTGGAAGCAGGGGGAGGACGTGCAGGGGGAGACAACGGGCGAGCGCCTGTCCCTGACCCTCCGGGCCACCGTCCCTTACAGCATGGAGGGCATTCCCATGGCCGACCTGCCCGTGCTGGAGAACGGCAGGCTGAACGCCTACCACGGCCCCAACCGTTTCTGCCGCTATCTGAACGTGAAGCCCACCGGATTTTACGAGAAATTCTCCTGCGGCAACGGCAGCGTACCCTTTGAGACGTTGAAAAAGGCCCCCTGCTTATGGGCGGTAACCTTTTCCGACTTCCAGATGGACGCCATGAGTGGCCACTTCAGCGGTGAAATCCGTCTGGCCTACCTCATCGAGGACGGAAAAACGATTCCCATCACCGGCGGCTCGGTCAACGGAAGCATTCTAGAGGCCCAGAAGGATCTGACCTTCTCCGCCGAACGCTACCTCACCGCCCAATACGACGGCCCCTACGCCGTGCGCATGAAGGGAATTTCCATCGCTGGACCGGGCGAATAAGCGAAAAACAGCCGGTGCCGGGATGCCCCGGCGCCGGCCGCCGCTTTTTGATTCGATCCTGCGCGCTTAGTTCAGTAGCGCTTCCACCTCCGCCCGCTCGGGCATGGAGCGGATGGCCCCCTTCCGGGTGGTGACAAGGTAGGCCGCCGTGTTGGCAAAACGGAGCATGTCCGTCAAATCGTTCTCGGTCAGCCCGTCCAAGCCGCGCTCCAGCACAAAGTTCAGCACGCTGGCGCAGAAGGTATCCCCCGCGCCGGTGGTCTCGATGGTGCCGCCCAGCTTGCAGGAGGGGACGAACACCCGCTTGTCCTCGTAGTAGGAATAGCTGCCGTCCGCCCCGGCAGTGACGTTGAACAGCTTGATGCCGGGGTATTTTCCCCGCAGGATGGCCGCGCCCTTGTCGAAATCCGTCTCACCGGTCATGAACTCCAGCTCGTTGTCGGCGATTTTCAGCACGTCGCACCGGGCCAGTCCGTATTCGATCTGCCTTTTGGCCTCATCCAGGCTGTCCCACAGCGGCGGGCGGAGGTTGGGGTCAAAGGAGATGACGGCTCCGCCCCGCCTGGCGCAGTCGATGGCCCTGCATGTGGCCTTGCGCACGCCCTCGTGGGTCATGGACAGGCTGCCGAAGTGGAAGATCCGGCTGCCGGCGATCACGTCCAGAGGAAGCTCGTCCTCAGTGAGCATCATGTCCGCCCCGGGATTGCGATAGAAGGAGAAATCCCGGTCCCCGTTGGGAAAGGTCTTGACGAAGGCCAGCGTGGTGCGCGCGTCCTTGCCGAACACCAGATAATCCATGCAGATGCCCGCCTCCTCCGCCACATCCCGCAGCAAATGGCCGAACATGTCTGTTCCCACCTTGCCCACGAAGGCGCAGGAGCGGCCCAGCTTTCTCAGCATGGCCAGCACGTTGCAGGGCGCCCCGCCGGGGTTGGCCTCAAACAGGCCGTTCCCCTGGGAACTCCGGCCGTTCTGCGTAAAATCCACCAGCAGCTCGCCCAGAGCGGTTACGTCAAATCTTTTGTCAGTATTCATCGGTATGCTTCCCCTTTCCCGTTGAAGATCAGGCAGTGTGTTTTCACTCAGCCCTCCCGGCTGCTTCTTCTAATTATAATTCCCTTTGGGGAAAATGGCAATATCTCCTTTTCGCCGGGAAACAATCATTGACAGCCCCAAAGGAATGGGATACCATAACAAAAAGCGCCGTTCCATGAAATAATCACAAGAGAGGTTCCTGTTATGAGACGTATTTGTGCCGCTGCGCTCCTGTTCGCCGCGCTTTTCACCGGCTGCGCCAAGGCACCCGGCGAGTCCTCCTCCGTCCCCGGCCGGAATGCCGAAACAGTGTCCTTTACCGATGACCTGGGCCGGGAATTGGAGCTTGCCAGACCAAAACGGACCGCGGCCCTCATCGGCAGCTTTGCCGACATCTGGTGTCTCGCCGGAGGAAAGGATACGCTGATCGCCGCCGCCGGGGACGCATGGACCAACTTCGACCTGGAGCTTGGCGAGGAGGTAACCAACCTGGGCAGCGTGAAAGAGCCCAGCCTGGAGCGGCTGCTCTCCTGCGAGCCGGATCTTATCCTGGCCAGCTGCAATACCGCCGCGGACGTGGAGCTGCTGGATACCTTTGAACGCGCGGGCATTCCCGCCGCTTATTTCAAGGTGGACAGCTTTGAGGACTATCTGCGGATGCTGGAGGTCTGCGCGCAGCTCACCGGGCACCCTGAAAACTATCAAACCTACGGCGTCCAGGTGCGGGGCGGGGTGGAGGGCGCCATTGCCCGTCAGGACGGCTCCGCACCCAGGGTTCTGTACGTCCGCGCCTCCGGCTCCAGCTGCGCCGTGAAGGGCAGCCGGGGCAGTGTGCTGGGGGAAATGCTTGCCGCCCTGGGCTGTATCAACGTGGCGGACAGCGACGGCGCCCTGCTGGAAAACCTCAGTCTGGAGGGCGTTATCGCCGCCGACCCGGACTATATCTTTGCCGTTCTCCAGGGCTCGGACAAAGACAAGGCCCGCGCCACGCTGGAGAACACCCTGCTGGCCAACCCCGCCTGGTCCACCCTCCGGGCGGTGGAGGAGGGGCGGTTCCACACTCTGGACCACACACTTTACAACGTGAAGCCTAACGCGCGCTGGGGGGAAGCCTATGAAAAGCTGGCCGACATCCTCTATCCGGCGGGGTAACGCCCCGCTGCTGGCGGCGCTGTGCGCCCTGGTGGCGCTGGCCGCCCTGCTGAGCATGTGCCTGGGCTCGGTGTCCGTGGCCCCTGGGGAGATCCTTCCAGCCCTGCTGAATGAACCCCGCGGCGCGGCGGAACGGATTGTCCGTTACGCCCGCCTGCCCCGCACCTGCGCCTGCCTGCTGGCTGGGTCTGCCCTGGCTGTATCCGGCGCGGTCATTCAGAGCATACTGAGCAATCCCCTGGCCGCCCCCAACATCATCGGCGTCAGCTCCGGAGCGGGGCTGGGGGCGGCGCTGTGCGGAGCGCTGGCTCCCACCGTTGGGGCCGCCGTCCCTATGGCCTCCTTCGCCGGGGCGCTGCTGGGGGTGCTGCTGGTGCTGTTCGTCGCGGAAAAAACCGGGGCTTCCAAGCTCACCCTGGTGCTGGCGGGAGCGGCGGTGTCCGGCATGTTCAGCGCCGCCATCGACGCGGTCATCACCTTTGTGCCGGACGCTCTCAACGGGTACTCTGATTTTCGCATCGGCGGGGTAGCCAACCTGTCTATGGAGCGCATCACCCCCGCCTTCTGGGTGATTTTTGCGGCCATGGTCCTCATTTTCTCCCTGACCGGGGAGCTGGATGTGCTCATGCTGGGGGCGGACACCGCTCAGAGCCTGGGACTGCGGGTCAGGCCCCTGCGTCTCGTCCTGCTCACCCTGGCCGCCGCTCTGGCGGGGGCCGCGGTCAGCTTTTCCGGGCTGCTGGGCTTCATCGGCCTCATCGTACCCCACATCATGCGCCGCCTGCTGGGAGAGGACAGCCGCCCCCTGCTGGCGGGGTGCGCCCTGGGGGGAGCGTTCCTGCTTACCCTGTGCGACCTGCTGGCCCGGCTGCTGTTCGCCCCCTACGAGCTTCCGGTGGGCATTGTGCTGTCTCTGGCGGGCGGACCCTTCTTCATCTGGCTGCTCCTGCGGCAGAGAGGGGGGCGCGTGCATGATTGAGCTGAAAAATCTCTGTGCCGGGTACGGCGGACGGGACGTGGTGCACGGAGTATCCTTATCCTTTCCCCCCGGCCGGGTAGCGGCCCTGCTGGGACCCAACGGCTGCGGCAAGAGCACCCTCCTGCGCGCCGTTCTGGGCCTGAGCCCCAAAAGCGGCGGGGAGGTGCTCATGGACGGCGTGCCGCTGGAGGCCCTCTCCACGCGGGAGCGGGCGCTGAAGGCTGCCTATCTGGCCCAGTCCCGGACGGTGCCCAACATCACCGCGCGCAAAATGGTGCTCCACGGGCGGTTTCCCCACCTGTCCTACCCCCGGCGCTACCGAAAAGAGGATGATGAGGCGGTGGACCGGGCGCTGGACTGGGCGGATGCCCGGGACATCGCCCACCGCCCCATGGGGGAGCTGAGCGGCGGCCAGCGGCAGAAAATCTACCTTGCCATGGCCCTGGCCCAGGATGCCCCGGCCATTCTCATGGACGAGCCCACCGCCTTTCTGGACGTGGGCCACCAGCTGGAGGTGATGGCCGTGGCCCGCCGTCTGGCCCAGGAGGGCAGGGCGGTGGTGATGGTGCTTCATGACCTGCCCCTGGCCCTGCGGGGGGCGGACGACGCCGCGCTGCTGTCCGGCGGAAAGCTGGTCATTCGTGGAACCACGGAGGAGGTCTACGCCTCCGGCCATCTGGACCGGGTGTTTGGCGTGGCCCTGCGCCGGATGGAGACGGACGGCGGCTGGCAATACTACTATGGATGACAGGAGGACCGGTATGGCATACTTCCCCTTTTTTATGGATGTTTCCGCCGGAGACGGACTGATTGTGGGCGGCGGGACGGTGGCCCTGCGGAAAATTGAAAAGCTGCTGCCCTATGGTCCTCGGCTGACGGTATGCGCCCCGGATTTTCTGCCCGAGATCGAGGCCGTTTCGGGGCTTGCGCTCCTACGCGGACCCTTTCAGCCCTCCATGGCGGAGGGAAAGCTGTTCGTCATTGCCGCCACCGATGACCATGCGCTGAATCACAGGATCTCCGCCTTGTGCCAACAGCGGCGCGTTCCGGTTAACGTGGCGGACGACCGGGATGCCTGCACCTTCCTGTTTCCGGCGCTGGTCAAGCGAGGGGCGCTGTCGGTGGGCATTTCCACCGGCGGGGCCAGTCCCAGCGCGGCCATCTACTGGAAAAACCGCGTTGCCGAACTTTTGCCGGAGGATGCCGGGGACCTGCTGGACTACCTGGACGGTCTGCGGGGGACGGTCAAAGGGGCTGTTCCAGAGGAAACGGGGCGAGCGGCGGTGTTTTCCGCCCTGTTCCACACCTGCCTGGAGAACGGCTGGCCGCTGAGCGAAGAAGCGCTCAACCGCTTGTTGAGCGGGGGGGACTTGCTATGAGTGGAATGGTCTATCTGGTGGGCGCGGGCTGCGGGCAGGCGGACCTGATCACGGTGCGGGGCCTTCGCCTGCTGGAGCGCTGCGACGCGGTGGTATACGACGATCTCATCGCCCCGGACCTGCTGGAGGCCGCCCCGGCGCACGCCCAGCGCCTCTATATGGGCAAGCGGGAGGGGCGGCACAGCGCACCCCAGGAGGAAATCTGCGCCAGGCTGGTGGAGCTGGCCCGAGCGGGTAACACCGTGGTGAGGCTCAAGGGCGGCGATCCCTTCGTCTTTGGCCGGGGCGGGGAGGAGGCCCTGGCTTTGCAGGCGGCAGGAGTTCCCTTTGAGGTGGTGCCGGGGATCACCTCCGCCGTCGCCATTCCCGCGCTGACGGGCATTCCCGTCACCCACCGGGGGCTGAGCCGGAGCGTCCACATCGTCACCGCCCACACGGCGGACACGCCGGACGGCCTGCCGGAAGATTTCGGCAATCTGGCCCGTCTGCCGGGGACGCTGGTGTTCCTCATGGGTCTGTCCCGGCTTGAAACGATTTCCCGGCGGCTGCTGGCGGCGGGCAGGCCGCCGGACACCCCCGCCGCCGTTTTGTCGGGCGGGAACGCTCCCCATCCCGCCGCGGTGCGGGGAACGCTGGCGGACATCGCGGAGAAAACGCGCCGCGCAGACGTCCGGCCTCCGGCGGTTATCGTGGTGGGAGATGTAGCGGCGTTGGAATTGACTTCGCAAAACATGGAGGCCAAATAAATGAGCATTCGCAGCATGGGCCGGGACAGCCCGGAGCTGGCCGCCTTTCCCAAGGAAATGCTCCATCTGGACGATTATTAAAGGTAAACCTTCCGCACCCCCTTGCAAAACCCAGAAAAAATGGTATACTGTTCCTACCAAACCACATGAATAGAGGGAAACACTTATGGAACGCATCACCATCGCCTCCGTGTTCGCCGACAGCGAACGGCTGGACGGCCAGACCGTCACCGTCATGGGCTGGGCCCGCACCATCCGGGACATGAAAACCTTCGGCTTTATCGAGCTGAACGACGGCTCCTGCTTCAAAAACCTCCAGATCGTCATGGACGTCGGCGTGCTGGACAACTATAAGGAGATTGCCGGGCAGAACGTGGGCGCGGCCCTCATCGTCACCGGCGCCGTGACGCTCACCCCGGAGGCAAAGCAGCCCCTGGAGATCAAGGCCGCCTCCATCGCCGTGGAGGGTCCCTCCTCTCCGGAGTACCCCCTGCAAAAGAAGCGCCACAGCGTGGAGTACCTGCGCACCATCCAGCACCTGCGGCCCCGGACCAACCTGTTTTCCGCCGCCTTCCGGGTGCGCTCCGTGGCGGCCCACGCCATTCACTGCTTCTTCCAGGACCGGGGCTTCGTCTATATCCACACCCCCATCATCACCGCCTCCGACTGCGAGGGAGCGGGAGAGATGTTCCAGGTGACCACCCTGGACATGAACAATCCGCCCCGGCTGGAGGACGGAGCCGTGGACTGGTCCAAGGATTTCTTCGGCAAGCGGGCCAACCTGACCGTGTCCGGCCAGCTCAACGCGGAGAACTTCGCCATGGCCTTCGGCAGCGTGTACACCTTCGGCCCCACCTTCCGGGCGGAGAACTCCAACACCCAGCGCCACGCCGCCGAGTTCTGGATGATCGAACCGGAGATGGCCTTTGCCGACCTGGCCGACGACATGGACGTGGCCGAGGCGATGATCAAATATATCATTAACTATGTGATGGAAAGGTGCCCCGACGAGATGGCCTTCTTCAACTCCTTCGTGGACAAGGGGCTGGTGGAACGGCTCCGGCACGTGGCCTCCTCCGACTTCGGGCGCGTCACCTATACCGACGCCATCGAAATTCTCAAGAAGAGCAACGACAGCTTCGACTATAAGGTGGAGTGGGGCTGCGACCTCCAGACGGAGCACGAGCGCTATCTCACCGAGCAGGTGTTCAAAAAACCGGTGTTCGTCACCGACTACCCCAAGGACATCAAGGCCTTCTATATGCGCCTGAACGACGACGGCAGGACCGTGGCTGCCGCCGACTGCCTGGTGCCCGGCATCGGCGAGATCATCGGCGGCTCCCAGCGCGAGGAGCGCATCGGCGTGCTGGAACAGCGTATGGGCGAGCTGGGGCTGAACCCCGAGGACTATTGGTGGTACCTGGACCTGCGGCGCTACGGCTCCTGCCGCCACGCCGGGTTCGGGCTGGGCTTCGAGCGGATGGTGATGTACCTC
The DNA here is from genome assembly GCA_910587395.1 of uncultured Oscillospiraceae bacterium. Lineage (GTDB taxonomy): Bacteria > Bacillota > Clostridia > Oscillospirales > Oscillospiraceae > Enterenecus. Next base: position 19,531 of record CAJULJ010000032.1, on the reverse strand, counting down.
ACCGGCATCTCCAACATCCGGGACGTGGAGCTCCACCCCCGCACCGTAGGCAACGCGGAATTTTAAGTTTGGTTATGAGAAAGGACCCCTGCGCATTGCGCAGGGGTCCTTTGCGTTGAGCTTTATTACATGGGGAAATAGTCCTCTCCCATGTATACGCCCTCGATCTGCTCCGGCTCCACCGGCTGGCGGAAATTCCAGATCAGCACTTTCCGTTCGCTTTCTGTGCCATAGGTGCCGAAATTGCCCTGGCCTCCCTCCCAAAATGCCTCGGCCAGCGTGCCGTCCTTCAGCTTGACGCTGATATTGGCGCCGGTATACTGGTGCCACGCTCCATCGCCCTTGAAAATGGCGGACACGCCCAGGGCAGACAGCCGCACCTCTTCCGCCTGAATCGCGGAGGCGAATCCCGCATCCGCAATGAGGCTGGGCATGGGCTTGACTTCCACCGGGAAGGTCACATCCTCGCTGTTCTCCCAAAGGGACTGATACCCGGATATGGGACCTCCGCTCAAGCTGAACAGCCTTACCTCGGAACCGGACAGGTCGTCCGCCATCACCTGCCCCCAGCTTGTAACAGTGAGCAGAGCGGTTTTTGTCTCTTCCTCATACCCCACGCACATGCCGCCCATGACAAATCCACCAGTGCCCTCGCCTGTATCCTTCCTGGGAATGTCCACCAAACCGAAGGCGCTGCCGAACGTGTTCAGCTCCAGCTCGCTGAGCCGGTCTCCCTCCAGGTCCCTTGCCTCGATATAGGCCCGAACCGTGAAGTCGTCCGCCAAGGCGGACACCACTCGAAACTCCATGCCGTCGACGACATACGTCTCACCTTCCTGCCTCTGGGCGTAGGGCGCGAAGCCGCCCAGCGCCTCCGCCAGCATATCCCGCAGGGCGGGAGAGGCGGCGAACGCCGTTCCCGCCAGCGCCAGGCACAGGCAGGCCGCGATGGCCGCACCGCGCCAGGGGGTTATTTTTTTACGCTTGCGGGCTGTCCCGGCCTCCTCGATCAGGTCGTCTCCCACATCGGTGACACCCTGGAACAGCTTTACTACCTTTTCGTCGTCTTTCACAAATAGCCCTCCTTTTCCAATGTCTGCTTCAAGCTCCGACGCAGGCGGTGCATCTTCTGCGCCAAACGGTTGGGGGACACCCCCCGCTCCGCCGCCAGCTCCTGAAGCTCCACGCCGTACCAGTACCGCCGCAGAAACAGCGTCCGGTCTTCCCTGGACCGCCCCCGAAGCCAGGAATCAATGGCCCCGGCCAGCTCTTTGCGCTCCAGCTCGTGTTCCACCGTCACCGGGCCGGGGACGCACTCCGCCAGCTCGTCCAGCAGGGCGGTCGTGCCGCCCTGCCGCTTCTGGGTCCGCTCCCGCTTCCAGGCGTTCAGCGCCAGATTCCGGCTCACCCTGCCCAGCCAGGCCCCCAGCCTGTCGGGACATTGGGGCGGGATGGTGTTCCACGCCTGATGGAGGGTGTCGTTGACACATTCCTCCGCGTCCTCCGCCGTGTTCAGGATGCTGCGGGCGACGCCTCTGCACAGCGCGCCGTATTTCTTCTCTGTCTCACGGATCGCCGACTCGTCCCGCCGCCAGTACAGCTCTACGATCTCGCTGTCCTCCATCCGCGTCCCTCCTCTCCATCGTGCTTTTGAAGGCCCTCACTGGATAAGACAACATTCCGGGCTTGATATTACTCCTCTGCCCAGCCAGATCTTCATCATCCCCCAATACCAGATGATAGCCAAGATGGGACAGGTCGTCAGCCCTGTCTTCGGGGCCAACACCATCTTCGCCCTGGTGTTCCCCGGCATCGTCAGCGCCTTCGGCGTATTCTTCCTGCGCCAGACCTATATGGGCATACCCAAGGAGATCGGCGAGGCCGCCTATCTGGACGGCTGCAACCAGTGGCAGACCTTCTATAAGGTCATGTTCCCCCTCACCGGTACCTCCGTGGCCGCCCTGCGGGGCCAGTTCTCCACCAACTTCCCGGTGCTGATGGCCGGCTCCCTGCTGGCCATGCTGCCCATGGTGGTCCTGTACCTCATCTTCCAGAAGCAGTTTATCGAGGGCATTGCCTCCACCGGCGGCAAGTGACAGGCCCGTTTCTCTCCTCCCTCCCCCCTTATTTCGGAACAGCCCCGGCGCCTGGGCGTCGGGGCTGTTCCCCTAACCTTTGACCAATTCCCCACTGGAACCAGGGCGCGGATTTGTGGCAAATTTTTTGCCGTTCCCTCTTGCCTCCCGGTGGAAAATCCCGTACAATCACTTCGTTACATCTTCAACAATAGGGGGTATCCCTATGATCGCACTCGATCAGGAAAACAAGATTTTTACGCTCCATACCAAACACACCACCTACCAGATGAAGGCGGACCACAACCGGGTTCTGCTGCACACCTACTACGGATCCCGGGTGGGCGGCGGCGATCTGTCCCGCCTCATCCAATATGCGGACCGGGGCTTTTCCCCCAACCCCAGCGAGGCGGAGGGGGACCGGACCTACTCCCTGGATACCCTGCCCCAGGAGTATTCCTCCTGCGGCGTGGGGGACTTCCGCCTGCCCTCCATTGAGTTTGAGCCGGTGGACGGCAGCCGCCTGGCCGACCTGCGCTACATCGGTTATGAGCTGAAAAAAGGCAAGTATTCTCTGCCCGGCCTGCCCGCTTTCTTTGGCGGGGACGAGTGGGAGACGCTGATCATTCACCTCATTGACTCCACCTGCAAGATGTCGGTGCGTCTGTACTACGGTGTACTGGAGTCCTGCGACCTCATCACCCGGGCGGTCCAGGTGGTCAACGAGGGCGGACAGCGGGTTCAGCTGCGCCGGTGCGCCTCCCTGTGCCTGGACTTCCAGCAAGGGGACATGGATCTCATCACCTTCGACGGCTGCCACGCCATGGAGCGCGGCCTTCACCGCGCCCCCCTGCGCCCCGGCGTCCAGAGCGTGGAGAGCGTCCGAGGCACCTCCAGCCACCACCACAATCCCTTTGTCATCCTGTGTGAGCACGACGCCAGCGAGGACTACGGGCTGTGCTGCGGGGCCATGCTGGTGTACAGCGGCAATTTCCTGGCGGCGGCGGAGCGCACCCAGCTGGAGAACAACCGCCTGCTGCTGGGCGTCAATCCCTATCACTTCTGCTACACCCTGGGCCCCGGCGAGTCCTTCACCGCCCCGGAGGCGGCGCTGGTGTGCTCCCCCAGCGGCTTTGGGCAGATGAGCCGTCAGTTCCACCGGGCCATCCGGGAGAAGCTTGTCCGGGACCCCTGTCAGGGCAGGCGCCGCCCGGTGCTCATCAACAACTGGGAGGCCACCGAGTTTGATTTTGACGCGGAGAAGCTGGTGAACATCGCCAAGGCCGCCGCGCCCCTGGGCATTGAGCTGTTCGTCATGGACGACGGCTGGTTCGGCCATCGGGACACCGACCGCAGCGGCCTGGGGGACTGGTCCGTCAACAAGAAAAAGCTTCCCGGGGGACTGGAGGCTTTGGTCCCCCGCGTCAAGGAGCTGGGTATGTCCTTCGGCATCTGGATCGAGCCGGAGATGGTCAGCGAGGACAGCGCCCTCTACCGTGCCCATCCCGACTGGGCTCTGGGCGCTCCAGGCCGTCCCTTCACCCGCGGGCGGAGCCAGCTGGTACTGGATTTCTCCCGGAGGGAGGTCCGGGATCACATTTATGAGTCTATCCGGGGCGTGCTGAACAGCGCCGACATCACCTACGTCAAGTGGGACATGAACCGCAGCCTCACCGACGTGTGGTCCGCCGCCCTGCCCGCAGGCCGGCAGGGTGAGCTGTTCCACCGCTTTGTGCTGGGCGTGTATGACATCCTGGAGCGGATGCGCCGGGACTTCCCCCATATCCTCATTGAGGGCTGCTGCGGCGGCGGAGGGCGGTTCGACGCCGGGATGCTCTACTACACCCCGCAGATCTGGTGCAGCGACAACACCGACGCCATCGACCGTCTGCGCATCCAGTACGGCACCTCCTTCTGCTATCCCGTCAGCACAATGGGAGCCCATGTCTCCGCCGTGCCCAACGCCCAGACCGGGCGCATCACCCCCATTGAGACCCGCGGCGTGGTGGCCATGGCCGGTACCTTCGGCTATGAGATGGATCTGAACCACACCACGCCGGAGGAGAAGGAGATCATCAAGCGGCAGACGGCTTTCTTCAAAGAGCACTATGACCTCATCCAGCGCGGGGACTACTACCGGCTCAGCGATCCCTTCACCGATCCCTTCACCGCATGGCAGCAGGTATCCGCGGATCGCGGGGAAGCCCTGGTGTCCATGGTGTCCGGCAGCACCCACGCCACCGCCCCCTTCCGCCGCCTGCGGCTGAAGGGGCTGGACCCCGGCGCCGTCTACCGGGTGAACGGCGGGGAGTGCTGGCCCGGCGACGTGCTGATGGCGGCGGGCTGGCCCATGCCCATGCCCACGGGGGATTACCAGTCCATACAGCTCTATTTGAAGGCGGAATAGCGAGCAAAAGGGAGCGGTCACCGATGTGACCGCTCCCTTTTTCACTGTCCTTCGTTCTGTAAGCGCCACTCCCGGGGAGAGACGCCGTACCGTTTTTTGAAGGCTCTGGAAAAGTGGAGCTGATTGGGGTAGCCGCAGGAGACGGAAATCTCCCCAATGGAGGCTTTGGTGCGCTTCATCTGCTCCGCCGCCTTGGACAGCCGAAGGCGGATGAGGAATTCCTGGGGCGGACAGCCCATGCTCTCCTTGAACAGCTTGCTGAAATAGCTGCGGTTCAGCTTGCAGGCGTCCGCCACCTCCTCCACCGTCAGCTCCCGCTGATAGTTGTGTTCCATAAAGATGACTGCCTCCTGGATGTAAAAATCCTGGAGGCGGGAGGCCCGGGCCTCCCTGCGGGTGGACGAGGACTGGATCAGCGCGTCCAGAAACAGGCACAGATGGCCGATGAGATTCAGGGTGGACGCCTTGCCGTGTCCGGCGATATACATCATGGTCTCCTCCACCGGCTGGGCCAGGGCGGGGGTCCTGGGCCGGTAGATGGGCTGGGAGGCGTTCAGCCCCGCCGCGTTCAGGTATTCCTCCGCCCGCAGGCCCTCAAACTCCACCCAGACATATTTCCAGGGGCCGTGCTGGTTGGCAAAGTAGGTGTTCACCAGCCCCGGACAGATGAGAAAGCCCTGACCCGGCATCAAATCGTACCGCCGGGTGACGCCGTCCGGGCCGTCAGCGTCCAGATAACCCCTGCCTCTCGGCGCTTGTTACCCGCACACGAAGCGGACCAAGTCCTCAAAGCCGCCGTGGGGCCAGGCGTTCACGTCCTCGCCCTGCTTGTTGATGAGGCAGTCGGTGATGAGAAACACCTGCATCCCCAGCTCCGCTGCGGCCGTGTCCTCCGTCATGTCGTTGCCCACCATGAGGCACTCCGCCCCCCGCAGCTCCAGCTGGTCCAAAATGTCCTGATAGTAGTTCACGTTGGGCTTGCAGTACCGGCAGCGCTCATAGGTGGTGTACAGCTCGAAATCGGAGGGCTCCAGCCCCACCCAGCGAAGGCGGCTCTCGGTGGCCGCGGCGGGGAAAATGGGGTTGGTGGCCAGCGCCACCCTCCGGCCCGACGCCCTGATGGTCCGCACCGCCTCCGCCGCCAGCGGGTTGAAGCCGCAGAACTTTTTGGCCTGCTGGAACTCATTTGCGTAAAACTCCTCGAACAGAGGCATGTCTTTCAGGGCATCCTCCCCGAAAATCTGGGCGAATTTGGCCCAGAAGGCCGCTTCGTTGGTCCGGCTGCCGTCGTTTTTCACCATGGCGGCGGTACCTGCCCAGATGGCGTCGATGAGCTGCCTGGGGTCGTAGCCGCGGGGGGCCAGCTTCTGGGTAAGCAGCTTGAAATAGCCGCCGGTGAATTCCTCCATGTCCATGGGCAGCAGGGTGCCGTCCAGGTCAAATAATACGTTCCTGATCTCCATTGATCTTCTCTCCCGGTTTCAGAATAATCCCCAGTATACAGGAAAATCCGCCCCCAGGCAAGCAAAAAAGCGCCGGATACCGCAAAAAGCGGCTCCGGCGCTTTGTCAAAACTGCTTTTCTGTCATGCCGGCTCCAGCTTGTGGGCCGTGGGCGGCTTGACGATGTGGGTCTTGGACAGCTGATCCAGGCAGTATTCGTACTCGCTGTTGGCGTAGGCCGTGAACAGGATGTCGATAATGTTCAGCTGAGAGATGCGGGAGGACATGGCCCCGCTGCGGAAGGTGGCCTCATTGTCGGTGGTGTACAGCCGGTAGTCGGACAGGGCCGCCACCGGAGATTCCACCCGACGGGTGATGGCGATGATGGGCGTGCTGTTTTCCCGCAGGGCCTTCATGCACTCGATGACCTCCACCGTCTCCCCGGAGTAGGACACCACCACAGCCAGATCATTCTTTCCCGCGTTCTTGGCCTGGAGCAGCTGGGCGTGCCAGTCATCGTTGATGACGCAGGGCTTGTTCAGCCGGAGGAACTTCAAATTCAGGTCCCGAGCGGCGCACAGCGAGGCCCCCAGACCGAACAGCAGCACCGTGTGGGAGCCCCGCACCAGATCCACGCAGGTCCGGAGCGTCCCGGTGTCGATGAAGTTTTTGCTGTCCTCCAGCGACATGATGTTTTTGTAGGTCACCTTGTCCACAATATCCTCCAGGCTGTCGGACTGGGTGATCTCCCGGCGCTCCTGCTCCTGACTCATCCGGCGCACCGCCACCTCGCAGGTCACCGCCTGCCGGAACTCCTTGTAGCCTGCGAAACCGATGCGCTGGCACATCCGGATCACGGTGGAGGGGGAGGCGAAGGTCTTTTCCGCCAGCTGATGAATGCTCAGCCCCATGGCCTCCCCCTGGTGGCTCAGCAGATAGTCGGAGACAGCCCGCTCCGTGGCGCTCATGGAGTCCTGGCTCTCTCTCAGGCGAAGCAGTGCGCTTTTCATGGCCTTTTTCTCCTCTCAACTCCGCGCCTGAGCATCCGGGCGCGCACCGGTCCGCCGCAGATCCGCTTCCGGGGAGCGCTTTCCCCTTCCGCACTGACAGCCGTCCCTGAAAAAAGCAAACGTCCCTACCGCCGTGCTTTCTTGCCTGGGCGGCGATATGCCGCCATATCGGGTCGTACACGGGGCCTGGACGTTCATTCAAAAGTCAAAAGTTTACAGTTAAAACCTTCCTTTTCTTTACTCTGAGTATACTCTAAATTCTCTGCTGTGTCAAGGAAATTTCCAAAGATTTCTTGTTTTTTCCAAATGTCCGACGACGTATGTGCAAATACGATAATTTATTCCTTGGAGCGATCGGCATGTTTCATCATTTTTTCCTGATCGCGAATAAAATTCCGACTTCCCGGTACAATGTTCCGCATCGACCATAAGTAATTGACAGAGCAAGCTTTTCAGGCTACCATGTGGGAAAAAGTAACAGTGCACAATTGGGCAGCGGGGTAAATTCCGTTTTTCCCCGTTTTGACCAAGCCGGTCCGGGGGCGGCGCCCCCGGCACAGGAAAGGAGCCATACGGCATGAGCTTGAACCTGGACAAAATGACAACGGAGACCCGAAACCCCCACACCATGGAGCTGGACGTCATGTCCCCCCTGGAGGTGGTTGCCGCCATGAACCGGGAGGACGCCAAGGTCCCCGAGGCCATCAGGCCGGTGCTTCCCCAGATCGCCCAGGTGGTGGAGTGGGCCATTGCCTCCATCGAGGCCGGAGGCCGGGTGTTTTACCTGGGCGCGGGCACCAGCGGGCGGCTGGGCGTGCTGGACGCCGCCGAATGCCCGCCCACATTCGGGGTCGGCGACGACGTGATCATCGGCCTCATCGCCGGGGGAGACAACGCGTTCCTCAAGGCCGTGGAGGGCGCGGAGGACAGCCGGGAGCTGGGGCGTCAGGACCTGGAGAGCCGGGGCCTGACCAAAAACGATCTGGTCATCGGCATTGCCGCCAGCGGGCGCACCCCCTATGTGCTGGGGGCGCTGGATTACGCCAGGGAGGTGGGCTGTCACACCGCCGCCATCTCCTGCAACGCGGGCTGCGCCATCGGACAGGCCGCCGAGGTGGCCGTGGAGGCGGTGGTGGGGCCCGAGGTGCTCACCGGCTCCACCCGTCTGAAGGCGGGCACCGCCCAGAAGCTGATTTTGAATATGATCTCCACCGCCGCCATGGTGGGTGTGGGCAAGGCCTACCAGAACCTGATGGTGGACGTGATGCAGACCAATGAGAAGCTGCGCCGCCGGGCGGAGAAAATCGTCACAGAGGCCACCGGCGTCTCCCAGGAGGAGGCCCGAAGGAACATCGATCTGGCCGGAGGCAGCGCCAAGACCGCCATCACCATGATCCTGGCCGGATGCGGCGCGCAGGAGGCCAAAGCCCGTTTGGACCGCGCCAAGGGCCACGTGCGGGAGGCCATCCGCTGAGGGGGTCCCCATCAACTCAACCGAAACAGCCGGGAGAGGGGCTGTGACGGCCGCTCCGGAAGCGGGGCGGAGGTATACTCAAAACTAGATAAAGGAGGAGTTTTTTATGACGATCCAGGAACTGGTCCAAAGCATCCTGAAGGGTGTGGGCGGACGGCAGAACGTGGTTACCGCCACCAACTGCATGACCCGCCTGCGCATCAACGTGAAGGACGACAGCGTCATCGACGAGGCCGCTTTGAAGGGCATTGAGGGCGTGATGGGCATCGTCCATGACCGGCCCAACTACATTGAGGTGGTGGTTGGCCCCGGCAAGTGCCGCAAGTGCTCCGACTACTGCAAGGAGCTGGGCATCCCCGCTGCCGCCGATGCTGTGGAAATGACCGCCGGCGGCGACTGGCAGGCCAACAAGGCCGCCATGAAGGCCGGGCAGAAGGAAAACAAGGTCAAGGCCATGCTCAAGACCTTCGGCGACATCTTCGTGCCCCTCATCCCCGGCGTCATCGCCGCCGGCCTGTGTGCGGGCATTCGGACCCTGCTACTCCAGCTCTTCCCGGGCAGCGAGGCCGTTCCCACCCCCACCGCCATCGTCCTGATCACCACCTTCCTGGGGCTGATTAACGACGCGTTCATGCTCTATATTCCCGCCTGGGCAGGCTACCGGGCGGCCGAGAAGTTCGGCGGAACCCCCATCCTGGGTGGCATGCTGGGCATGATTACCGGACTGGCAGGCATCGACACCATTTCCAAAATCGTGGGGCTGTATAACGAGGCGCAGCCTTTGGACGCCATCCTCCGTATGGGGCGCGGCGGCGTGCTGGCCGCGGTCATCGGCGTGTGGGTCATGTGCAGGATTGAACGGGCCGTCCGCTCCAAAATGCCCGACGCGCTGGATATCGTGTTTACCCCTGTCATCACCCTCATCGTCACCCTGGTGCCCTACGTGCTCGTCGTGATGCCTATCACCGGCCTGATCTCCACCGGCCTTGTCAACCTGGTTTCCCTGGTGGCCATGAGCGAGAATCCCCTGGTCCGGGCCGTCAGCGGCTATCTGGGCGCGGCTTTGTTCCTGCCCATGGTGGCGATGGGCATGCACCACGGTCTGGTTGCCCTGTACACCGTTCAGAAGGATACCTTCGGATGCGTCTACCTCTATCCCGCTCTGGCCATGGCCGGCGGCGGGCAGGTGGGCGCGGCCCTGGCCCTCTACCTGAAATGTAAGAAGGCGGGCAACACCCGCCTGAAGAACGTCATCGCCGGCGCTCTGCCCGCCGGTGTCCTGGGCGTGGGCGAGCCGCTGATCTACGGCGTCACCCTTCCCCTGGGCAAGCCCTTCATCACCGCCGGTCTGGGCGCGGGCTTCGGCGGCGCCTTCGTCAACCTGATGCAGGTGGCCTCCACCACCTGGGGCCCCTCCGGCCTGCTGGGCTGCTTCGTCATGACCGCCGGTCCCAGCGGCGCTGTCATGAGCGTGGTTTACTTTGTCATCGGCCTCATCATCAGCTATATCATGGGCTTCATTTTCACCTATCTGGCCACCAAGCCCGAGGAAGTGGCCAACGTCTGAGCCATATCCCACCCAGGAGCGCACCGGGTCATGACCCGGCGCGCTCCTCCCTGCGCAGAAAGGAGTGAGCGCCATGGATATCCGCCTCATCGCCATGGACCTGGACGGCACCGCCCTCCAGCCCGACCGGACCAACTTCTCTCCCCGGCTGCGGACCGCTCTGGACGCCGCCCACCGAAAAGGGGTGGCGGTGGTTCCCATCACCGGGCGGCAGTTTTTCCTCCTGCCCCCCGCCGTCCGTCAGGGCGCGGCCTGGGAGGGGCTGGCGGTGCTCAGCAACGGCGGCGAGGTGCGCCGCCTCGCGGACGGCGCTCTGCTGTCGGGGCACTACCTGGAACCGGATGCCCTTCTCCCCCTCATCGACGCGGCGGAGAAGTTGGGTCTGCCCATCGAGCTGTCCGGCGAGGAGGGACTGTACCTCACACGGGAGAGCTGGGACTGCCAGCGCAGAACCGGCGGTCCCCTGCGCTTTCATCTGGAAGATGTGCTGAGCCGCTTCGGCCATGAGACGAAGGACCTGCGGGCGCTGCTGGAGCTGGTTCGGGCCGTCCAGAAGGCAAACCTGCCCTATGTCCCGGACGAGGTGCGCTCGGAAACAGAGCGAGTGCTGGACGCTCTGCCCCTGTCCTGGTTCTGGTCCGGGCCCCAGGCGGTGGAGATCGCCCACCCGGACGCCTCCAAAGTGGGCGGGCTGCTGGAGGTGTGCCGCCTGCTGGACATCAGCCCGGCCCAGGCCATGGCCCTGGGGGACAGCGGCAACGACATTCCCATGCTCCGCCGCGCGGGGCTGGGGGTGGCCATGGGAAACGCCTCCCCGCAGGTCCGGGCCGCCGCCGACGCGGTGAGCGCTCCCTACGACCAGGACGGCGCGGCGCTGGCTGTGGAACAGTATGTATTGAGATGAGAAACCGCCTCCCGGACGGGCCGGGAGGCGGTTTTGTCTCGTTTTTTTCCTCTTGTCGGGAAAACGCCTCTCTCCCGTTGCGCATGGCAAAAAAGGGTGCTATAATGTCTTTAACTTGCGCCTTCACCCAGGCTACGGCGGGGATGGACGCTTCGATCACTATATATGATAAAAGGAGCCGCATTATGGAACGTCAATTTGACCGCCCTGTTCCCGCTCGGGTGAACATGGAGGCGGAAAAATGGGACCTGATGGCAAAGGGCCTCGCCCCGGACATCGTCCCGCTGTCGGTGGCGGACATGGAGTTTGCCTCTCCCCCCGCCATCATCGCCGCTTTGGAGGAGACCGCCCGCTCCGGCCTGTGGGGGTATACCGGCTGGGGTGAGCGCTACTTCAACGCCCTCCGCGGCTGGATGGCCACCCGCCACGGCTGGGAGATCCAGCGGGAGTGGGTCGTTCAGGTCAACGGGGTGGTCCAGGGGCTGAACGCCGCCGTCCGGGCGCTGACCAGGCCGGGGGACGGCATCGTCATCCAGCCGCCGGTGTATCCGCCTTTCTTCCGGGCGGTTCGGGACAACGGCCGCACACTGGTGGAAAACCCCCTGCGGCTGGAGGGCGGCCGGTACGAAATGGATTTCTCCGATTTGGAGGAGAAGCTGGCCCGGCCCGATGTCACCGCCCTTATTCTGTGCTCCCCCCACAACCCGGTGGGCCGGGTGTGGACGCGGGAGGAGCTGCGCCGGGTGGGCGATCTGTGCCTCGCCCACCACGTGCTGGTCATCAGCGACGAGATTCACGCCGACCTGGTCCAGCACCGGTTCCGCCACGTCCCCTTCGCCTGCCTGGGGGAGCAATACGCCCAGCACGCCGTCATCGGCACGGCGTGCAGCAAGACCTTTTCCCTGGCGGGGCTGTGCTGTGCCAATATGCTGGTCCCAGACCCCGAGAAAAAAGCGGCGCTGGAGCAAGAGGTCAACCGGTCCGGCTGCGGCACCTACAGCATTTTCGGCGTCCGGGCGCTGGAGGCGGGCTATGAGCGGTGCGCCCCCTGGCTGGACGAGCTCATCGACTATGTGGGAGAAAACTACCAATACCTCCGGGACTTTATGGCGGAGCATTTCCCCGCCGTTTTCACCGCCCCGCTGGAGGGCACCTATCTGGCCTGGATGGACCTGCGTCCCCTGGGGCTGGAGGCCCCGGAGCTGGCCCGCTTTTTGGAGGACGAGGCCCTGCTGTACCTGAGCCACGGCGCCTCCTTTGGCGCGCCCGGTTTCGAACGGGTCAACCTGGCCTGTCCCCGCAGCGTGCTGGCCGCCGCCCTGGACCGGCTGCTGGCCGCTGCCCGAAAGCGGGGGCTGGCGGGTTGACCGCCCCCTCCCACCATCAAGGAAACGAGTTGATTTGACTTGACCATTATCATCGCGGGCGCCGGAAAGGTGGGCGCCACCCTGGCCGAGCACCTGGCGGACGAGGGGCACAGCGTCACCATTGTGGATGTGTCCGGCGACACGCTGGAGCGGTTGTCCAACCATCTGGATGTCATGTGCCTGAAGGGCAACTGCGTGTCCCGGGACGTGCTGCTGGAGGCGGAGGCCAAGGAGACCGATGTGCTCATTGCCGCCACCGGCTCCGACGAGATCAACCTGCTGTGCTGCCATATCGCCCACCGGGTGGGCGTGCCCTACACCGTGGCCCGGGTCCGGGGCCGGGAGTACGTTAACGACCTGGACACGCTGAAAAGCGACCTGGGCATTACCATGCTCATCAACCCGGAACTTACCGCCGCCATTGAGATCTCCCGGCTGCTGCGTTTCCCCAGCGCCGCCAACATCGACTCCTTCGCCCGGGGGCGGGTGGAGCTGGTGTCCTTCACCGTTCAAGAGGGAGACTTTTTGGCCGGGCGCACCCTGGCCTCCCTGTCGTCTAAAATCCAGGGACTGCCCATGCTGCTGTGTGCCGTGGAGCGGGGCGAGGACGTGTTTATCCCCAACGGCTCGTCCATGCTGGCAGTGGGGGACCGGGTGTCCGTGGCCGGCACCCCCAGCGGCATCCACCAGTTTTTCAAGCTGCTGGGCCGCAACACCCACCGTATCCGCAACGCCTTTATCATCGGCGGCGGGCGCATTGCATTCTATCTGCTCATTCAGCTGGAGCGGCTGGGCATGAGCTGCAAGGTGGTGGAAAAGGGCGCGGAGCGCTGCCGGGAGCTGGCGGAGGAATTTCCCCGCTCCCTCATCATTCACGGCGACGGCACCGATCCGGAGCTGCTCACCGAGGAGCGCATGGCCTCCAGCGACGCGTTTATCGCCCTCACCGACCGGGACGAGGACAACCTCATCATCTCCCTCTACGCCCATCAGGCGGGGGTGTCCAAGGTGGTTGCCAAGTCCAGCCGCCAGAACTATACCGCCATCGCCCGGTCCGCCGGGGTTGAGTCGGTGGTATCCCCCAAGCTGGCCACGGCGGGGCTGATTCTGCGGTTCATCCGCGGTTTGCAGAACTCCAAGGGCACGGTGATGAACGCCCTGTACCGCATTGCCGGGGGCAAGGCGGAGGCCATGGAATTTCTGGTTTCCCCATCCACCCGGAATTTGAAGGTGCCGCTGAAAAGTCTGAAGCTGCGAAAGGGCGTGCTGATCGCGGTCATCGTCCGGAATGGAAAGGTCATCATCCCCGAGGGCTCCACCTGCCTGGAGCAGGGGGACGACGTGATCGTCATCGCCCGGGACAGCGGCATTCTGGACCTGAACGACATCTATGAGGGCAGCGGCCTATGAATTTTAAATTGGTGCTGCGCATCACCGGCTTCTCTTTGTTCATTGAGGCCGGAGCCATGCTCATCCCCATGGTGGTGGCCCTGCTGTATGGGGAAAGCCCCGTTCCCTTTCTGAGCGCCATCCTGCTGGTACTGGCTGCGGCCTGCGTGCCGGTGTTTTTCTTCAAACCCAAAACGGACTTTTTCGCCCGGGAGGGCTTTTTCACCGTGGGGCTGATCTGGGTGCTGTTCGGGGTGTTTGGGGCGCTTCCCTTCTGGTTCTCCGGGCAGTTTGGGTCCTATGCGGACTGCTTCTTTGAGACGATCTCCGGCTTCACTACCACCGGGGCCACCATCCTCACCGCCATTGAGGGACTGCCCATGGGTCTGTTGTTCTGGCGGTCCTTCACCCACTGGCTGGGGGGCATGGGGGTTCTGATCCTCACGGCCGCGCTGCTGCCCTTTTTGGGCATCAGCTCCAATTTTCTCATCCGGGCGGAAAGTCCGGGGCCGGTGAAGAGCAAGCTGGTGCCCCGTGCGTCCCAGTCGTCCAAGATTTTGTACTCCATCTATCTAGCTCTCACCGTGCTGGAGACGCTGTGCCTGCGTCTGGCGGGGATGAACTGGTACGACTCCATCACCCACGCCATGTCCACCGCCGGCACCGGCGGGTTTTCCGATAGGAATGCCTCTGTAGGTTCCTTTGCCAGCCCCGCCATTGAGATCATCATCACGGTGTTCATGCTGTTGTTCTCGATTAATTTCTCCGTTTACTTTCTCATGCTCACCGGCAAGGTCCGTCAGGCGCTCAAAAGTGATGAGCTGCGGTTTTTCCTCATCATGGTGGCCGTGTCCACTGCCGCCATCGCCTGGAACCTGCGGGATGTTTATGACGGCGTGGGAGAATGCACGCGCTACGCCGCTTTCCAGGTGGCGTCTATTGTGTCTACTACGGGGTTCTCGTCGGCCAATTATGACCTGTGGCCGGAGTTTTCCAAAATGCTGCTGGTGGTGCTCACCTTTATTGGGGCCTGCGCCGGGTCCACCGGCGGCGGCATCAAGTGTGGGCGTATCCTGATCCTCATCCGCTCTGCCCGCCGTGAGGTGCGGTCCATCATCCATCCTCGGGCGGTTTCTGTGGTTCAGCTGGACGGTGCCACAGTCAGCGAGAACGCGATCCGAACCGCGCAGTGCTATTTCATCATTAACCTGTTTTTGGTGTTTGGCATGGCTATTGTGGTGGGGCTGGACAACTTCTCCTTTGGTACCACGCTCACGGCTGTCATCACGTGTATCAGTAATGTGGGTCCTGGGTTGGAGCTGGTGGGTCCGGCGGGGAATTTTTCCGCCTTCTCGGTGCTGAGCAAACTGGTGCTGTCCTTTGCCATGATCCTGGGACGGCTGGAAATGTATCCAATTCTGGTGTTGTTCAGCAACAGCGCTTGGAAGCGGTCATGAACGCACGGCGGTCCCTTTTCTATTGGAGAGGGACCGCAAAAATTTTTCGAAAAAATGTGAAAAAGGTGTTGACAAATCCTGCGGTATTTGTTATTATCTATCTTGCGCTGAGGCAAGCACAACAGAATTCGGGGGTATAGCTCAGCTGGGAGCACACGTCACCAGTGAAACGACCCAGAATTTGTTCCAAAAGTTCGGAAAATTAGCGGTTGACAATTTGCGAGAAATGTTCTATAATATGTGATGTTGGTTGAAGAATAAACGGGCAATGATCCAAAAAGTTCTGGAAAAAGTTCATATGGGGGTATAGCTCAGCTGGGAGCGCGAACAACGCACTTGCGTACCCCCAAATGAGCACCAAAGCCCGACGCGGTTCTACAATTTAACAACGGTTCCCCTAAAATTTCATTTCTGGAAATATATGGGGGTATAGCTCAGCTGGGAGGACAACCGACCAGTAAAACGACTCGCATAATACAACAACTGAATAACTCGGAAACCTAAGAAAATCAAGGATTCCACGATCATGGGGGTATAGCTCAGCTGGGAGAGCGCTTGAATGGCATTCAAGAGGTCAGCGGTTCGATCCCGCTTATCTCCACCAAGAAACAACCAGCTACAAGGCCAAGCCTTGTAGCTGGTTGTTTTAATACCATAATTGCGGATCGGACACCTTTATTTGTAAAATGGAAAGTTTCTTTTGGCTTCCCGAAAGAAACTTTCCATTTTGCTATTTACGCATTAAACCAAATGTATAGGAGGTGAGCTTCTTGGCTACAGCGGATCAAGTCAAAGCCTTAGTTAAAGCGCATTTTGAACACGAGGATGAAAAATTTAAAACAACGGTGTTGCAAATCGCTGCGTATGAGGCAACCCATGGTCATGAAACATATGCCAGAGAATTAAAAAAGTATGCTGAGAAGATTGGCTCACCTAAGAGCAATGTCTTTCGGATTAATCAGCAAAACCCTATGTTATTAATGACGATTCCATCAGATAGGCTCTCCGATTTAATCGTTTCAGATGATATCCTGGAACGAATTGAGAGGATTCTGAATGAGTTTAGGAATCGGAATAAGCTGCAGAAATATGGACTGACAAACAGACGAAAGATTCTTATTGAGGGAAAGCCTGGAACTGGAAAAACCTTTACTGCCTCAGTTATTGCTTCTGAACTAGATTTGCCACTCTATTCGGTTCAGATGGACAAAGTAGTAACAAAATTTATGGGGGAAACCAGTGTCAAGCTCCGTCAAATATTTGATGCGGTGTCTATTTCTACTGGCGTCTATTTTTTCGATGAATTTGATGCGATTGGGGCAGATCGGGGCTTAGACAACGAGGTGGGAGAAGCTCGGCGTATCCTCAATTCTTTTCTACAGTTTATTGAACAGGATGAATCTGAAAGTATCATTGTTGCGGCCACCAATAATCAGCGACTGCTTGATCAAGCTCTATTCAGAAGATTTGATGATGTTTTGCACTATTCAATGCCATCCAGGGAAGATATCCGCAGGTTGTTTGAATTGAGGATTGGTGTATTTGACAAAGACTTTGTAGCATCTGAACAGCTTATTGACAAAGCCACCCCATTAAGCCATGCTGAGATTATACGAGTATGCGATGACGCAATCAAGATTTCCATTCTTGAAAACTCTTCCGTCGATGAAAGCATTCTTTCCAAACTTATCTTCGATAGGATTGCGGCCTACTCTTCTAAGGAGGCATAAGCAATGGCAAAGAATATTTTCTTGCAACATACTGCTACGCCCCTGCCATATGCATCCCAGAGTGGAGGTGGCGGTCTAAAGTATCCAGTTCGGGATGATCCTGATGCCCATGCAAAATTTATAAGCCGCAAGCTACAAGAAAGCAGAGCCCAGGACCTCACGCAGCGACAGGTTGCGGCGATTCGCTATAAAGAAGGCCTATATTTGGAGTTTTCTGGTGCTGCTCAGTGCGACTTAGCCATTAAGCAATTAGAAAATCTGCAAAAAGGTATCCGTCTTTTAAATGTAAAAAAAGAGGATAACAATATTGTTAGAGCAACCGTTTATATTCCAGCCGGACAGGAGACATATTTCCTTGAAAAAGTTCAGGCATATGGAATGCCAGTTGGAGACGAGGAAAACCCAAAAAATAACGATCTTGTAAGGAGCATTGAAAATGTTCGATTAGCCATGTTAGATTCTTTTTGGTTCGGCGATACAGCAACCATGCCCGATGAAAACCCAGTATGGTGTGAAATTTGGCTGCGATTTGAGCGAAACGATAGCTCTGGTGCAGAACTTAATTTTACAGCTTGCTGTAATACATTAGAAATTGAATTAAACACACGGCGTATCCTATTTCCAGAAAGAATCGTCCGACTGGGAAAGGCTAATAAAGAGCAGCTCAAAAACTTGATTTCAATGTGTGCTTATATTGCGGAGATTCGTCGGGCTCCAAATGCAACAAGTTTCTTTGATAAGCTTTTGGGAAAAGAGCAGGCCGGGTGGGTGGATGAATTACTTGCTCGCACCACATTCCACAATATGAATGCAAGTGTCTGCCTTTTGGATACGGGCCTATCCGCCGAACATCCTCTCCTATCTCCGGCTACTCGTGAAGAGGATGTACAAACTGTTGAGAGTGCTTGGAGAATTGGAGACCACGACGGCCATGGAACTGAGATGGCTGGCGTGGCTCTGTTTAACGATTTGAAAGATTGTCTCTCTGGCAGCAAGGAGTTACACGT
Source organism: uncultured Oscillospiraceae bacterium (assembly GCA_910587395.1). Taxonomy (GTDB): domain Bacteria; phylum Bacillota; class Clostridia; order Oscillospirales; family Oscillospiraceae; genus Enterenecus. Next base: position 1,702 of record CAJULJ010000032.1, on the reverse strand, counting down.
CTGGCACAAACTCGAGTCAGTGAAGATACTACCACCGCCATCGTTCGATGAGAATCCACCTGAATTGTACGGCGCTGTAACCGAGCGTGCTGTGGCATTAGCTGAGATTGCCAGTCCCTATGCGGAACGTGCCATATGTATGGCTGTGACTTCGTCTGAATATGGAACAAGGGATGGCAGTCCAACTTCATGGTCTGGAGCGGTCGATAGTATTACATCTGGAGCAGAGGGTAGCGGTCGCAAACGACTTTTCTTTATCAGCGCAGGTAATGTTAATCCGACAGAATTGAGTGCGGCTGAATACCCAAGCGCAAATATTTTGCATTGCGTAGAGAATCCCGGACAAGCATGGAATGCCTTGACAGTTGGAGCGTATACGAAAGATATTACCATTGAAGATGGAGAGTTTTCAGGTTTTTCTCCAGTGGCTGATGTTGGAGATTTGTCTCCGTATAGTTCAACATCCGTCAATTGGGATGACAAGTGGCCTATTAAACCCGAGATATTGCTGGATGGTGGAAACATTGCCACCAATGGAACAGACTATACCAATTGTCCTGACCTATCGTTGCTAACCACTGATCGTTTACCACTTGTCAGACTGTTTTCAACAATTTGGGGGACAAGCTCAGCCACAGCGCAAGCTGCTTGGATGGCTGCCCAATTATTTACTGAATATCCAGACATTTGGCCTGAAACTGTGCGGGCATTACTTGTGCATTCCTCACGCTGGACAGACGAGATGTACCGGCGCTTTTGCACAAACAAATTGAAATCCCAAGGAATACGGAACTTGCTAAGATCCTGCGGTTATGGTATTCCCCATTTAGAAAAAGCAATTCAATGCCTTAATAATTCTGTAAATATGATTATTCAAGGTGAAATACAACCGTATGAAAAGAGCGAAGGCTCAGCTCATACGAGAGAAATGCATCTCCACACAATACCATGGCCAGCTGAAGTTCTTCAAAGCTTAGGCGAAACTGAAGTTGAGTTGAGAGTTACATTGTCGTACTTTGTTGAGCCGGGCCCTGGCGAAATAGGCTGGAAGAATCGATATCGGTATCCCTCATATGGCTTGCGTTTCGATCTCATAAATACTAATGAATCTATCGAGGGCTTCAAAAAACGCATCAATGTCAAAATGCGCGGTGATGACCCAAAGGATAAGGGTGAAGGGAGTAGCGGAAGCAACCGATGGTTCTTGGGGCCTGAGAATCGGGATGTGGGGTCTATACATTCAGATTTTATCAAGACCAGTGCGGTGAATCTGTGCAATGCAAATGTGATAGCTGTACATCCGGTGATTGGATGGTGGCGAGAGCGCAGTTACCTTGGGAAATGTGATAGTACAGCAAGATATTCCCTAATAGTCTCTTTGTCTACCCCCAAAGAAGATATTGACCTGTATACAGCAATTGTGGATAAAATACCCAACTATATTCAGACGGAAATACCAACTGCTTAAAGGAAATAGTGATAGGTTGAGTTGTTCAATGGAGCTCATTTGGTCAGCTTAGCAATATACTCGACAAAAATTTTGTACGTTATAAGATTTGCATTTTTTGTTAACCTCATTGCTTAATATGCGATGAGGTTAACATTTTAAGGGTTGAAATCTTGGGACGGATAATGTAAACTAGCATTGATAGATAATACTCGATTATCCGTCATATAGGAATAACACCTAATTATCCTGCGC
>CAJULJ010000031.1 GCA_910587395.1 uncultured Oscillospiraceae bacterium | reverse complement strand
TGGTCATCCGCTATGAGGGCCCCAAGGGCGGCCCCGGCATGCGGGAGATGCTCAATCCCACCTCCGCCATCTCCGGCATGGGGCTGGGCGAGAGTGTGGCTCTGATCACCGACGGGCGGTTCTCCGGCGCGACGCGCGGCGCGTCCATCGGCCACGTCTGCCCCGAGGCCGCTCAGGGCGGACCCATCGCATTTGTGGAGGAGGGCGACCAGATCGCCATTGACATTCCCGCCTGCAAGATTGAGCTGCTTGTCGATGATGCTGTCCTCGCCACCCGAAAGGCCGCATGGGTGTGTCCCGAGCCGAAGATCAAGACCGGCTATCTGGCCCGGTACGCCAAGCTGGTCACCTCCGCCGCCCGCGGCGCCGTCCTCGAATAATCTGCTTTTTCTCGACCTACTTTTTCTCGAGAGAAAAAGTAGGCAAAAAGAGCTTTAGCTCGCCACCAACGTGGCAGTTATCTCGCGTTTCCGCCCGGCGGCGAGGCCGAAGCTATCTGACCTGAAAAATCCCCGGGACCTTGGATGGTCCCGGGGATTTATTTTGTTATTCAATGCCGTCCGCAATAAACATGGCGTCGCCAAAGGAGAAAAAGCGGTATTTTTCCCGCACAGCCTCCTCATAGGCGGCCAGCACATGCTCCCGTCCTGCCAGGGCGGACACCAGCATGATGAGCGTGGATTCCGGCAGATGAAAGTTGGTAATCAGGGCGTCCAGCACCTTGAATCGATAACCGGGGTAAATAAAAATGTTGGTCCACCCCGCCGACGCGCTCAGTGTACCGTCCTCCGCCGCCCAGCTTTCGATGGTCCGGCAGGAGGTGGTGCCCACGCAGATCACCCGTCCCCCCTGCCGCTTCGTCTCATTGACGGCATCGGCAGTTTCCTGCGGGATGACACAGTATTCCGAGTGCATCTCGTGCTCGTCCAGATTCTCCGCCTTCACCGGGCGGAAGGTGCCCAGGCCCACATGGAGCGTCACATAGCAGACCTTCACTCCCATGGCCTGGACCTGCTCCAGCAGTCCCTTGGTAAAATGCAGGCCCGCTGTAGGGGCGGCGGCGGAGCCCGTCACCTTGGAGTACACCGTCTGATAGCGCTCCGAATCCTCCAGCTCCGCCTTGATATAGGGAGGCAGGGGCATTTTACCCAGCCGTTCCAGCGTCTCCAGGAAAATGCCCTGGTAGTCGAAGCGGACCAGGCGGTTGCCGCCCTCCACCTCGCCCACCACCTCTGCCGTGAGCTCGTTCTCTCCAAAGGTGATCTTCGCGCCGGGCCGCAGTTTTTTACCCGGACGCACCAAGCACTCCCACGTCTTGTCCCCCCGGTCGATGAGCAGCAGCACCTCACAGGCGCCGCCCCCCGCCCTGCGGCCGATGAGCCGGGCAGGCAGCACCCGGCTGTCATTGAGCACCAAACAGTCGCCGGGGCGCAGAAGCGTGGGCAGATCGTAAAAGTACATGTGCCGGGTCCTTCCCGCAGCCTTGTCCAGCGCCAGCAGCCGGGAGGCGTCCCGCCGTTCCAGCGGCGTCTGGGCGATCAGCTCGGGAGGCAGGTCAAAATAAAAATCTGAAGTTTTCACACATATCCCACCGTAACGCCAGTATAGTAGAATTGCAGGATCTGCTGATAAGTATACCCCTGCTCAGCCATGGCTTTCGCGCCAAACTGGCTCAAGCCGATATTATGGCCCCAGCCCCGGCCCGCAAAGGTGATGGTGCCGTTCACCGCTGTCATAAAACTGCTCCAGCTGTTTCCAGTGCTCTGGCTCTGGTCTGCGCCCTGGCCCAGCAACGAGGTCCCGCTGTCGGTGATGACATATACGTCACCGCCCAACGCGGTGATGCTTCCATTGCCATCAATGGTGTACAGTCCAGCGGTGCCGTTCACCGTGGCGGCGCCGTTGATGGATACGCTGGCAGAGGGCGCGGCGGGCGTGGTCGGACTGGTCCCCTCGCTTCCCGCCAGACCGAAGCGGAAGGAGGGCAGACCCAGATTCCCGTACACCGTTCTCCCGCTTACGCTGAAATTGTTGCCGGCACTGTCGGTAAAGGTAATCAGCTTGGGGTTGCCCACGTCCGTGTAGGCTGTTATCTTCGCCGACACGATGGGTGCGCTCACATTTTTCCCCGCCAGCACACGGGAAATAATCTGGGCGCTGGTAAAGGACCGCTCCCAGGTATTTTTCAGGTTGAGGGTGGGTTCGTAGGGGTCCGCCTTGCCCACCAGATAGGGGTACAGGGACTGATTGCTTCCCCACACGTTGGATACGCTTTCGCTGGCCCCGCCGTTGCTGGAGTAATAGAAGCTCTGGGCTGGTTTTCCGTTGTAGAAAACCCCAAGCCCGGCAGTCTGCTCCACTGCGGCCCTGGTGTTGCTCCCCGCGTTGGTCTGCCCGTCATACGCCTGACAATGGGGGTTGTCGCAGATGTCGAAATGTCCGGCGCTGTGTGTGCTGGTCCCCAGCGTGACAAAATAGCTGCGCGCCGCCAACGCCTGGGCCTTCAGCGCTTCCACGGGCCAGCTGTTGCTCATCTCAGTGGCGGTCACACCCTCGATGTACTCCTCAAAGCTCACCAGATTCACCACGGTCATTTTACCGCCGTTGATGCGCTCAAAGCGGAAGCCGCCGTTGTACAATTTGCTCTTGCTCCAGGTGGTGCATTTCTCCGCGCCGCTCTGGACCGGCTCCACCCCCAGGCCGGTGCCCTGCCCCAGATCGTCGTACTGGAACAGGATGTTGTTGGTGCCCGTGGCCACCACGCTGACGCCGTAGGCGGAGGTTCCCACGATGGTCGTGCTCACGCCTTGGGCGGCCAATGCGCTCTGGGCCGTCTCCGCTCCACCCCTGGTGGTATAGTTGCCCACCCGGGCACGATACGTCCCGCCGATATACGCCGCAAAGCCGCCGGGATGCTGGGACGCCAGCCCCTGCGCCTGGTCAAAGGAGGCGTATGTTCCGGGCAGCTCCAGGTGGTACTCCCCCACCGCCACATTGGTGGTGATGGCCGTGTGGTAGCTGGAGTAGCCGTTATAGATGCCATAGCAGACGTTCATGGTCTCCACCACGGAGATGGCTGTCTGCACCGTGGTACCCAGCTCCACAAACCGGCTGGCGCTGTCGTAATACCCGAACCGGAAGCCGGAACCCACCTCATTCTGGAAGTTCAGCCCCTCCACAGATCCGGTGCCATATGGGCCGTCGTGGTGCAGGCCCACGCGGACAATGCGGTCGCTGGAGCTTGCGGGCGCGGCGGAGGCCGTCCCCCCGCCGGAGGACAAAAAAAGGGCCGCTGCAAGACACAACGCTGCAATTTGCACGAATTTTCGCTTCATTTGCTTCTCCATTTCTCCACTTCAGGTGGCAACGCCAAATTGACTCTTTAGCGTGTTAATGTTATAGTGATAGGTACCATTACACTCTGGGTAAAGCGTGTATTTTTGGACTTCTTTCGACAATATTCATATTATAGCGTATCCGCCGTCAGGCCGCAAGCCCCAAATTTGCTCCGGCCCAGACGGCATTTGGAGGTAGAAAAGCATGGAAAAGTATAAAGTCGGCGTCATCGGCGCCACCGGCATGGTGGGCCAGCGGTTTGTCACCCTGCTGGAGAATCATCCCTGGTTCCAGCTCACAGTGGTGGCCGCAAGCCCCCGCTCCGCAGGCAGGCGGTATGAGGACGCAGTGGGAGAGCGCTGGGCCATGGACACGCCCATCCCCGCCGAGGCCAAGGACCTGGTGCTGCTCAGCGCACAGGACGACGTGGACCAAATCGCCTCCCAGGTGGATTTTGTGTTCTCCGCCGTGGATATGAAAAAGGATGAGATCAAAGCCCTGGAGGAGGAGTATGCCCGGCACGAGTGCCCGGTGGTCTCCAACAACTCCGCCCACCGCTGGACCCCCGACGTGCCCATGGTCATCCCCGAGGTGAACCCGGAGCACATCGAGGTCATCAAGGCCCAGCGCCTGCGCCTGGGCACCAAGCGGGGCTTCATCGCCGTCAAGTCCAACTGCTCCATCCAGAGCTACGTCCCCGCCCTGTCTCCTCTGCGCCAGTTCGGCATTGAAAAAGTGCTGGTGTGCACCTATCAGGCCATCTCCGGCGCGGGCAAGACCTTTGCCACCTGGCCCGAGATGGTGGATAACCTGATCCCCTACATCGGCGGTGAGGAGGAAAAGAGCGAGCAGGAGCCGCTGAAGGTCTGGGGCCGTGTGGAGAACGGCGTCATCGTCAACGCCGGGGGCACCTCCATCACCGCTCAATGCCTGCGGGTGCCGGTGTCCAACGGCCACACCGCCGCCGCCTTCGTCACCTTTAAGAACAAGCCCACCATGGAGCAGATGAAGGAGGCGTGGAAGAGCTTCAGGGGCCGCGCCCAGGAACTGAATCTGCCCACCGCCCCCAAGCAGTTCCTGAACTACTTCGAGGAGCCCGACCGGCCCCAGGCCAAGCTGGACCGGGATTTGGAGGGCGGCATGGCCGTCTCCATCGGCCGCCTGCGCCCGGACACCCAGTATGATTACAAGTTCGTCTCCCTGTCCCACAACACCCTGCGGGGCGCGGCGGGCGGCGGCGTGGAGCTGGCCGAGCTGCTGTGCGCGGAGGGATATATCGAGCGCAGGTAAAGGGCCTTCTTCTTTTTCTTGAAAGTGAAAGGTATTGGCTTCCCGAACCACTTATGTTGCAATGGCTTCATGGGTTCGGGCGGAGTTTGGTACACAAAAAGTACACAAGTGCCTTGGTTTAGCGCAGGATGACACATTGCAGTTTGTGAGGATAAAAGTATGCTTAAACTGGAAAAGGTAAATGGAAAAAATGTATGGGATATTTTGAAGCTGCGTGTATCTGAGGATCAAAAAAGTTTTGTGGCCAGTAATGACATTAGCATTATCGAAGCCTATACTGCCATAACAGGAAATGGGTATGCCTTCCCTTTCGGAATATATGAGGAAGGTACCCTAATAGGCTTTTTGATGATTGGTTTTGATACAGACGATTACTGGGATGATTCCCCGCCAATTGCTAAAGGTAATTATAATCTCTGGCGATTGATGATAGATCAAAGTTATCAGAATAAAGGGTATGGAAAAGAAGCGGTCAGACTTGCATTAGATTTCATAAAAACCTTCCCGTGTGGTAAAGCGGAATGTTGTTGGCTGTCATATGAACCTGAGAATGAAGTTGCCAGCAGGCTATACCGCTCATTTGGATTTGTTGAGACTGGCGAAATGGATGGTGAAGAATTGATTGCCATTTTGAAACTGAAAGAAGAAATTCCAATTTATTGAGAAATCTGCAAAATCAAAATCTTTTCCATGGCGGTAAAGAAGCAGTACACAACTTGGTACACAAGCTAGCCTATTTCAACCTGTGTGAATTTGCATCAGCAAAAGCAGTGAAATACTGAAAATACTTGAAACTACACGATATTGATTTGAACTAAACTTGTGCCCCTATAATTGAAAGAAAAGAAGACCCTTAATATGCTTAGGTGCCGTCAGTTAACTATTGCCATAAGGAGAATCTGTATGAAGTACCTGTACCGTCTCGCGGTGGTCTTGATTGGTTTGGGATTTGTAGGTACCATCGTCTTTCTCGTGCTGGCTCCAGAAATCATACCCGCCCATTACAACTCCGCGGGAGAGGTAGACCGAACGGGCAGCAAGTACAAGTATGAATATGTCCTGTTTCCTTTTATTTCAGCGGGGATGGGTGGTGTTTTCCTCTTGTTGGCAAAACAGGCCGGAATCAAGAAGTGGGGGAACGGCACTTGGAGCGAGAAGATTTTCCTCTTTACGGCGATTGGTGAAATACTGCTATTTCATCGTATAGGAGGAGCCGCTATGTGGACCGCTTTACACTATTAATAAAAAGCAGTAGCAGTACAAGATTAATAAGGAATTAAAATACTACAATCTATAGCATTTGCACTCTTTACAACAGACATAGTTTAAAGTTTCTTTTTTCGCTTCCTTTTTTTCAAAGAAAAAAGGAAGGCCCCTATCATTTGGAAAGGATGCTGACATTATGAGAACTCCTGTCTTTACCGGCTCCTGCCCCGCCCTGGTCACCCCCTTTGACCAGAACAACATCATCAACTACGATGCCTTCGGCAAGCTCATCGACGACCAGATCGAGGCCGGGGTAGACGCGGTGTGCGTGTGCGGCACCACCGGCGAGTCCGCCACCATGTCCATCCGGGAGCATATCGCCGCCGTGGAGTTCTGCGTGAAGCGGGTGAACCACCGGGTGAAGGTCATCGCCGGCGCGGGGTCCAACGACACCTCCGCCGCCGTCTACCTCTCCCAGCACGCCCAGGACTCCGGCGCGGACGCTCTGCTCCACGTCACCCCCTACTACAACAAGGCCAGCCAGACCGGCCTCATCAAGCACTATGAGTACATTGCCGACCGGGTGGAGCTGCCCATCATCCTCTATAACGTGCCCAGCCGCACCGGCGTGTCCTTCACCGCCGAGACCTACCAGGCGCTCAGCCAGAACCCCAAGATCAACGGCGTGAAGGAGGCCAGCGGCAACTTCTCCCTGCTGGCCCACACCCGCTTCCTGTGCGGCGACGATTTCTACATCTGGTCGGGCAACGACGATCAGGTGGTGCCCATGATGGCCCTGGGGGCCAAGGGCGTCATCTCCGTGGCCTCCAACATCGTGCCCGAGGTGATGGTGAAAATGACCCGGCTGTGCCTGGACAACGATTTTGAGGCCGCTTCCAAGCTCCAGATCCAGTACATGGACCTCATCGACGCGCTGTTCACCGAGGTCAACCCCATCCCCATCAAGGCGGCCATGAACCTGCTGGGTATGGAGGCTGGTCCCCTGCGCCTGCCGCTGTGCGACATCTCGGAGAAGAACCTGGAGGTCCTGCGCCAGGCCATGAAGCGCGCCGGTCTGCTGTAAGGAGCTTGCCATGCGAAAGATAATCATTTCCGGCTGCTGCGGCCACATGGGCCGGGTGGTGGCGGACATCTGCGCCGGCGACCCGGATGTGGAGGTGGCGGCGGGCATCGACCTGCTGGCCCAGCCCATGGACAGCTTTCCGGTGTTCTCCACCCCCGCCGCCTGCACCGTGGAGGCGGACGCGGTCATCGATTTCTCCCACCCCGCCGCCCTAGGCCCCCTGCTGGAATTCTGCGTATCCAAAAAACTGCCGGTGGTGCTGGCCACCACCGGCTATTCGGAGGAACAGCTCGCCCAGATTATGGAAGCAGCCCAGTCCATCCCCGTGTTCCGTTCCGCCAATATGTCTCTAGGCGTCAACGTGCTGATGGACCTGGTGCGCCGGGCCGCCGCCCTGCTGGGGGAGGACTTTGACGTGGAGATTGAGGAGCGCCACCACCGCCGCAAGCTGGACGCCCCCAGCGGCACCGCCCTGATGCTGGCGGACGCCGCCGCCTCTGCCCTGCCCTATGAAACCGAGTACGTCTACGACCGCCATAGCGTCCGCAAGCCCCGGGACAAGCGGGAGATCGGCATCTCCTCCCTGCGGGGTGGCACCATCGTGGGCGAGCACACCGTGGTGTTCGCCGGGCGGGACGAGGTCATCGAAATCAGCCACCACGCCGCCAGCCGGGAGGTGTTCGCCGTGGGAGCGGTGAAGGCGGCGAAATTTCTGGCCGGGGTGGATGCTCCGGGGCTGTACGATATGTCCCAACTAATCGGCGGCTAAAATTCAGAATCGTTTACGTAAAAGAGGTGTTCTCATGGCTCTTGTGCTGTTGAACTGCGGGATGAACGGCGACTATCTGCTGTCCGTCCCTGACCACATCGCAAAGGACATATATCACTACCAGGAAGAATTCGACAAATGGCTGTATGACCGCAGCAACGACCACGGATATTGGCAGGAGGTCAATGATGCGTCGGGCCACTTTTTCGCCGTATGCTACGATGGATATGAAGCGTTCCCCCGGTGGTTAAACGAATATGTGCTGAAGGACTCAGAAGAAAAAGCGGTTTGCCTGCCAAGATTGAATTTTTAGACCGACATTTCAATACCGATCAAAATGCCGCCGGCAGGTATCAAAACCCGCCGGCGGCATTTTAATTGATTCGGCTTCGCTTAAGAAAGAACCGCCCGGTGGAACACCTTCTTGCCCTTCTTGACGATCACGCCCTCCCCGGCAAACCTGTCCTTGGGGAACTTCGCCGCAGGGTCGCTCATCTTCTCGTCGCCCAAGGCCACGCCGCCTTGCTGGATCAGCCGCCGGGCCTCGCCGTTGGAAGCCGCCAGCCCGCACTTCACCAGCAGCGTCAGCGCGCCGATGGAGCCGTCGGTGAAATCGGCGTCGGTCAGCCCGGTGGACGGCATATCGCCCGCGTCCCCGCCGCCGGAGAACAACGCCTTCGCCGCCGCCTGGGCCTTGTCCGCCTCCTCCTTGCCGTGAACCATGCTGGTCAGCTCCCAGGCCAGAATCTCCTTGGCCTGATTCAGTTGGGCGTCCTTCCAGCCGTCCATCTCGTCAATCTGCTCCAGGGGCAGGAAGGTGAGCAGACGGATGCACTTCATCACGTCCGCGTCCCCCACGTTGCGCCAGTACTGGTAGAAGTCGTAAGGACTGGTCTTGTTGGGGTCCAGCCACACGGCGTTGCCCGCCGTCTTGCCCATCTTATTGCCCTGGGAGTCGGTGAGCAGGGTGATGGTCATGCAGTGGGAGTCCTTGCCCAGCTTGCGGCGGATGAGCTCCGTGCCGCCCAGCATGTTGGACCACTGGTCGTTGCCGCCGCACTGCATGTTGCAGCCGATGGTCTGGAACATGTGGTAGAAGTCGTAGGACTGCATAATCATATAGTTGAACTCCAGGAAGGACAGCCCCCGTTCCATGCGCTGCTTGTAGCAGTCCGCCCGGAGCATGTTGTTCACCGAGAAGCAGGCGCCCACCTCCCGCAGCAGCTCCACGTAGTTCAGGTTGAGCAGCCAGTCGGCGTTGTTCACCATCATCGCCTTGCCCTCGCCGAAGTCAATGAACCTCTCCATCTGCCGCTTGAAGCACTCGGCGTTGTGGTCGATGTCCTCCTTGGTGAGCATCTTGCGCATGTCGGTGCGGCCGGATGGGTCGCCGATCATGGTGGTGCCGCCGCCGATCAGGGCGATGGGGGTATTGCCCGCCGACTGGAGCCGCTTCATCAGGGTCAGGGCCACGAAGTGCCCCGCCGTCAGGCTGTCCGCCGTACAGTCGAAGCCGATATAAAATTTGGCCTTGCCGTTGTTGATGAGGTCTTTTACTTCTTCCTCACTGGTCACCTGGGCGATGAGCCCGCGGGCCGTCAATTCATCGTAAAGCGTCATAATTCTTTCTCCTTTTCATATTTTGGGAACAGAAAGCCCCCTGTCCCCTAGGGACAGAGGGCGAAAGCTCGCGGTACCACCTCTGTTTTGCCGCCTCCTCGCGAAAGCGGCCTCGGGGAGTCCCCAGCAGGACCCCGGCGCTGTACCGGGCGCACCCGTCCGGCCCTACTGGGGAAGCTCCCGTTCAGGCGGCTGCTCCGAGGGGTATTCGCCAAGGGCTCCTCTCCCCCTTCCACCAAACGGGGGCTCTCTGGGCAGGAAACCGGTGGGTACTGGTCCTCATCCTCGCATTGGCTGGATGATATCATAAAACACGGTCCTTGTCAAGTCAGCAGCCCAAAATGCCGCAGAGCCTTGGAGATCCCATCATGCTCCACCGTGTCGGTGATGTAATCGGCCATGGCCTTTACCTGATCCTCGCCGTTGCCCATGGCCACGCTGAGCCCGGCCTGGGCCATCATGCTCATATCATTCTCTCCGTCGCCGAAGGCCATGATTTCCTCCCGGGCAAAGCCGTACCGCTCCATGGTCATCCGCACGCCCACGCCCTTTCCTCCGTCCCGCGGCACGATGTCCACGCCCTTCGGGTGCCAGCGGGTATGGGTACAGCCCGGCATCACATCCAGAAACATGCTCTCCTCCCCCGATGTGACCAGGGGAACAAACTGGTACACCCTCCCCTCCAGCATCCACTCCAGAGGGCACACCGGGTACGGCTTTGTATGGAGAAACTCGTAGACCTCCCGCACCCGGTCGTTGATCTGGGTGAGCCGGCTCTCCCCGTTGCCCTGGAGCAGGGCGGAAATCTCCGGGTGATCCAGCAGCACCTGATAGGCCCCCCGCATATCGTCCAAATCAATGGGCCGGTCCCGATAGGCGGTGCCGTCCCTGTCACAGCAGAATTGACCATTGATGCTCACGTAACCGTCAAATTCTGCCCCCCGGAGCATCCCGGTGTTCTCCAGATCCTGCAAAGCCCGGCCTGTGCTGATAAAAATCCTGATCCCCCGCTCCCGCAGAGCGGGCAGGTCCGCCAGCAGCTGGTCCGACAAGAATTTCTGCCGGAAGGACACGAGCGTGCCGTCTATGTCAAAAAATACCGCTTTGATCATTTTGCTCTCTTTGCTCCCACCTTGTAAGCTTCCGCCGTCGCCAGCAACTCCTCGGCTCCCTCCAGCATCACCGCCGTGGTCTGCCCGCCGCTGAGCCTCGCCAGCTCCTCCCGGCGGCGCTCACGGTCCAGACGCTCCACCTGGGTGAAAGTGCGGCCGTCCGCTTCCCCCTTCTCCACGGAGAAATGCACATCCCCCATGGCGGCGATCTGGGGCAGGTGGGTGACGCACAGCACCTGCCGCCCCTTGGACACCTGAAACAGCTTTTGGGCCACCTTCACCGCCGCCCGGCCGGACACGCCGGTGTCCACCTCGTCGAAGATGAGGGTGCTCACCTGCTCCGTCTCCGCCAGCACGTTTTTCAGTGCCAGCATGATGCGGGACAACTCGCCGCCGGAGGCAATTTTGTTGATGGGCTTCAGCGCCTCGCCCACGTTGGCGGACATGAGAAAGCGCACCGTGTCCATGCCGGTGGCGTCCATGCCGTCGGAGACGTCCTTAGGAGCGAACTCCACCTGAAACTGCACCTTTGGCATATCCAGCTGCTTCAGCTCGGACTGAATGCGGCCCGACAGCTCCTCCGCCGCTTTATGGCGCCGGTCAGACAGCTTCCGGCCCAGCTTCAGCGCCTTTTCCAGCGCCTTGGACAGCTCCTTGTCCAGCTTGGCCATCCGATCCTCGGAAAATTGGATGGCGTCCAGCTCCTGGCGGCATTTGTCCAGATAGGCCAGCATCTCCTGGACGCTGCCGCCGTACTTTTTCTTCAGGCGGTACAGCCGGTCCAGCCGCTCCTCGATCTCGTCCAGCTCTCCGGGGTAGAAGTCCAGCGTGCCCCGCAAATCCCGCACCAGCTCCGCCAAATCGTCCGCGTCGCAGCGCAGCTGCTCCGCCTTCTCCGCCAGCTCCTTGAGCTCGCCGCTGTACCGCCCCCCCTGGGTCAGACGGTTCCCCGCCTCCATGATGAGGGACACGGCCCCCTCGCCGTCCTCTCCGCCGGTAAGGGCCTGCCAGGCCCCGTCCACCGCGTCGGTGAGCCGCTCGGCGTTGCGCAGCACCTCCCGCCGCTGGGACAGCTCCTCGTCCTCGCCCTCCCGCAGTCCGGCCCGCTCCAGCTCGTCGATCTGATAGGTCAGGGTATCCATCCGGCGGGCCTTCTCGCCGTCGTCCATCTGAAGCTGGTCCAGCTCCCGGCGCAGGTCCCGAACCTGGGCGTAGGCCAGGGAAAACGCCTCCATCTCCTTTTCCGTCCCGCCGAAGCTGTCCAGATAGCCCAGATGACACTCCTCATCCAGCAGCTGCTGGCCGTCGTGCTGTCCGTGAACGTTCACCAGCTGCTGGCCCAGCTCCCTCAGCTGGGTCACCAGCAGGGGCCGTCCATTCACCCGGCAGGCGTTCTTGCCGTCGCCCTGGATGGCGCGCTCGATCAGCAGCTCCCCGTTCTCATCCGGGCCGATGCCCTGCTCCTCGAACCAGGGAAGCTCCGGCAGGTCCCGGAACAGCGCCGACACCCGCGCGGACTTGGCCCCGGTGCGAATCAGGTCCCGGCTGGTGCGCTCCCCCATGATGGCCCCGATTGAGTCAATTACAATGGATTTGCCCGCGCCGGTCTCACCGGTGAGGACATTGAACCCCTTGTCAAAGGTGATGTCCGCCTGGGAAATCACCGCGATATTTTCAATATGCAGTAAGCTGAGCACACTCACTCACCCTTCCAGCATGGATTCCAGCTCCATGGCCAGCGCCTCCGCCACCTGATTGGTGCGCATGATGAGGATGGCCGTGTCGTCTCCCGCCAGGGAGCCCACCAGCCCCTCCAGCTCCATGCCGTCCAGAGCGGCCCCGGCGGCGGGAGCCAGACCGGGCATGGTCTTGACCACCACGATATTCTGGGCCACGTCGCAGGAGGTGACCCCCTCTTTAAAAATATTTTGCAGCCGCCCCGCGATGGCCCTCCGGGGCGGACGGGCGGCGGACACCACATAGTGATAGCTGCCCCCCTCTCCCGGCTGCTTGACCAGGTTCAGCTCCTTGATGTCCCGGGAAATGGTGGCCTGGGTGGCCCGGATGCCGCACCGGCGCAGCTGGTCCAGCATCTGCTCCTGGGTCTCGATATCCTGTTCGCCGATGATGCGCAGAATCTCCGACTGTCGTTTCGCCTTCAAATGTCCCTCACGCCTTTCCCAGTTTTTGATTGATCCGCTCATAAAAGCTGCGCCCGGTGAGCTTCACCATCTGCGTGGTCTGCCTGGACCGGCGGCATTCCACCCAATCCCCCGGCTGCACCCGGAAGGCGCGGCCGCCATCCACCGACAGATAGGCGTTCTTCTTGCTCCCCGGCGTCAGCCGCACCCCCACCGAGCGGTTTGCCCCCAGCACAAAGGGCTTTGCGTGGAGGGAATGGGCGCAGATGGGCGCGATGATGATATTTTCCGCGGTGGGCTCCACAATGGGTCCCCCCGCCGCCATGGAGTAGGCGGTGGACCCGGTGGGCGTGGCCACCACCAGCCCGTCTCCCGAGAAGGAGGAGATGGTCACCCGGTCACCCGTCACCTCCAGGTCCAGCACCCTCGCCACCGCGCCCTTGGTGAGCACCGCGTCGTTGAGGGCCTGCTGTTCAAACACCCGCCGGCCCTCCCGGCGGACGAACACATCCAGCATCATCCGCCGCTCGATGCCGAATTTTCCCCCGGCCAGGCGGGAGAGCAGGGACAGCTCCCCGTGCTCCAGCTCGGCCATGAAGCCGATGCTGCCCAGGTTCACTCCCAGGATGGGGATGCCTCGGGCGTTGGCCTCGTGAGCGGCGTGGAGGATGGTGCCATCCCCGCCGAAGCACACCAGCACATTGGCGTCCTCCAGCTCCTTCTCCAGCCGGCCCAGGGCCACCCCGGAAGGCAGGTCCAGCCTGCTGCCCTGGTCCACCTCGAAGGGGAGGCAGATGGCGCTCTGGGCACCGGCGTTCTCCAGGATGCGCTGAGCGGCCTGGGCCGAGCGCAGTCCCCGGTCCCGGTACGGGTTGGGGCTGAGTACGATTTTCATGCTTTCCTCACCCCTTCAACACCTCATGGGAGCGTTCCACCAGCTCTTTCAGATCAAAATCGGAGGGTTCTCCCGCTCCCGCGCGCAAAAACCCCAGATACTCAATGTTCCCCTCCGGTCCCCGGATGGGGGAAAAGTCCAGGCCCGCCACCGTAAAATCCGCCTGGGCGGCATGGAGCAGGAAGCGCTCCAGAACCTCCAGATGGACCGCCGGGTCCCGGACCACGCCCTTTTTACCCACCTTGTCCTTCCCCGCCTCAAACTGGGGCTTCACCAGGGCCGCAACCTGGCCGTCACCGGCCATAAGGGGCCGCAGGGCGGGCAGAATCAACCCCAGGGAAATGAAGGACACGTCGATGGAAGCAAAATCCAGCGGCTCGGGAATCTGCCGGGTGGTCAGGTACCGGGCGTTGGTGCGCTCCAGGCATACCACCCTCGGGTCACTGCGGATGGACCAGGCCAGCTGGCCGTAGCCCACATCCACGGCGTACACCCTTTTCGCTCCATTTTGCAGCATGCAGTCGGTAAAGCCGCCGGTGGAGGCCCCGATGTCGGCGGCGGTTTTATCCGTCAGCCTGATGGGGAAGCACCCCATGGCCTTCTCCAGCTTCAGCCCGCCCCGGCTGACATAGCGAAGCTGGCCGCGCACCTCCAGCGGCGCGTCCTCCTCCAGCGTCATCCCCGCCTTGTCGCACCGCCGCTCTCCGGAATACACCTGCCCCGCCATGATGACGGCCTGGGCCTTCTGGCGGCTCTCCACCAGCCCCCGCTCCACCAGGAGCAGGTCCACACGCTTTTTAGCCACGGTCCATCACCTCCAGCGCCCGCCGGGCAATGGACGCGCCGTCGATGCCGCACAGCGCGCGCAGCTCCGCCACGGTGCCGTGCTGGACAAAACGCTCCCCCAGGTTCACCAGGGCCAGCCTGACCCCGCCCACGCCCCGAAGGGCAAGCTCGGCGGCGACGCGCCGCCCCACACAGCCCGCGTCCACGCATTCCTCCGCCACCACCAGCCGCCCGGTCCTTTGAGCGCAGGCGGCCACGGTATCCGCGTCCAGCGGGGCAATGCTGTTGAGCTTCACCACCTGAGCGGACCTCCCCTGCTCCTCCAGCAGCTTCGCCGCCGCCAGAGCCTCGTTGATCATGGTGCCGTAGGCGGCAATGCTCACATCCGTACCGGGACGAATGACACTGGCGCCCTCGACGCCGCACAGGGCCCGGAACTCCCCCTCGCCCCCCTTGGGGTAGCGTACCGCCACCGGGCCGCGCACCTTCTCCACGGCATAGCGGAGCATGACCCGCAGCTCCTCAAAGCTGGCGGGGCAGTAGATTTTCATACCGGGCACCGAGCTGAGATAGGCCACGTCAAACACACCGTGGTGAGTCTCTCCGTCCTCGCCGGACAGCCCCGCCCGGTCCACGCCGAAAACCACGTGCAGCCCCTGGATGGCCACGTCGTGGATCAGCATATCATAGGCCCTTTGCAAAAAGGTGGAGTAAATGGCCGCCACCGGGACGACACGCTGCTTCGCCATCCCAGCCGCCATAGCGACGGCGTGGCCCTCGGCGATGCCAACGTCAAAAAAGCGGTCGGGATATTCCCCGGCAAAGCCCACCAGTCCCGTGCCGTCCGGCATGGCGGCGGTGATGGCGGCGATGTCGTCCCGCTCCCGAGCCAGCTGCCGCAGCGTGTCTCCAAACACGCAGGAGAAATTCTCCCCTCCCGTGCTCAGAGGCGTACCGTCCTCCTTGTGGAAGGGACCCACGCCGTGGAACCGGTCCGGCTCCTTTTCCGCGGGAGCGTAGCCCTTCCCCTTGATCGTCTTGATGTGGAGCAGAACGGGACCATTCAGCTCCTTGGCGTACCGCAGCAGACGGGTCAGGTAATTCACATCGTGGCCGTCCACCGGGCCAAGATATGTAAAGCCCATGTCCTCAAACATGCTGCAATGAAGGACGGCGTTTTTTACCAGCTGCTTGGCGTTGTGGGTAAACCGGTACACGGCCCGCCCCGCGGCGGTGGCCCCGGTGGCCCGCTTGTACACCTTCTTGAACTGGAGGTACTGGGGCTTGAGCCTCTGCTGAGCCAGATGGCGGGCCACGCCGCCCACATTTTTGGTGATGGACATCCCGTTGTCGTTGAGAATCACCACCAGCTGCTCCCCGCTCTGCCCCGCGTCGGACAGACCCTCATAGGCCAGCCCGCCCGTCATGGCCCCGTCGCCCAGCATGGCCAGTACGCTGTAATCCTCCCCGTTCAGCGTCCTGGCCCGGGCCATCCCCAGGGCCACCGACACCGCGTTGGAGGCGTGCCCGGCGATAAACGCGTCCGCCCGGTGCTCCTTGGGCTTGGGGAAGCCGGACAGTCCGCCCAGTCTGCGCAGGGTGTCCATCTGCCCCCCCCGCTGGGTCAAGATCTTGTGGGCGTAGCACTGGTGTCCCACGTCGAACACCAGCCGGTCGCTCTCCAGGTCAAACACCCGATGGACGGCCACGGTGGCCTCCACCACCCCCAGGCTGGAGGCCAGATGCCCCCCGGTGCGCGACACGCTGTCAATAATCTGCTCCCGCAGCTGGTCGCACAGCAGCTTCGCCTGGAGGTCCGTAAGGGTATTCAGCTGCTCTGGACCCATCGTCCGCACTTCCTTCCTTTGTCGGGGCAAGTTTCATATCCTTCGCTTCCCCTTCCCGCCCAAAAACGCCAAGGGCCTGCTTTCCGGGCCTCCCTCTTTCCGTTCCGTGTCAAAAGCCAACGGCGATGACGCCGCCCGCCAATCCCACCGCCACGCCAAGGACCGCCCCCACCGCCACCTGGAGCGGGGTATGACCGATGAGCTCCTTCAGCTCCCGCTCAAAGTCCTCCGGACGGAATTCGGCCCAGTTGCGCATGATATAGTTGAGTATCTTGGCCTGCTCCCCGGTCTCCCGGCGGACGTGGGCCGCGTCATACATGACAATAAAGGCCAGCACCGCCGCCACGGCAAACACCGGCGAGTCAAACCCGGCGCTCATGCCGCAGGAGACCGCGGTGGCGCACACCAGCGCCGAATGGGAGCTGGGCATACCGCCGCCGGTGGTGAGATAGGTGATGTCGAACTTTCGGTAGACCGCGACGGAGATCAACAGCTTCAACACCTGGGCGATGGCCCAAGCGGCCACCGCGATCAGAAGGACTGGACTCACCATCTCTTATCTCTCCTCAGCTTCGGGCGGGTCTGGGGCGTCTTCGCGCCGTCCCGCCTCAGTTTTTTCGTTTCGCAAGAAAATCGGCCAGAGCACAGAGGAATTCCGGCCGCTCAAATGCCCCGGATACGCTCTGCCCGGCCCGCGCTGTGTGCTCCGCCACCAGCTCCCGGCACTTGTCCAGGCCGTACAGCGTGGCAAAGGTGGTCTTGCCGTTGTCCGCGTCGGACCCGATGGGCTTGCCCAGCTCCTCGGCGGTGGATTCCACGTCCAGCATGTCGTCCCGGATCTGGAAGGCCAGCCCCAGCTCCTTGGCATAGTCCAGCGCCGCAACCCACTGCTGCTCCGTGTATTCCACCGGAGAGGCCGTCAGTCCCAGCAGACAAGCCGCGCCCAGCAAGGCGGAGGTTTTGTGCAGATGGATTTGTGTCAGGCGGTCTACATCCAGCGCGTTCCCCTCCTCCACAATATCCAAATACTGACCGGCGCACATATTGTGCCGGCCTGCGGCAACCGCCAGCACTTCACACGCTTTCGCATTGGCTTGAGGTGTAGTGCGGCTGGACAGGGTCAGCCGCTCAAAAGCCGCCGCTTGAAGTGCATCCCCCGCCAGAAGGGCCAGCCATTCACTGTATTTCACATGGCAGGTGGGCTTGCCCCGGCGCAGCTCATCGTCGTCCATACAGGGCAGATCGTCGTGGATGAGGGAATAGGTGTGGAGCATCTCGACGCCGCACGCGTAGTCCAGGGCGGGCTCCATCTCCCCGCACAGCGCCTCGCAGAACTTCAGCGCCAGCACGGGCCGCACCCGTTTGCCCCCGGCCAGCAGGCTGTAGCGCATGGCGTCCAGCAGCTCACGGTAAGTGCCGTCCCCTTGAAAACAGCCTTCCAGCTCCCGCTCCACCAGGGCCAGGGCCGCTTGATATTCCCGGTCAAACTCCATGGTCATTCCTCTCCCTCAAATGGGACCTCTTCATCATTCGCCAGCAGAAGGTTCACCTTTTGCTCCGCCTTGTCCAGCAGCTCCTCGCACTGTCCCGCCAGCTTGGCCCCCTCCTCAAACAGCTTCAGCGACTGGTCCAGACCGCACTCGCCCTTTTCCAGCTGGGCCACGATGGCCTCCAGCCGCTCCATGGAGTCCTCAAAGGACTGCTTTTTTACTGCCATGTCCGCTCCTCCTTCTCCTTGACCTCACAGTGCAGCGCGCCGTCGGACACCAGCACGTCCAGCCGGTCCCCGGGCTTGACCTGAGCAACGGACGACACCACGTCCTCTCCCCTTCGGGCGATGGCATAGCCCCGGCCCAGCACCTTCAGCGGGCTCATGGCGTCCAGTCCAGCCGCCAGCCGGCCCAGCTGCCCGCGCTGTCTGGCCAGCTTTGCGTTCAGCGCCAGGGGGAGCCGCGCCCGCTGCGCGTTCAGTCTCTGCCGCTCCCGGTCCGTTCCGCTCCTCAGCGCAAGCCCCATCCGGCGGCGCAGGTCGTCCACCGCCAGCCGCCGGTCCTGGATGGGGGTCTTGATATTTTGCAGGGCCCGGCTGCTTTTCAGCCGGTTCAATTCCCGCCGGCCCGCCGTCAAACGGCCCTGCAGGGCACGGGCCAGCCGCCCGGACAGCTGCGCCAGCCGCGCCCGCTCCTCGTTCTGGTCGGGCGCCGCCAGCTCCGCGCCGTTGGAGGGCGTCGCCGCCCGCACGTCCGCCACATAGTCGGCAATGGTCACGTCCGGCTCGTGGCCCACGGCGGAGATCACCGGAATGTTGGACAGGTATATGGCCCGGGCCACCACCTCTTCGTTGAAGGCCCACAGGTCCTCCTTGGACCCACCGCCCCGTCCGGCGATGATGAGGTCGATGTCCGCCCGGTTGTTCAGGCGGTGGATGGCGGCGGCAATCTCTCCCGCGGCCTCCCGGCCCTGAACCCGCACGGGGGCGACCAGCACCTCCGCCAGCGGCCACCGGGCCCCCAAAATGCGCAGCATATCCCGCACCGCCGCCCCCGCCGGAGAGGTCACCAGGGCAATTTTTCCGGGATACCGGGGCAGATTCTGCTTATTGGCCGGGTCGAACAGCCCCTCAGCCTCCAGACGGCGGCGCAGGCGCTCGAAGGCCTCGTCCAGCGCCCCCCGGCCGTCCTCTATCAGCTCATTGCAGTAGAGCTGGTACTGCCCGTCCCGGGGAAACACGGATATCCGGCCAAAGGCCACCACCCGCATCCCGTTGGCGGGGCGGAAGCGCAGCCGCACCGCCTCCCCCCGGAACATGACGCACCGCAGGGAGCCCTGCTCGTCCTTCAACGAGAAGTAGTGGTGCCCGGAGGGGTAGCACTTATAGTTGGAGATCTCCCCCCGCACCAGCAGTCCGGTGAGCAGGTCGTCCTGATCCATCAGCGACTTCACATAGCCGTTGACCTGAGATACAGTATAGACAGGAATATTCGCGATATTCACCCCTGCACCCCCCGCTCCAGCGCCCGGTGGGCCAGAATGGCCACGCCCATGGCGTTGTCGGTGGCGTACTGGGGCTGGGCAAACACCGCGCCGCAGGCTTTCTCCATGGCGGCGCGGATTTGACGGTTGGAGGCCACGCCTCCGGAGCACAGCACCGGCAGACCCGGCCAGCGCTTCTGCGCCTCCTCCGTGGCCCGCAGCAGCACGTTCATGACAGTGTCGATGGTGAACCGGGCAATGTTGGCGGGCTTTTCGCCCTTCTCCGCCAGCTCCTTCACCTTGTTCTCCATGCCGGACAGGGAGAAGGTCAGGTCATTCAGCTTCACCCGAAAGAAGCCGGCGCCGTCCGCCTCGGGGTACAGCGCGTCCAGCGCCTTCCCTGCCGGGAAGGGCAGGCCCAGCAGCACCCCGGCGCGGTCCACCAGCTGGCCCGCGGCGATGTCACTGGTGCCGCCTACCACCTCCGCCCGGACGGTGTGGCCCTCCGGCTCCACCCGCAGCAGCTCCGTGGTGCCGCCGGACAGATGCCAGGCCAGATGCGGCTTGTCCAGCAGGTCCTCCCGGCCCACCGACCAGGCCGCGGCGGCCACATGGCCCTGCTGGTGGGAGCAGGGGTAAAACGGCGCCCCCAGCGCCGCCGCCAAAGCGCGGCCCTCCCCCTCGCCCACCAGGAAGCAGGGCATGTAAGAGCCCTCCACCTCCCGGGGCCGGGTGGACGCCCCCACGGCGGCAATCCGCTCCAGCGCTCCATCGGCGCGCAGCCGCTCCACCATGAGATGCAGCCGCTTTACGTGCTGAAACAGCGCGTCGCTCTGCCGCAGGCCCAGCGCCCCCTCGGGCACGGTGAGCAGCTTCCCCCGGTTTTCCGCCGTCCCGCCGCCGAACACGGCGGCGGAGGTGGTGTAATTGCTGGTGTCAAAGCCCAGGCACTGTGCGTCCATGCCCCTCACTCCTGCTCCGGCACCTCCGAGCGCACAAAGGAGCCCAGAATGCCGTTGATAAACTTCACCACATCGTCGTCCACATACTTCTTGGCGATCTCCACCGCCTCGTTGATGGCCACCCTGTCGGGCACGTCGGGCATGTACAAAATCTCGTACATGGTCACCCGCATGATGGCGGAGGCCACCCGGTCAATGCGGGAAAACCTCCACCCCTTGGCGTACTTGGCGATGTAGCCGTCCAGCTCTGCCCCGTGGCTGCCCACCCCCAGCACCAGCCTAGTGATGTAATCCAGCTCCCCCTGACCGGGAAACTCGGCATACAGGGACTCCTCCTGGGCGCGCTGGGCAAAGGACTCCGCCGTCAGCTCCCGCTCCAGAAGCCGGGGGGCCTTTTCATCGGAAAAGGCCAGCTCAAAGGCAAAGTGGACGGCGATCTCCCGGGCGGTGGTTCTGTTCATGGGAACTCCTCCTCTCCCGGCGGCACCGCCGCCGGCACACTCTCATTGGGCGCAACAGCCCATTTTGCATATTCGCTTTATTATACACGAACGCCGAAAAAAAAGAAACCCCTTTTCCATGAAAAAGAGGAGAAATGCAGGGAAAAGAGCCGGGGCACAAGCCCCGGCTCCATCAATCCGCCCGGTTACTTCTGGAAGGTCACGCCCACCACGGTGACGTTGACCTGGGCCACCTCCAGCCCGCTGGTATTTTCCACGGCGCCAAACACCGCCTCCTGCACCGCCTTGGCCACATCGGTGACCACATACCCATAGCGCACCAGGATGGACAGGTCCACGGTCACCCGCTCATCCTCCACCTCCAGGCGCACGCCCTTGGTCAGAGCCTTGCGGTTGGCGGTTGCGGTACCCTCGCTGCTCAGCCCCGAGCCCAGAGAGCTGACGCCCTCCACATCCACCGCCGCCGCCGCCGCGATGATGGTGAGCACCTCCTCGGAAATACTGACGCTGCCCAGCTCGCTCTCGTGAGAGATATATTCCTTGCCTTCGGCCATGTCGCCTCACGCTCCTTTACCAATGCTGAGGCTATTATACCACCCTGTCCGCTAAATTACAATCCCGTATTTTCTCTCCTCACGGCTCCGTCTCAATCACCTTGATTTTTTCCGCCGCAAGGCCGGTTTCCTCCTTGACGATCTCCATAATTTTAGTCACGTCGTTCTCGCTCAGGCCGTTGGCCGTGGAGGACACCACCACGCTGGCGCTGTTGTCGTTGATGAAGCACACGCAGTCGCCATAGCCCTTGGCGGTGACCAGATTCTCCACCTGGGCCTCGGACATGGTGAGGGCGGCCATGGCCTGGATGGAGGCGTTGGCCTCATCGATGATGTCCTGCTGAGCCCCCGCGTCCGCCGCCGCCTGCTGGAGGAGCTGGAGGGCGCTGTCCCGAGCCTGCTGGCGGTTGAGCCGGGCGGAGGCAAAGTAGCCGGTGCTCTCTCCCGCCGCGCTGGGGGAAGCGCTGGGGTCCGCCGAGGGCTGGGCGCTGGACTGGGCGTCCCCCGTTGCCGCGCCGTCTCCGGCCTGCTGGCTGTCCTTGCCGTTCACCAGCGCCGCCTGACCCAGCAGTCTGCCGCCGCCCTGTCCGTCCGTACCCGCCGTGGCTTCCCGTCCGTAGGACCAGTTCAGGTACACCGCCGCCCCTACAAACAGCACGATGGCCACCACGACCGCGTTTCGTTTCCATACACTCATGATCCTGTCCTCCCAATTGATTTGTTTTTGGGGGTTATCCCCCCTTGCACACCGTGATCCGGTCCGCTCCCAGCCCGGTGAGCGCCGCCACCGCCTGGGTCAGCAGCAGGCGCACGTCCGCCCGGTCGCCCCCCTGGCTCACCACCACCGCGCCCTGGAATACCGGAGAGCGCTGTACGCGCACCACGGCCTCCTGGCCCGAGCCGGTGTTGATGACCACCGTTTTCTCCTCCACGCTGTTCTCCCGCTCGGACACGGCGGTGGAGCGGTCGGTGAGGGGCACCTGCTCCATGCCGCTCTTCACCGTAAGGATCACCGTCACTTTTCCCGCTCCCTCCACCTGAGAGAGGGTCTGGGACAGCTTTTCCTCCAACGCCGCCAGATCGAAATCCTCCGCCCCGGCGCTGGAGGAGGGGGCCTCCAATTGCTCCCGCTCTCCTGTGGGCCACAGCAGCAGCGCCAGACCCGCCGCCAGCACAATCAGCACATATTTGTATTTGTCCAGCAGCTTCCACAGCTGCTGCGCCTGGGGCGGTTTCCATTGGAACTTCATGGCTGTATCTCCTCGTAAGACTGCCGCCGGGCGGGCACGCCCAGCTCCTCCTCCAGCAGCCGCTCCAATTGAGCTCGCTGCCCTTCCGTCCACGCGCCTCGGGCGGTGACCTCCCAGGGGCAGGGTACGCCGTCCTCGTCATAGCCGTAGGTCACCTCCGCCGCACATTCCAAGCCGAGTTCTCTCGCCTTGTCCATAACATATGCGGCGGTTTCCTCCTCTATGATAGTCAGATAAAACCGGTCCTTCTGTTCCTCCAGCGCCTGCTCATAGCTCTGGGACCGGTTTTTCCAGCCCTCCACCGCCTGGGTCAGCGCCGAGCCGTCCAGAATATTCACCACCGGCCCCACCGCCGCCAGCAGCAGCGCCAGCCCTCCCGCCAGACGGCACACCTTTTTCACGCCGCCCTCCGGGGCCAGGGCCTCCGCCAGCGCCAGCACCAGCGCCGCCGCCGTCACCCCCAGCAGCCAGCTGCGCACCGGCCCCATCATACGGCCGTCACCGACACGCAGGACACCAGCGTAATGAGCAGCAGCAGGCAGCAGGCCCCCGTCATCCCCAGCACCAGCCCGAAGGCGGAGCTGAGCCGGTCCACCAGCATGCAGGCCGGGCCGCTGCCCAGGGCGCAGGACAGCGCCGCCACCAGCTTATAGGCCAGGTAATGCACCGCCAGCCGCAGCAGCGGCGCCAGGCACAGCCCCAGAATCGTCACCATGCCGAACACACCCACCGTCCCCCGGAGCACCCCCGCCGAGGCCAGCACCGTCTCCGCCGCGTCGGACAGAATGCCGCCCACCACCGGAACCGCCCCGGAGATGGCAAATTTCGCCGCCTTCACCGCCGCCGCGTCCGCCGTCCCCGCCACCACGCCGCTGGCGGTGAGGTAGGCCACAAACGCGGTGGTAACGATGGTGAGCACGGTGGTCACCGTCCATTTCAGCAGGTCCGCCATGCGCTTCAGCTCCTCCCTTCCCAGCGCCGCCTGAGCCACCGAGGCGGCGATATAGCCATACAAAAGGGGCACCAGCAGGCTATGGATCAGGTTGACCAGCAGGTCGGAGAACAGCGCCGCCGCCAGCTGACGGGCCGCCGCGCCGGTCACCGCCCCCGTGGCCGCCGTCACCGCCGCCACCGCGGGCAGCAGCACGTTGGCAAAGGAAGTCATCTTCTCAATGGCCCCCGTACCCATCCCCAGCAGGGAGTTCACGTCCGCCACCGCCACCGCCGTCACCGCCAGCGTCCCGGCCAGGGCGGCGGCTCTGCTTCCCGTTTTCAGCCTCTCCTGCCCCAGCGACTCCGTCAAGGCGCAGAACAGCAGAATCACCAGCAGCAGCGCCCCGGACCGGGCCGCGGTGCGCACCGCGCCCCCCAGCTCCTGGGTGCCCGTGTCCAAAAGGTTTTCCAATCCCTCGTCCAGGCTGTCGCCGTACTGGGCTTGTCCCCCGCTCTGCTCCGCCGCCCGCTGGAGCTCGTCCACCTGAATCAGCTCCTCCTGACGCTCCAGCGCCTCCTGCCCCGTGAGGGCCAGGGCGGGAGCGCACAGCGCCGGGAGGGCCAGCAGGGCAATCAACACGGCCCATTTTCTTCTCATGCGTGCCCCTCCCTCTACAGCAGCCGGGTGAGCACGTCCAGCACCGCCGTCATCAGCGGCATAGTCACCGACAGCGCCAGCACCGTCCCCGCCAGCTCCACCGCCGAGGCCAGGCCACCCTCCTGGGCGTCCTTGCAGAAGTCTGCCGTCAGGCGGGTGACAATGGCGATGCCCGCCGTTTTCATCACCGGCTCCACCACCTGGGCGGACAGGCCCCCGGTCTGGGCCAGCTTGTCCGCCAGCTCCACCACGGCCGTCAGCGCCCCGGAGCAGTACAGCACGATGAGGGCGCACGCCCCCGCCCCCAGAACCAGGGCAATCTCCGGCGACTGCCTGCGCACCACCACCGCGCACAGCGCCGCCGTCACCGCCGCCGCCGCGATTTTGACCACGCCGCTCACAGCCCAAACAGGTCCTTGACCAGCGTGAACAGGTCGCTGATCTGCTGCACCACGATCATCAGCACCACCACCAGCGCCACCAGGGTGGTCATGGTGGCCATCTCGTCCCGCCCCGACCGGGTGAGCACCTGGTTGAGCACCGACACCAGAATGCCGATGGCGGCAATTTTGAAAATCAGGTCCACGTCCATTGTCCGTCCTCCTATGTAATCAAATCAGCAGAATGGCCAGGAACAGTCCCGCTGTCACGCCCAGCATGCCGTACACCCGGCCCAGGCGTCGGCGGTCGTCCGACGCCTCCCCCTGAAGGCTGCGCAGGCCCGCCGCCGCGTCCTCCAGCGCTACGCGCTGGCTGTCGCCGTCGTACCGGCCCAGCACCGGGCCCAGGCGCTCCATCAGAGCCTTGTCCCCCACCGCCAGCCGGAGCGGGGTTCCGTTCAGGCTGTCCCGCCATACCTGTTGGAAGTTTTGTCCATCCGACTGCCCGGATTCCCGGGCGCACCTGGAAAAAAACTGCGCCGCAGGACCGTGAGCCGCCCTGGCCGCCATTTCCAGCGCCTGAGGCAGAGGGGCCAGCCGCCAGCCAAGCTCCCGCTGAAGAGCGTCCAGTCCCGCCGCCAGCTCGCCCAGGTCCCGGACCCGGCCGTCCAGGCTGGCCACTCCGGCCAGACCCAGCGCGCCGCACCCGGCAATCACCAGGACGGCCCCCATCAGCCGCATCATGGCAGCACCTCGATTCGGGCGGACCAGGCCGCGCCCCGCCGCGCCAGCACCACCAGCCGTCGGAACACCCCCGCCGCCAGAAATTCCCGGTAGGCGGGACGGCGGTTCAAGTCCTCGACCCCCGCCCCGTGGGCGGTGGCGATGAGGGCCACGCCACACCCCGCCGCCTCGACCACCGCCTGGGCGTCCTCAGGCCGGGTGATCTCGTCCACCGCCGCGACTTGCGGGTTCATCCCGCGGATCAGGATGGACAGGCCCTCCGCCTTGGCACAGCCGTCCAGCACGTCGGTGCGGCGGCCCACATACAGCTGAGGCTCTCCCCGCCACAAGGCGGCGATTTCCCCCCGCTCGTCGGCCACCGACACCCGGTGGGGCGGACAGCCCTCCCCGTCGGACAGCGCCCGGACCAGGTCCCGCAGAAGGGTCGTCTTGCCTGCCCCCGGCGAGGCCAGGATCAGGGTGCTCAAAAGCCTCCCGTCCTCCGTCAGCTGCGGCAGAAGCGGTCCCGCAAGTCCCGTCACCGGCCTTGCCACCCGGATGGACAGCGAGGACAGCTCCCGGAGGGTGACGATGCGCCCGTCCTTTTTCACCGCCGTGCCGCACAGGCCCACCCGGTGACCGCCCTTGAGGGTGACAAAGCCCTGACACACCTTGTCCAGCGCCGTGTGAGCGGAGGACTGGGTCGCGTTCTCCAGCACCTGGCGCAGTTCTTCCTCCCCGATGGGCGGCGTGTCCGTCTCCGCCTCTGCCTCGCTCAGAAGGGCTGTCATGGGAAACCCCCGGCGCAGACGCAGCTCCTCCAGCTGCTCCAGCCTGTCCGCCCCCAGAGCAAGCAAACCCTTGTACAGCGGCTCAGGCAGCACCGACGACGCCTGCTCCCAGGGTTTTCTTTCGTTCATACCGTTCACCACCTCACATCTTGTCCCCATCATATGAGGGCGTGTCCCACAATATTCCAACCCGCAAAAATCAAAAAAACGCCCGCCGGATGTCCCGGCGGGCGGCTCCCATCATGTTAAATTTGTGTATCCCATCAAATATTCGTCTACTTCCCTGGCCGCGGCGCGGCCCTCAGCGATGCCCCATACCACCAGGGACTGGCCCCGGCGCATGTCTCCGGCGGCAAACACCTTATCCACGCCCGTGGAGTACAAACCACAGGCGGTGGCCACGTTGGAGCGGCCGTCCCTGTCTACGCCGAAGGTGTCCGCCGCGTAGTCCTCCGGGCCCAGGAAGCCCGCCGCAATCAGCAGCAGCTGGCAGGGCAGCTCTTCCTCGCTGCCGGGGACCTCGGCCATGACCCGGCGTCCGTCCTCCACTGTTTGCTCCAGCTTCACGGTGACGATGGCGGACAGTGCGCCGGATTCATCGGTGCGGCACTCCTTCACCGTGGTCTGATAGCGGCGGGGGTCTACACCAAACACCGCAATGGCCTCCTCCTGACCGTAGTCCGTCTTGCACACCCTTGGCCACTGGGGCCAGGGATTGTCAGCGGCGCGGCTGTCGGGCGCCTTGGGCATCATCTCCAGCTGGACCACCGACCTGCACCCGTGGCGGATGGCGGTACCCACACAGTCGTTGCCCGTGTCACCGCCGCCTACGATGACCACATCCCTGCCCTCAGCGTCGATGTAGGCACCCTTGGCAAGGCCATTGTCCAGCAGAGATTTTGTAGTAGAGGTCAGGAAGTCCACCGCAAAATAGACGCCCTGAATCCCCTCCGCCACCGGCAGTTCCCGGGGCTTTTTCGCCCCACAGCACAGAATAACCGCGTCGTATTCGTCCAAAATCGCCTGGGCGGACACGTCCCGGCCCACGTCGCAGGAGGTGCGGAATTCCACGCCCTCCGCCGCCATCAGGTCCGCCCGGCGCTGGACGAACCGCTTTTCCAGCTTCATGTTGGGGATGCCGTACATGAGCAGGCCCCCCACCCGGTCCTCCCGCTCGAATACGGTGACGGAATGGCCCCGACGGTTGAGCTGCTGGGCGGCGGCAAGGCCCGCGGGGCCGCTGCCCACCACCGCCACACGCTTCCCCGTGCGGACCTTGGGCGGCTGGGGCGCCATGGCCCCCGAGGCAAAGCCCGCTTCGATGATGGCAAGCTCATTTTCCTTCACCGTCACCGCTTCCCCGTTGAGGCCGCAGGTGCATGCCGCCTCGCACAGCGCGGGGCACACCCGGCCCGTGAACTCCGGGAAGCTGTTTGTCTTGGTCAGGCGGCTCAGTGCGTGGCCCAGATTGCCGCTGTAAACCAGGTCGTTCCACTCCGGCACCAGGTTGTGGAGGGGACAGCCGGTGAACATCCCCGCCAATTCCACCCCGGACTGGCAGAATGGTACGCCGCACTCCATGCACCGCGCGCCCTGCTTCCGGCGCTCCTCCTCGGGGAGCATAGGGTGAAATTCGTCCCAGTGCTTGATACGCTCCAGGGGCGGCTGGCCGGGGTTGCCTTGGCGGCCGTATTCCAAAAATCCAGTGGGCTTTCCCATTATCTCGCACCTCCCGTCACAGCGTAAAACGCCTCGATCTCCGCCTCATCGTGGGTCATGCCCCGCTCCTCGAACTGGGCGATGGCCTTCAAAATGCGGTCGTAGTCTCGGGGCAGGATCTTCTTGAAGCTGACCGCAGCGTGCTCAAAGTCCGCCAGAATGGCCCTGCCCTTCTCCGAACCCGTGGCCTCCACGTGCTGGGTGATGAGGGAGCGCAGTTCCTCCAGATCGTGCTTCGACCTCACCGGCTCGATGGAAACCAGTTCCTTGTTCACCCGCAGGTACAAATCCCGGCGGGGGTCCCAGACGTAGGCGATGCCGCCGCTCATGCCCGCGGCAAAGTTTTTGCCCGTCTCGCCCAGCACCACCACACGGCCTCCGGTCATATACTCACAGCCGTGGTCGCCTACGCCCTCCACTACGGCCACAGCCCCGGAGTTGCGCACAGCGAAGCGCTCGCCAGCCACACCCGCGATGAACGCCTTGCCGGAGGTGGCTCCGTAGAGGGCAACGTTGCCTACAATGATGTTTTCGTCTGCTTTGTATTGCGCGGCTTTCGGCGGATACACCACCAGCTTGCCGCCGGACAGGCCCTTGCCGAAATAGTCGTTGGAATCGCCCTCCAGCTCCAGGGTCAGCCCCTTGGGGATAAACGCGCCGAAGGACTGTCCCCCGCCGCCGGAACAGTGGACGGTAAAGGTATCCTCCTCCAGCCCTCCCCCGTGGAGGCGGGTCACATCGGAGCCGAAAATCGTCCCCACAGCCCGGTCGGTGGAGGTCACCTCCAAGGAAAGCTGTTTCTTCTGGCCCTTTTTCAGGGCGCTGCCCATCTTTGCCAGCAGGACCGACTGGTCCACCGTCTTTTCCAGCTGGAAGTCGTATACGTCGGCGGGATCAAAGTGGGTTTTGTACCCCTCGCCCACATAGGGATTGTCCAGAATGGCGGACAGGTCCACAGTGGCGGCCCGGTCGTTGACGGCGTGGTCCCGCTTTTTCAGCAGATCGGTGCGGCCCACCAGCTCCTCTACCGTGCGCACACCCAGCTTTGCCATGTGCTCCCGCAGCTCCTGGGCAATGAAGCGCATAAAGTTGACCACGTATTCCGGCTTGCCCTGGAAACGCTTGCGCAGCTCGGGGTTCTGGGTGGCAACCCCTACGGGACAGGTGTCCAGATTGCACACACGCATCATGACGCAGCCCATGGTAACCAGCGGCGCGGTGGCAAAACCAAATTCCTCCGCACCCAGCATACAGGCGATGGCCACGTCCCTGCCCGTCATCAGCTTGCCGTCCGTCTCTACCACCACCCGGGAGCGCAGTTCATTTTGAATCAGCGTCTGGTGCGTCTCTGCAAGGCCCAGCTCCCAGGGCAGGCCCGCATTATGGATGGAGGTGCGGGGCGCGGCCCCGGTGCCGCCGTCCCAGCCGGAGATCAGCACCACCTGGGCGCCCGCCTTGGCTACACCCGCCGCCACAGTGCCCACGCCCGCCTCACTGACCAGCTTGACGGAGATGCGGGCCTGACGGTTGGCGTTTTTCAGGTCGTAGATGAGCTGGGCCAGGTCCTCAATGGAGTAGATGTCATGGTGGGGCGGCGGAGAGATCAGCGAAACGCCAGGGGTGGAATAGCGGGTCTTGGCAATCCACGGATAGACCTTCTTTCCCGGCAGGTGTCCGCCCTCGCCGGGCTTGGCCCCCTGAGCCATCTTGATTTGAATTTCTTTCGCACTCACCAGATATTCGCTGGTCACGCCGAACCGCCCCGAGGCCACCTGCTTGATGGCGGAACAGCGGTCGGATTTCAGCCGCTCGGGGCGCTCGCCGCCCTCGCCGGAGTTGGATTTGCCCCCCAGCATGTTCATGGCCACCGCCATGCATTCGTGGGCTTCCTGGGAAATGGAGCCGTAGCTCATGGCCCCGGTCTTGAATCGCCTGACGATGGAGTCCACGCTCTCCACCTCATCGATGGGGATGGGCGTTTCCGCATACTTCATCTCCATCAGCCCCCGGAGGGTGTGGGGACAGGTCTCGTCGTCCACCAGGGCGCTGTACTGCTTGAACAGGCCGTAATCCCCCGTGCGGGCCGCCTGCTGGAGCAGGTGGATGGTCTGGGGATTGTACATGTGGTCCTCCTGGCCCGAGCGGGCCTTGTGGGAACCCACAGAATCCAAAGTTGGGTCCGCTCCCAGGCCCAGGGGGTCGAAGGCGCGGCTATGGTTTTTATCCACCAGCTGTTCGATCTCCTTGAGGCCAATGCCGCCCACACGGGAGACCGTGTTGGTGAAATACTCGTCCACCACGTCCTTGGCAATGCCAATGGCCTCGAAAATCTGGGCGGACTGGTAGGACTGGAGGGTGGAAATGCCCATCTTGGAGGCAATCTTCACGATGCCCTTGAGAATGGCCTTGTCGTAGTCGTCCACCGCCGCGCCGAAGTCCTTGTCCAAAAGCCCCTCGTCAATGAGCTGGCCGATGGTTTCCTGGGCCAGATAGGGGTTGATGGCCCGGGCGCCGTAGCCCAGCAGGGCGGCAAAGTGGTGCACGTCTCTCGGCTCGGCGGACTCCAGAATCACCGACACCGCCGTGCGCTTGCGGGTGCGGATCAGATACTGTTCCAGCGCCGACACCGCCAGCAGGGACGGGATGGCCACATGGTTTTCGTCCACACCCCGGTCAGACAGGATGATGATGTTGGCCCCGCTGCGGTAAGCCCGGTCGGCGGCAATCTTCATCTGGTCCAGCGCCCGCTTGAGAGGCATATTTTTGAAGTAGAGCAGGGACACTGTCTCCACATGGAACCCCGGCTTGTCCATGGCCCTGATCTTCATCAGGTCCACAGAGGTCAGGATAGGGTTGTGGATCTGGAGCACCCGGCAGTTTTCGGCGCTCTCCTCCAGCAGGTTGCCGTCGTCGCCCACGTATACGGTGGTGTCGGTGACGATCTCCTCCCGGATGGCGTCGATGGGCGGGTTGGTCACCTGGGCGAACATCTGGCGGAAATAGCTGAACAACGGCTGGTCGTGGCTGGACAGCACCGCCAGCGGGATGTCCGCCCCCATGGCGGCGGTGCTCTCCGCCCCGGTGCGGGCCATGGGCAGAATGATATCCTTCAAATCCTCGTAGGTGTAGCCAAACGCCTTCTGCACCTGGGCGCGGCGTTCGGGCGTGTATCGCTCCACCCGCTTGTTGGGGATGGGCAGGTCCTTCAGCCGGACCAGGTTCCGGTCCAGCCACTCGCCGTAGGGGTTGCGGGCGGCATAGCTCTCCTTGATCTCGCTGTCGCCGATGATGCGGCCCGCCGCCGTGTCCACCA
The DNA here is from genome assembly GCA_910587395.1 of uncultured Oscillospiraceae bacterium. Classification (GTDB taxonomy): domain Bacteria; phylum Bacillota; class Clostridia; order Oscillospirales; family Oscillospiraceae; genus Enterenecus. The sequence goes on along the minus strand of CAJULJ010000031.1, from coordinate 6,113 downwards.
GCAGCATTTTTCCCGGCTCCAGCCGGGACTTGCGCACGATATGGGCCGGGTCGATGTCCAGCACGCCTACCTCGGAGGCCAGGATCAGGCGGTCGTCGTCGGTGACGTAGTACCGGGAGGGCCGCAGGCCGTTGCGGTCCAGCACCGCCCCCACCTGGTCGCCGTCGGAGAACAGGATGGAGGCTGGACCGTCCCAGGGCTCCATCATCACGGCGTAATACTGGTACAGGTCCCGCCGGGCGCGGGACAGGTTTTCGTCGTTCATCCAGGGCTCGGGAATGCAGATCATCACCGCCAGGGGCAGCTCCATGCCGCTCATCACCAGGAATTCCAGGGTGTTGTCCAGCATGGCGGAGTCCGAGCCGTCCTCATTCACCACGGGGAACACTTTGTCAATGTCCTTGTCCCAGATGGGGGCGTGCATGGTCTCCTCCCGGGCCAGCATCCGGCCCACGTTGCCCCGGATGGTGTTGATCTCCCCGTTGTGGAGGATAAACCGGTTGGGGTGGGCCCGCTCCCAAGACGGGTTGGTGTTGGTGGAGAACCGGGAGTGCACCAGGGCGATGGCAGAAGTGTACGCCTCGCTCTGCAAATCCGGGTAGAACTGCCGCAGCTGGCCCACCAGGAACATCCCCTTATACACGATGGTCCGGCTGGACAGGGACGCCACATAGGTGTTGTCGTTGGACTGCTCGAACTCCCGGCGGGCGATGTACAGCCGCCGGTCAAATTCCAGGCCCTTCGCCAGCTTGTCCGGGCGGCGGACAAAGCCCTGCATGATCCGGGGCATTTTCGCCAGCGCCTTGTGGCCCAGCACCGACCGGCACACGGGCACCTCTCGCCAGCCGATGAACTCCATGCCCTCCCGGGCCACGATAAGCTCAAACATTTTCATGGCCTGGTTCCGTCTCAGCGTCTCCTGAGGGAAGAAAAACACGCCGATGCCATAGTCCCGCTCACCGCCCAGGGTGATGCCGCACTCCGCCGCCGCCTTCACAAAAAACTCGTGGGAGATTTGCAGCAAGATACCCACGCCGTCGCCGGTCCGGCCCTCGGCGTCCTTGCCAGCCCGGTGCTCCAGCTTTTCCACGATCTTCAGCGCGTCGTCCACCGTCTGATGGGTTTTGCGGCCCTTGATGTCCACCACGGCCCCGATGCCGCAGTTGTCGTGCTCAAACCGGGGATCGTACAGCGGCCCCCGCGCCTGCTCCCGCTCTTGCTTCATAGTTGAATCCTCCAAACGAAAACCGGCCCAACGGGAGGCAAAAGGGTATGACCCCTTTCCCTGCCCCCCATTGGACCGGTTTTTGATTTCTTTTTACAGCACCGACACGATACGCTGGACCGCTTCCTTGGTGGCTTCCGCGTCGCCGAAGGCGGTGACCCGGATATACCCCTCCCCGCTGGGGCCGAAGCCCGCGCCGGGGGTGGTGACCACACAGGCCTTTTTCAGCAGCAGGTCGAAAAAGTCCCAGGACGGCGTGCCGCCGGGCGTCTTGACCCACAGATAGGGGGCGTTCACGCCTCCGTATACTGTCAGGCCGACGGCGGTGAGCCCTTCCCGGATAACCTTGGCATTGTTCAGGTAGTAGTCGATGGCCGCCTTGGTCTGGGCCTTGCCCTCGGGGCTGAGCGCCGCCTCCGCCGCCCGCTGAATCACATAGGGCACGCCGTTGAACTTGCTGCCCTGGCGGCGGTTCCACAGGGCGTTGAGGGACGCGCCCTCCCGCTCCAGCGCCTTGGGGATTACGGTGTAGGCGCAGCGGTTGCCGGTGAATCCGGCGGACTTGGAGAAGGAGCGGAACTCAATGGCGCAGGTCTTGGCCCCCTCCACCTCAAAGATGCTGTGGGGGATACCCTCCTCGCTGATGAACGCCTCGTAGGCGGAGTCAAACAAAATCACGCTGCCGTGGGCGTTGGCGTAATCCACCCAAACCTTGAGCTGTTCATAGGTGGCCGCCGTCCCGGTGGGGTTGTTGGGAGAACAGATGTAAATGAGGTCGGGCGCCTTATCCTCTGGGGGCAGCTCGGGGAAAAAGCCGTTCTCGGCGGTACAGGGCAGATAGACCAAACCAGTCCACTTCTCCCCGTCGTGATCTCCGGCCCGGCCCGCCATGGCGCTGGTGTCCACGTACACCGGGTACACCGGGTCGCACACCGCCACCACATTGTCAACGGAAAAAATATCGCCGATGCTGCCGCAGTCGCTTTTCGCGCCGTCGGAGACAAAAATTTCATCGTCGGCGATATCCACACCCCGTTCCTGGTAGGAGTCCCGGATGGCGAAGCGCAGGAAGTCGTAGGCGCAGCAGGTCTCCTCGCAGTAGCCCCGGAAGGTCTCCTTCACCCCCATCTCCTTGGACGCCTTCACCATGGCGTCCACCACCACGGGGGCCAGGGGCTGGGTCACGTCGCCGATGCCCAAACGAATGAGGGGCATGGGCGGGTTTTCAAAGGCCCGCACCCGGCGGCCGATCTCCGGGAACAGGTAGCCGCCCGGCAGCTTGCAAAAATTCTGATTGATGTGGGCCATGGGACCACTCCTTCACTTTATCTGGTTAAATCATTTTACCGCAAAAGGGGCGGCGCGGTCAATTGTCAAGTTTGCCATCAAAAACAGTCACAGCAGGGCCCGTCATGAACACATGGCCGGATTTTTCGTCCCAGCGGACCGTCAAATCCCCTCCGGTCAGGTGAACGACGGCCTCCCGGTTCAGCTTTCCGGCGGCGGTCATCGCCGCCGCGGACGCGCAGGCCCCGGTGCCGCAGGCCATCGTCTCACCACTGCCCCGCTCCCAGACGCGCATCTCCAGCTCCTGCCGGTTCAGCACCCGGACAAATTCCGCGTTGACCCGGTGGGGAAAGGCGGGGTGGCGCTCCACGGCGGGGCCGACGGCTTGCAGGTCCAGCGCGGCGGGGTCCTCCACCTCAATGACCGCGTGGGGGTTTCCCATTGATACCGGGACAGCGGTATACCCGATTCCTCCAATTTCAAGTGAGACGGACGGCTCGAGAACAGGTATTCCCATATCCACCACGGCGGCATATACCCGCTTCTCCCGGACCATCAGCGACAGCTCCCGCTCCCCCGATAGGGTTTCGATGGTGAGGTGCTGTTCGTCCGTCAGCCCCTTGTCGTACACGTACTTGCCAAAGCACCGGATGCCGTTGCCGCACATGGCCCCCTCGGAGCCGTCGGCGTTGAACATCCTCATTTTAAAATCCGCCCGCTGGGACGGACAGACGCAGATGATGCCGTCTCCCCCCACGCCAACGTGGCGGTCGGACAGGCGGCGGGCCAGCTCGCCCAGGTTATCAGGCGTGGATTCCATGCAGTTCAAAAAGATATAGTCGTTTCCCAGACCGTGCATCTTGGTAAAGTCCATGGCAATCCCTCCTGTCTGCCGATTTTCAGGAAGCCGAACGGGAAAACAGGGCGGCAGTTTTCGGAAGCTGCCGCCCTGCGCTATCTGTCACTGATCCGCCAGCACCAGCCTGGCCGTATCAGCGAGCCGGGCGCCATTGTCCATGCTCTGCTTTTGTAAAAACCGGTGGGCCTGCTCCTCCGTCATGCCGTGGCGGTCCATCAGCACCACTTTGGCCCGCTCCACCAGCTCCTGCTCCTCCTGGGAGCGCTGGGCGGGGGCCTCGTCCCGTCCGGGGCGGTGCAGCTGGGCCAGCAGACGCACCGACGCCAGCAGCTCCGAGCGGCGCACGGGGGCCTGAAGCTTGAAAATGCCCTCCGCCTCGCACAGCTCCAGCCGGGCCTGCGGGCCGACCATCAGCATGGCGCACCGCTGGGGCAGGTCGTAGAACAGCGATTCGCAGCTCTCCTCCCCCAGCTTGAAGCCGCACACCACGATATCCAGCCGCAGCTTGCGCACCGCCCGCCGCACTTGGTCGGCGGTGCGGCACACGACGCAGGAAAACTCGCCGCCCCGCTCGATGATCTCCCGGAGCCTGTCGCAGTTGCTCTGGCGCTCAAAGGCCACGATCACCTGCCGCATACCCGTTCACTTCCTTCCGGCACGGGCTGCTCAGTAGTTGATCATGTACTTGTCAACTTCCCAGCTGGACACGCGGGTGCGGTACTCGTTCCACTCCCGCTCCTTTCCGGCGATGTACTGGGAGGCGACATGCTCGCCCAGGGTGGCCATGACCAGCCGGTCCTTCTTCATGGCCGCCAGCGCCTCCTCCAGGGAGCCGGGCAGGGCCTCGATGCCCCGGCGGCGCCGGGTGGCGGGGGTCATGGCAAAGATGTTCTCGGTGATCTCCGGGGGCGGGGTCATGCCCTTCTCGATGCCGTCCAGACCGGCGGCCAGGCACACCGCCAGAGTCAGGTAGGGGTTGCAGGAGGGGTCGGGGCAGCGCAGCTCTACGCGGGTGCCCTGCCCGCGGCTGGCGGGAATGCGGATCAACGCGGAGCGGTTGGAGGCGGACCAGGCCATATAGCAGGGGGCCTCGTAACCGGGGACCAGCCGCTTATAGGAGTTGACCAGCGGGTTGGTGATGGCGGCCATGCCCTTCATGTGGGCCAGAACGCCGGCGATGAAGGAATAGCATTCCTTGGACAGCTGCTTTTCGCCGCTGGGGTCAAAAAACACGTTCTGGCCGTTTTTGTAGAGGGACATATTGGTGTGCATGCCGGAGCCGTTGATGCCGAAAATGGGCTTGGGCATGAAGGTGGCGTGGAGGCCGTTCTTCTGAGCCAGGGTTTTGACCGCCAGCTTGAAGGTCATGATCTTGTCGGCGCAGTCCAGGGCGGGGGCGTACTTGAAATCGATTTCGTGCTGGCCCTGGGCCACCTCGTGGTGGGACGCCTCGATCTCATAGCCCATCTGCTCCAGGGCCAGGCAGATCTCCCGCCGGGTGGACTCCCCGTGGTCCAGGGGGCCCAGGTCAAAGTAGCCCGCCTCGTCGTTGGTCTTGGTGGTGGGCTTGCCGTCCTCATCGGTCTGGAACAGGAAGAATTCCGCCTCGGGACCCACGTTGAAGGTGTCGTACCCCATCTCCCGCGCCTTGGCCAGCACCCGCTGGAGCACACCCCGGGGGTCGCCCACAAAGGCGGAGCCGTCGGGGTTATGCACATCGCAGATCAGCCGGGCCACCTTGCCGTGCTGGGGCCGCCAGGGGAAAATGACGAAGCTGTCCAGGTCGGGGTACAGGTACTGGTCGGACTCGTTGATGCGGACAAAGCCCTCAATGGAGGAGCCGTCCAGCATGATCTCGTTGTTGACCGCCCGCTCGATCTGGGAGGCGGTGATGGCCACGTTCTTGAGCTGGCCGAAAATGTCGGTGAACTGCATCCGGATGAACTTGACGTCCTCTTCCTTCACGATGCGGATGATGTCTTCCTTGGAATATCCCATAGTTGACTTCCCCTTTCATTTATATTGGTCCGCCGGGAGATTGATTCTTCCTCTCCCGCAGCCAATTCATCTGGGTTGGACCGAGATACAAAAAGGCGTTCCAAACCTTGCCGGTCGGGAACGCCGTTGTCCTCTCGATTACGAGGTTTAGTATAGCATAAACCAGATTTTTGTCAACCATTTTTTGCACAGATGCAAAATTTTAGTGCAAAAAGCAGGTTTCACACCATTCAAAATCCGTTTTTTGTAATATATCACATCTTGGACAATAAGGGGCGGGACGTACTGGGAAAATATGAAAAGGAAGGTAACTATTACTTGACCGCTCTTGTGTATTCTGTTAAAATATGTCCATGACTTAGACCCCGCGCTTATCCCCGCACACCCGATAAAATGTTTGGAGGAATGTACAATGGCTCACAAATATGTCTATCTGTTCTCAGAGGGCAACGCCAACATGCGCGAGCTTCTGGGCGGCAAGGGCGCCAATCTGGCCGAGATGACCAACATCGGCCTGCCCGTGCCCCAGGGCTTCACCATCACCACCGAGGCGTGCACCCAGTACTACGAGGACGGACAGAAGATCAACGATGAGATCCAGGCCGAGATCATGGAGTATATCACCAAGATGGAGGGCATCACTGGCAAAAAGTTCGGCGACAAGGAGAACCCCCTGCTGGTTTCCGTGCGTTCCGGCGCCCGGGCCTCCATGCCCGGCATGATGGACACCATCCTGAACCTGGG
>CAJULJ010000030.1 GCA_910587395.1 uncultured Oscillospiraceae bacterium | reverse complement strand
CGCGGCCCCCGCCGCTGCGCCTGCCGCCCCTGCGGCCGCTCCCGCAGCCGCTCCTGCCGCCGCGGCCCCCACTCAGCAGCAGCACCCCAAGGAGACGCTCATCAGCGTCAACCTGAGCAAGCTGGACCAGCTGTCCGCCGTGGTGGGAGAGATCGTCATCACCGAGTCCATGGTCACCTCTTCTCCGGATCTGAAGGGGCTGAATCTGGACGCCTTCTCCAAGTCCGCCCGCCAGCTGCGCAAGCTCACCGACGAGCTCCAGGACGTGTCCATGTCCCTGCGCATGGTGCCGGTGTCCAGCGTGTTCCAGAAGATGACCCGCATCGTCCGGGATATGACCAAGAAGCTGAACCGTCCGGCCAAGCTCACCCTCATCGGCGAGAACACCGAGGTGGATAAGACCATTGTGGACTCCATCGGCGACCCCATCATGCACATGATCCGCAACTCCATGGACCACGGCATTGAGGAGACCCAGGAGGAGCGCGTCGCCGCCGGCAAGGACCCTGTGGGCGAGATCATCCTGTCCGCCCAGGATACCGGCAGCGAGGTGATCATCGAAATCATTGACGACGGCCGGGGCGTTAACGACGAGGCCGTGCTGAACAAAGCCATCCGCCAGGGCATCGCCTCCCCCGACGTGGAGTACAGCCACAAGGAGATCCTCAACTTCCTGCTGGCCCCCGGCTTCTCCACCAACACCGAGGTCACCGAGTTCTCCGGCCGCGGCGTGGGCATGGACGTGGTGAAGAAGGGCGTGGAGGAGCTGGGCGGAAGCGTCTCCATCACCAGTGAGCTGGGCAAGGGCATGACCACCACCATCCGCATCCCCCTGACCATGGCCATCATGGACGCCATGGAGGTGGCGGTGGGCGGTTCCATCTTCACCATTCCCATCAACAATATTGTGTCCACCCTGAAGGTGGCCTCCGGCGAGGTGATCCACGACTCCAGCCGGGGAGAGATCATCAAGTGCCAGGGCAACTTCATCCCCATCGTGCGGGCCCGCGACCTGTACCAGCTCCAGGGCGGCGCCACCGAGATCGAGGACGGCGTGCTCATCTGGCTGGAGGCCGGAGACAACTCCTACTGCCTGTTCGTGGATGAGCTGCTGGGCCAGCAGCAGGTGGTGGTCAAGCAGCTGCCCTCCTATGTGAACAGCTACAACATTAAGAACTACGGCATCAACGGCTGTACCCTGCGCAGTGACGGCAGCATCAGCATCATCCTGGATGTGGCCAGCCTTTACACTGCGGCCCGCGGTATGTGAGAAGGAGAGATGAGCATATGAACGACGAAGTCATGTTCGCCCGCCAGGACGAGATGGTGGCCCTGAACACCGTGGACGATACGGTGGATTCCCAGAAGTATCTTATTTTCATGGCCGACCACCTGAAGCTGGGCGTGGTGGCCGAGGACGTGGTGGAGATCCTCAACAATCAGGTCATCACCTATCTGCCCATGGTGCCCGACTATATCCGGGGCATCATTAACATGCGCGGGCAGATGGTCCCCATTCTGGATGTCCGGGCACGCCTGGGCATGCCCACCCAGGAGGACAGCCTGGTGGTGGTCCTCAACCTGAACGACATCCAGCTGGGCATCCTGGTGGACGCGGTGGACCAGATGCTGGACATCCCCAAATCCAACATCCATCCCCTGCCCGCCAACAGCACCCAGATGCTGGTTTCCGGTATGTGCTCCCTTCCCGACGGCTCCGGCACCATGATGGTGCTGGACTGTGAGCAGCTGATGCCCAATGAATAAGCTGGGCACAGGAGCGGGCGGCTCCGGGTCTTTTTCCGCCCTGACCATTTCGGATAACGATTTCAGCCGGCTGGTGAAGTTTGTCCAAAACAACTACGGCATCGATCTGACCCAGAAAAAGCAGCTCATCACCGGCCGCCTGTCCACCCCCTTGAAGCAGCGGGGCTATACCAATTTCACCGATTTTGTCAACCACGTTCTCCAGACTAAGGACAACGACCTGATTACCCTGCTGCTGGATAAGCTCACCACCAACTACACCTTTTTCATGCGGGAGAAGGAGCACCTGGACCTGTTCTGCCAGAAGATCATCCCCGACATTGTCAGCCGCCACCAGAGGGACAAGACGCTGGCTATCTGGAGCGCGGGGTGCTCCACCGGGGAGGAACCTTATAATATCACCATGTTCCTCTTCGACTACCTGGGGCAGCAGGCCAGCCAGTGGGACACCCGGCTGCTGGCCACCGATATCTCCAATCGGGCCATGACCGCCGCGAAAAAGGGCGTGTATGAGCTGCCGGACACCATTCCCGCCGACTGGAAGAAGAAATACTTCACTCCCATGGCCGGCGGCCAGTACCAGGTGTCCAAGCAGGTGCGGGACAACGTGATCTTCCAGCCCTTCAACCTGATGGACCCCATCCACTTCCGCCGGAAGTTCGATGTGATCTTCTGCCGGAACGTGATGATCTACTTCGACCAGCCCACCAAGGACGCTCTGGTCCGCCGCTTTTACGACGCCACCCTTCCCGGCGGCTATCTGCTGATCAGCAAGTCGGAGAACCTGAGCGCCAACATGCCTTACCGCAGACTGGCCCCATCCACTTTCCAAAAGTGATTCCATGGACCGGGCTGTCCTGGTCCTAATTCAAAAATGAGGAGGCCATTTTGTATTATGGCGATTCCTGCGACCCAAAATCTGAATAAAAAGATCCGCGTCATGGTGGTGGACGACTCTATGGTGGCCCGGAGCATGATCATCCGGGGCCTGTCCGCCCACCCAAGGCTGGAGGTGGTGGGTTTTGCCATCAATACCCTGGACGCCAAGGTCAAGATTCCCCAATATAAGCCGGACGTGGTCACCATGGACGTGGAGATGCCCGGCCAGAGCGGTACCGACTTTTTGAAGCAGTACCTGCCCACCCACCCCATCCCGGTGATCCTGGTGTCCTCCCTGAATTTGAAGGTGTTCGACGCCCTGGCCGTGGGCGCGGTGGATTTCGTACGCAAGCCGGATGACCAGCAGAGCACGGAGGCGTTCATCGCCGCCCTGGTGCAAAAGGTGATTATCGCCTCCAGCGCCCGGCCCCGGCCCGCCGCAGCCGCCGCTGCCACAGGCGGCACGCTGAGCGCGGGCGCTATCCCCAAGCTGGGGAACAGCCCCAATCTGAACAACGTGATCATCGGGCTGGGCGCTTCCACCGGCGGCACCGAGGCCACGCTGGCGGTGATGAAGCGGCTGCCCGCCGACATCCCGCCCATGGTCATCGTCCAGCACATGCCCCCCGGGTTCACCAAGATGTACGCCGAGCGCCTCAACCGCCTGTGCGCCATGGAAGTCAAGGAAGCCCAGAGCGGCGACGAGCTGCGCCGGGGTCTGGCCGTGGTGGCTCCCGCCGATCTCCAGTGCCGCGTGGTGCGCATCGGGACCCGGTACACCGTCAACTGCACCCCCGGCGAAAAGGTCAGCGGACACCGCCCCTCGGTGGACGCCATGTTCCAGTCCATGGCCGACGTGGTCACCTGCAAGATGGTGGGCATCATCATGACCGGCATGGGTCAGGACGGCGCGGTGGGCCTGCTGGCCATGCGCAAGAAGGGTGCTTACACCATCGGTCAGGACAAGGAATCCTCCGTGGTCTACGGCATGCCCGGCGTGGCCCAGAACATCGGCGCGGTGATGGTTCAGGCCTCCTGCGACAACGTGTCAAACGTCCTCCTCCGGCATCTGAAAAGCCTGGGATAATATTGGAAAAACCAGGGAATGCCGGTTGAAAGGGCGCCAATCAAGGATAAAATCTGCCCGGAGCCTTTTGGATAAGGCTCCGGGCGGCTTTGTATACGCAAAGAAATTTCCTCCTTTTTCTTATGTTCGAGTGAACTTTGCCGATATATAAAGTGAATGTAATGCTAGTAAACCCACGGATAACAAAAGGATGTGAGTGACTGTGTTGACCTCGTCTGGCTACGGTGCGATCTCTTCCGTTGGTCCTGCAAAGGTCTATCGGACCAAGACAGGGCAAAAGGAACGGGCAAAGGCAGGCCCCGGAAACAACAAATACGACAGCGTGACCATCTCCACACCCAGCCAGGACAGCCGCTTCCACATGGGATTGGTGAGCCGGCTGTCCCAGGAGGTGCGTACCACCACCACCACCGGCGACATCGCCGCCCTGCGCCAGCAGGTGGCCTCCGGGGAGTACACCCCCGATCCTATGGCGATTGCGGCGCGTATGCTGTACCTCGGGGAGGGCCGGTGAATGAGCGCGACCCATACGGAATACCTGGAGCTGTTGCGGGATGTGGGCAGGCAGCTGGAGCAGCTGGCCGCTCTGGCCGAGCAGAAGGCCGCCGCGGTGCGGCAGGACGACCTGCTGGGCCTGGATGAGGTGCTCAAGCAGGAGCAGGCCCTGGGCCTGAACCTGCGGGGGCTGGAGCTGAAGCGGCAGAAGCTGGTGCCCCAGCTGGGGCTGGAGGGCACGAAGCTGGGGGAGCTGGTCTCCAAATACCCCCCCGAGATGGAGCTGGAGGTCCGCGATACCGTCCGTGAGCTGCAAAACAGCTACAAGATTTACCGCAGCTGCTCGGATATGGTCCGGACCACCCTGGAGCTGAACCTGCACCAGATCGAGAAGCTGGTGATTGCCGCCGGAGGGGACCCCAAGGATCTGGACACAAGCGTGGGCTACGCCGCTCCGGCCGGCGCGGAGCCGCCCCGCAATATGAAAACAGATTTTCGAGCTTGAGGAAGCGCCGGCTGAAGCTGAGAATGCAGATTTAGTCAGCCCCTTCCAAGGCACAATGACGGATAAGGAGTTACTGCTATGTCTATCGGAACCTTTGACGCCTTTACCAGCGCGCGTTTGGGCATCTACGCGGCCCAGCACGGCCTGAATGTGACGGGCAATAATATTTCCAACATCAACACCGCGGGCTACACCCGCCAGCGGATTGATCAGGTGAGCTTCAAGGCGGGCGCCTATGACCGCTACCGCTCACAGCTGGATAACCACGTGGGCAGCGGCGCGCTGGTCATGAACATCAACCAGATCCGCGACCCCTATCTGGACGTCCGCTACCGCAACACCAACGCGGACGTTGGCTACAGCGACAGAATGCTGGCCGGGCTGCAGGAGATCGCCGACATCCTGGACGAGATCGGCCTGGGCGAAAACCCCAGCGACAACGAAGAGGGCGACGGCCTGCTCCACGCCCAGATTCAGGACCTGGCCGACAAGCTGCGCGCCTATCAGAAGGAGCCCAGCAAGGCGAATAACGATCTGGTGCGCACCTCGGCGGAGACTCTGTGCTGGTATTTCAACGAGTACGCCGACAAGCTGGAGCGCCTGTACCAGGATACCGTGAAGGATTTCAACGATCAGGTGACGGAGATCAACGAATGCCTCACCAACATCCGGGACCTGAACCGGGAGATCCGGGACTGTGAGATTTACGGCGACAACGCCCTGGAGCTGCGGGACGAGCGCAACCGCCAGATCGACAAGCTGTCCGAGTATCTCCACATCAAGGTGGTGTACACCGAGGAGAAGATCGGCGGCGCCCAGACGGTGGAGAAGCTGTCCATTTATCTGGACGACGACAACCCGGACCCGGCGGAGCACAAGGATGAGTCCATGCTGATCGACGGCATATTCGGGGCGCAGCTGAACCGGCTGCCGAAGCGCAACCCGGATTACGACGAGAACGACCCGGATTCCCTGCCCTATGTGAAGGAAGACGGCACCTTTACAGATGATATCACGAAGGCCGCGCTGGAGGACCCCGACAATTTCTTCCTGACCATCTCCAAGCTGGTGGACGTGAAGAATCAGGAGTGGAAGGGCGTCACGACCGGCTATGAGGAGGTTACCGATCCGGGCGTGCTGGCGCTGCTGAAGAACGTGAATGTGGGAGCCACAGCGGGAACCGCGCCCGAGATATGGACCGTCAAGGAAAAGGCGGAGCAGGCTGTCTACGGCTTCGACTTCACGCCGGCGGCGGGGACCACATGGGAGGTTGGCGATAAATTTAAGATCGGCGATACGGAATACACGATTGGCACCGAGGTACCCCTAGCCACCGCAAACGATCCGGAAGGAATGGCTGCGTTTATCGCGGGAGAATTGAGCAGGGACCCCAGATACGTGGATAAATATGACGTTGCGCCTGACCCCAATAATCCCACAAGAATCCTGTTTTCCGCCACTGTGGATAACGCCGGTGCGATCCCGATCAGCGACCGGCCGAAAATCACCGTGAGCAGCGACCCCACCGGAAAGCTCACGTTCGGCAACCGTCAGGTTATAACGGCGGGAAAAGACGCTGTCCTCACGCCCCCCACTGTGGCCGATCAGGTAGACCCCGCCACCGGCGCGGAAACCAAAACCAGCTTCACCCAGATCAACGGCAAGTGGAACCGGGTGACTACGGAGATCCAGCACACGAAGGAAGTCGATCTGGACGACAACGATATCCACGGTTCGCTCCAGGCCACCCGGGAGCTGCTGACGGAAAAGGGCGAGTTTGCCACAAAGGATACCGTTGCGGATATTGATGAGAATGCCGAGAGCAAGCGCGGCATCCAGTATTATCAGCTGTCCCTGGACCTGCTGGCCCGGCAGTTTGCCGACCAGTATAACAAGATTAACGTGGGGTACATGCAGGATAAGGACGGGTATTACATCAACAAGGATGGCGACCAGCTCCTGCTGCCTCGCAACGGCGGCGAACCCGTCAATGCGGCAGGGGCATTGACGGATGACCAGAAAGCCGCGCTGATCAGGGGCGGCTACGTTCTGAAAGATGCGCAGGGAAACCCCATTGAGGATGAGAACGGCGACCAAATCCCGGATCTGAACGCATGGTTGGAAAATACCAATAACGGAGCTGTCAAGATGGGCGGCTACCTGTTCAGCAACCGCAACGACCGGGACGATCCCACCGGCATCACCGCCGCCAACATCTCGGTGTCCCATAAGTGGTCCACCGGCGAGGTGGAGCTGGTGCCCACGTACAAGATGCTCTTCCTGGAGCAAGATGGCGTCAAGGTGCCCCACAGCACCCAGAGCGACAACGCCCTGCACATGGTCAACATGATTGAGAAAAGCCTGGTCTACGACCCCACGGTGCTGGTACCGGACGCGGTGAGCAACAAGCTGTTCGAGGGCAGCTTTAACGGCATGTTCGACAAGATGAACACCGTCTGCGGCCAGGACATCCGGGCCAACAACAGCTCCCTGAACACCGCCTACAGCCAGCTGGTGGAGATCGACACCCAGCGGGACGGCGTGTCCGGCGTGGACCTGAACGACGAGGCCATGAACATGATGCAGTACCAAAAGGCCATGACCGCCGCGATGCGTCTGATGACCGTCATCGACGATGTGCTGGACCGGCTGATCAACAACACCGCAATGTAAGGAGGGTATTTTCAGTATGATTCGAGCGACTACAGGCGGTGTGCTGAGAAGCTACCGCAGCAATTTGATGGGCGCCTTCATCCGGGACAACGCGGCCCGGAATACGGTGCTCACCCAGCGGGTGTTCAACTCCTACGCCGAGGACCCCGCCGCCGCGGCCAAAACCTTCCGGCTGCGCAAGTCCCGCATGGAGACCAGCAGCCAGCTGAAGATCTGCGACGACGTCTACCACAAGTACCAGGGGGCCTACGCCTGCCTTCAGACCGTCAGCGAGCTGATCGACACCCAGAACAGCAGCAGCAACGTCAGCACGCTGAAGAGCACCACGCTGGAGATGCTCAACGACCCCACGGGCGACGCCCGCACCCAGCTGAACAAGGTGCTGGACAATCTGAGCGACACCATCATCCAAAACATGAACCAGACCTACGGCGACGAGTTTATCTTCGCCGGGGCGGACGGCCACAACGTGCCCTTCACCGTGGAGGAGAAGGACGGCGTCAAGCAGCTGTTTTACCGCGGCATCCCGGTGGACGCGGCGGTGCCGAAGGTGATGACGAATACGGACGGCACCAAGGTCACGCTTGACGGCGCCGCGGCTACCACCTATGTGCGGGATGGAATCGATAAGGTGGAGGCGTCGGAGGTGGACGCGCTGCCGGCCCTGGAGGTGGACGCGAACGGTGATCCGATCACGATAGGCGGAACAGATGGGAACGTCTATTACGTGAAACAGGGAACGCTTGCCAATAAGGTTACCGAAGAGGATTTGAGGAACCAGGTCGCGGCAGCTACGGGCTTGACGGGGGAGGCTCTGGAGGAGGCGCTTGAGGAGGAGAAGGCAAAGTATGTCGAGACCAGTGAGTTCAAGCCCCCCCTGGACGACAACGTGCTGAGCTATTACCCGAAGGACGACTTGGTGCTGAAGGATGAGTATGATAAGGTCAATGACAGCGTCATGAGGGACGAAAACGGAGATCCCTATTCCTTTACTGTGGACGGCACGAAATACTACGCCGCTGCAGACCAAAAGGATCCCTTTGTCACGGAGGAGGCTTACGAGCAGGCCTGCGAGGACGCGGAGAAGCTGGAATACCTGGCCAACGAGAAACGCTTCGTGGACATCGGCCTGGGCCTCCAGGAGGATGAGAACGGCAAGCTCATCGAGTCCAGCGCCTTCAACGAGTGCCTCAGCGGCCTGACCTTCCTGGGCTACGGCATGGATGATGATGGCGACCCCAAGAACATCTATTCCATCGTTCAGCGCCTCAAGGACATTGCCGCCGGCGTGCCCGAGGGAGAGGACTGGGACACCCCGACCTGGGAAGAGTTTGACCGCCTGGTGGGTAAGCTGGAGAACGCCTCCTCCGAGTACAAAACCCAGTTCACCAACCAGAGTGCCGGCACGGAAAAGCTGAAAAACAACTATGATCTGCTGGAGGACAATATTTACAACCTGAAGGAGCAATACTCCAATTTGGAGGATGTGAACATGGCTGACGCCATCAGCTCCTTCCTCTGGGCCGAATACTGCTATAATGCCGCGCTGAAGGTGGGTAACAGCATCCTCTCCCAGAGCCTGATGGATTACCTGCAATAACGGAACGCGTCCCGCGTTTTATGTAAGTTGAGCTAGAGAGGAGCGGAGATGAGACTATGTATCCACTGATTGAAATCAAAACCGTACCCATTGAGATCGAGATGAAGGTGTCTCATGCCAAGCTGGAATATACCCGGGGCACCGCTGACTTGGAGATTTCCCGCAATAACGGCGGTCTGAGCATCAAGAGCCGGCCCATCAAGCTGAACATCGACACCTTTGAGGCCCGCAATTCCGTGGTGCCCACCGCCATGCGCTCCCAGCAGCAGGCCGCGCAGAAGGGCCAGCAGGCGTCCTACACCGCCACGGCCACCTATGCCCAGCATGGCCAGATGCTGCTGAACGCCAAGCTGGGGGAGGACGTGCTGGGTCAGTTCGCGGCTGAGGCGGCCACCAAGGACCTCAAGCTCAACGAAGGTTTGCAGTTCCTGCCCTCTGTGCCCCCTGAGATCACCTGGGACCCGGGCGAGATGCACATCCGCTATGAGATGGATAAGCTGAACTTCGATTGGCGGGTGAACCAGCCCAAATTTGAGTTCACGCCCGGCGATATTGAGCTGTCCGTCACCCAGCAGCCCGATGTGATCATCAAGTACGTGGGCGGTCCGCTGTACGTGCCCCCCTCCTCCTCCCCCGATTATGAGCCGGTGGACGTGGAGGCCTGACGGCATACTCTGACAGGAGGCGTTTGTTTGAAGCTCCAGACCAAATATTTCGGACAGATTGACTACGAGGCGGGGGATGTAGTCACCTTTTCTGTGGGCCCCTTCGGCTTTGAGGAGGAGCGGGAGTTTCTGCTCCTGCCCTTCGACGGCAGCGCAGGGTCCCTACTGTGCTTCCAGAGCGTCCACACCCCCGGGCTGGCCTTTGTGGCCATGGACCCCTTTTCCCTGCTGCCCGGCTATGCCCCTGTGCTCCAGCCCCAGGAGCTGAAGGAGCTGGGCGTCACGGACAGCCAGGAGCTGGGCTTCTACGTCCTGTGCGTGGTGAAAAAACCGGTGTCCGACAGCACCGTCAACTTGAAGTGCCCCGTGGCCATCCACCCGGAGACCCGGAAGGCCCGGCAGGTGATTCTGGAAACAGACGCCTATGAGATGCGCCACCCTCTGGCCCAGTTTGGCAAGGAGGAGGGCGCCACATGTTGATCCTGCAGCGCAAGGCCGGCGAGTCTCTGCTGATCGGCGAGGATATCACGGTCCACGTGGTCTCGGTGGACGGGACACGGGTGCGTCTGGCCATCTCCGCGCCGGAGGATGTGTCCATCCTGCGCAGCGAGCTGGTGGTCGCGGCCGACGCCAACCGGGACTCCGCCATGGAGGAAGCCGCCCCTGTGGAGCTTCTGGACCTGCTGGGCGGCGTGCTGGATAAGCGGGAGGGGCATTCTGCCGCTCCCGAGACCCAGACTCCGGCGGCGCCGGAGGGAAAGGAGGACTGACCTATGATGGAATCCATTGCCAGTATGGCCATGGGAATGAGCGCCGCGTCTTTTGCCACCAACTATTCTCTGGCCGTCACCAAGAAGATGATGGACAGCCAGGAAATGGCTGGACAGGAACTGATGAAGATGCTGGAAGCTGTTCCCGCTCCCGCCAAGGGAGACTATATCGACGTTTACGCGTAAAGCGAAAAAACCGGCCTGCGGGCCGGTTTTTTATGGTTGATTTTCCCTGTGAATGGCTATAATCACAGCACGTTTAAAATGTGAGGAGGCCGTCCATGGATTTTTTCCAGTTCTGCGCCTGCGGGCCGTCGGGATATGCGCGGCTGAAGCAGAAGGTGGACGCCTGCGCCCGCCTGGGGCGCAGTTACGAATTTGCGGGGTGCACGCTGCCGTCTGGGTGCAATCCGGCCCAGGCCCAGGTGGGGTTCTGGCGGACCGGAGAGGATTATCTTTTATATTTTCGTCCGGCGGTGGCCTATGGCGGCGCGGACCCCAGGCTGAACGAGTTTTTTTTGCAGGGCGCGGTCCAGCGTTACGCAGGGTTTCAGGCCATGACGGACCGCCTGCGGGAGCTGGACCAGGTATTTGTGCAGCCAAAGCCAGACCTGCTCCAGAGCCTGAAGGGTGAGCTGCAAAGCCGGGTGCTCGGACAAGCGGCGGCGGTGGAGGCGGCGGCCTTCAAGCTGTGGTGCCACGCCTGCAAGCAAGAACCGCTGCGGCCGCTGTCGCTGATTTTTTACGGTCCCACCGGGGTGGGCAAGTCGGAGCTGGGCAAAGCCGTGGCGCCCGCGCTGAACCGCTGCCTGGGGGAGGAGCGCTACCGCATGGTCTGGACGGAGCTGAACACCTTCACGCAGTCCCATTCGGTCTACCGACTCACCGGCGCGCCGCCGGGATATGTGGGCTATGACGACGATGCGGTGCTGGAGGCGGTGCGCCGCAGTCCTCACACGGTGTTTATGTTCGACGAGCTGGACAAGGCCCATCCGGAGGTGCTCAAGGCGTTCATGTCCATTCTGGACGAGGGCCGCTCCACCGCACGCCGGGAGGATGGTCAGGGCAGCCGGGAGCTGGATTTCCGCCGCTGTATCTTCCTGTTCACCACCAACACCGACCTGTCGGGAAAGGAGTGGGGATTAGGGTTTGCTCCGCCGAAAAGCGGTGCGCCTCCTCCGCTGGAAGGCCCTGGCGCCGTCGGCTTGGCCCGTCGGCTGTACCAGGCGGATGAGTCTGCCCGGCTGGCTTTGGCCCGGTCCGGCGTTTTGCGGGAGATTGCCGGACGCTTCAATGGGCTCATTGGGTTTCACCCGTTGGACACGGAGGCCAGACAGCAGGTCACCGCCAAGCAGATCACGGCCCTGGGCCGGGAATACGGCCTGAATGTGGTCCAGGTGGACCCGGCCATTGCCAGAGCGCTGACCCCAGGTAAAGCCATCTCCCCGCGCTCCGCCGTGCCCATGCTGGAAGGGGCGCTTACCCCGGTATTCCTGGCCCAGGCATCCCTGGCGAAGGGGAAAACACCTTTGCGCCTGGAGGGTACTCTGGAGTACCCGCATCTCACGCCGCTGGCATAAAAAACCGCTGAGAGTTTACCTCTCAGCGGTTTTTCGTGATTCAAGGGACGTATTCGTACTCCAGCTCCGTAATCTCATCGGTGATCGGGTCCACTCGGTAAAGGTGCTCCGCATCGATGCTCAGCAGGTAGCTGCCGACAAAGTCGTTGCTCTGGGCAGCGTTATCGTCGTTAAAGACGTGCATGCGGATACAGGGTATGCCGTCCACCGTTTCCGTGGCGTCCATGGGGATGACCTCATAGATATCCATGGATTCCCCGGGCAGACCCAGCTGCGCCGGAGTCATTTTCTCCAGCTGCTGCACCGCGCCCCTCTGAGTGACGGGATGCTGGGCGCTGACAGAGCTGGACGGGGGAGAGGTGACCTTGCCCACCTGCTCGTCGGCCGTGACCACGCACAGCCCCGGCGACCAAGTAATGCGCACGGTGTGCACGTAGGTGATGGGCTCTTCAGTGGGCTCCGGCTCAGGCTCCGGGGTGGGGGTAGGAGTGGGTTCGGCGCTGGCGTCCGGGTCCTGGGATTCCTCCCCCTCGGGGGACTCGGTTTCAGGGGGATCTGTGGCCTCCGGGGCCTCTACAGGGACGTTTCGGGCCAGCAGCACCATGCCCTCGGCGGCGGTGTAGTCCGGTTTCTCCCGCTGAATGACGAACTCCTCGTCCACCACGCTGAAGCGGGGGTCCTCACCCGCCAGCTGTCCGGCATAGGTCTGGGCGGCCTTGCCCGCGTCCACCAGGTTGGTGTACCGGTAGGTGATGGTCTTTGCCTTTTCCGCCAAGGCCTCGCTCTCGTCCGAACCCAGCTGCAGGCCAGAGATGGACACGTCGTCGCCGATGGGGATCTCCGAGGGCAACACCGGGGGCTCCGGCTCCACGGAGACACTGACCTCCGGATCTGGCTCGCCAAAGAACCTGGGCTTGATGACGAAAAGGAAGAGAATGACCGCTGCGGCGACGATGACCACCAGGGAGATAATCAAGAACGGGAGGGGGAGCTTTTTCTTCTTAGGCTGTTCTCCCTCCTGGCCCTCCACTTCCTCAGGGACGTTTTTACCCTTCTTACCCTTTTTCTCCTTGGGAGGCTTTTCTTTTTTGGGTTTCTTGGGTTTTTTCTCTTTGGGCGCCTTGGGGGGCTTGGGCTCCTTGGGCGCTTTTGGTTTTCCAAATGCCATGGCACAACACCTTCTTGTGTCTCAATCAGGTCAGAGTGATGCTGACGGAGTCCTGCTCCTTCAGCGTGTGCTGGAAGCCTCGCTCCACGCCGTTGACCTCCAGGCGCACCGTTCTGTCCAGGTGCTCAAAATCAATGCCGGAGTGCTCCAGCAGATCCATCAGATAATAGGGGGAGCCGTCCTCCTTCCGGGGAAGAACCAGGGGCCGGCCGTTGAGGGTCAAGTGTACTTCCTGGGGCCGGGGAGCCGGTCTGGCAGCCGGAACAGGAGCGGCCGTCCAGGGAGTGGCGGCAGGCGGCGCCTCCGGCTTGGGAGGCGGGGGCGCCTGACGCAGGGTGAGTACCACGTCTCCCTGGACCAGCTGCCGGTCCATAGGGGAAATGGCGTTGTTCACCATAGCCTTGCCGTAGAAGTTCTCTCCCAGCAGCTCACCCAGCGTGCGGCGGGCGTCCTCGCCATGACGGGCGGGGATGAAGCTGATCTCATCCCCAGCGTGGACCACGCTGGACAGAGTGGCCTCCTCGCCGTTGACCCGCAGCACGGCGGGAACGGCGGGCTCACCACGGAATACCATTCGCTTGCCGTCCAGGGTGAGGTTCAGGCTTTTGCCCGTCTTGCCCACCATGTCGGCGTAGCTGTAGCCGTTCATCAGCAAAATGTCCTGCAGGGTGAGCACCCCGTTGCGGAACAGCTTGGCGGTTTGGCCGTTGAGGATGACCACATAGCTGTCGTTGAGCAGCCCCAGGCCCGCCGAAATGGCGATGCCCAGCGGGGTGGCGTACTCCGGCCGCTCCAGATCCAGGCTGTCGGCAAATACGCTGAGGGCGAAATTGTTCCCCGCGATGGCCACCCGCTTCTCATCCATCTCCAGCTGAATGGCGACCTTTTCCCGCAGACCGGCCAGCTTGCTGCCGCCGCCCGCCAGGAACACGGCGGAGGGAGGAGTGCCGTTGACCCCCAAAATCTGCTTGGCAATGGCGTCCGCCAGTTTGTCCATGGGCTCCTGAATGACCTGGACCACCTCGGACACGGCCACCCGCTCCTCCTGGCCCAGAATGTTCCGGCAGCGGATCAGCTCGTCGCTCTCGCCGATGGATCGCTTGATCTCCTCGGCGGTCCTGAAGTCCACCAGGAAGGAGCGCATAATGGCCTCGGTGACCTCGTCCCCGGCCACGGTAGCCATGGTGTAGCCCACCACGCTGCCGTCCCGGCACAGGGCGATGTCGGTGGTGCCCGCGCCGATGTCCACCATGGCCAGATTCAAAAGCCGCAGCTCGGCGGGGATGGCGGCGTTCATGGCGGCGATGGGCTCCAGCGTCATGCTGGACACCTGGAGTCCCGCGTTGCGCATGGCGGCGTACAGGCTCTCCACCACTTCTCCGGGGAGAAAGGTGGCCACCACATCGGCCTCCGCCTTGCGCCCGGTGTGGTACTGGAGGTTGGCCATGGGGTAGTTGTCCAGCCGGTACTGGGCTACGGTGTAGCCCACCAGGAACATCTGGCGGCGGTCGCTGCCGTCGCTCTGGAGGGCCTCCTCGGCGGCGGACACCGCTCCGGCCTCCAGCCGGCTGATCTGCTCGGCGTCAATGGACTGCTCCTCCGGCAGCTCCAGGGTGAAGGAGCCCTTCTGGGTGCGCAGGGCGCGCCCGGCGGCGGCCACGCACACCCGCTCCAGGTGAACACCCAGACGGGTCTCCAGCCGCTCCGTCACTGTCCGGGCCAGAGCGCCCACCTGCTTAATGTCGTCGATCTGGCCGTCCATCATGGCCCGTTTGCCATGCTCGGCCATTTCCACGTCGATGACCTTCAGCCGGTCGCCCACCGGCCGGCCCACTACGCCCACCACGCTGCGCGTGCCGATATCCAGGGCGAAAATCAGGTCCTGATCCTGGACCTTCCTGTCTGCCATAGGTCCGCTCCTCTCTCGGGGTTTTCATGGGGTGACTTGTGTGAAAAAAGTGCCAGGGGACGGCATGACTGCCGCCCCCTGGCAGCTGTGTGGCTGCTTAATACTTGCTGAACACGCTGGCGGCGGAGCCGCTGGAAGAGGCGTCGTAGCTGTCGTCATAGGAAGATGCTGTGGCTGTGGGAGCGGCGCTGTAGGCGGGCTGGGGCTTGGGCATAAAGCCGTCCTGACGCAGCTTGAAGCGGGCCAGCAGCTCCTTCATCAGGGCGGCCTGGCTGGACAGCTGCTCGCTGGCGGCGGCGGACTCCTCGCTGGTGGCGGAGTTGGTCTGCACCACGGAGCTGATCTGGTCGATGCCCTCGGTCACCTGGGCGATGGCCTCGGACTCCTCCTCGGCGGCCTTGGTGATCTCCTGGACGGAGGCCACCACCAGCCCGGCGCGCTCGTTGGTGGCCTGGAGGGCGGCGGACACCTTCTGCACGATCTCATTGCCCTCCTTGACGGACACGATGGAGCGGTCGATGAGCTCCTTGGTGGCCTTGGCGGCCTCGTCGGACTTGGCGGACAGGTTGCGCACCTCGTCGGCCACCACGGCGAAGCCCTTGCCGGCGCTGCCCGCCCGGGCGGCCTCCACGGCGGCGTTCAGGGCCAGGATGTTGGTCTGGAAGGCGATGTTCTCAATGGTGGCGATGATCTTGCCGATCTCGGCGGAGGAGTCGGAAATCTTCTCCATGGCCTCCACCATCTGCTGCATGTACTGGGAGCTCTCGCTCAGGCTCTGGCCGGCGTCCTGGGAGTGGGCCGCAGCCTTTTCGCTGTTCTCGGCGTTCTTGCGGGAGTTGTTGGAGATCTCGGCGATGGTGGCGGACAGCTCCTCCACGGCGCTGGCCTGCTCGGTAGCGCCCTGGGCCAGGGACTGGGCGCCGGTGGACACCTGCTCGGCGCCGGCGGACACCTGCTCGGCGCTCTGGTTGATCTGGGTCAGGGCGTCACTGAGGCTGCGGTTGATGGTACGCACGGAAGTGAGGATGCTGCTCAGAGCGCCCACATATACCTTTTCGTCCTTGGTGCGCACATCGAAATTGCCGTTGCCCATCTCCTCCAGCAGATGGCAGGTATCGCTGATGCATTCATTCAGCACGTGCTGGCTGGTGCGCAGGGCGTCGCACATCTCGCCCAGCTCGCTGCCGCTGTGATAATCCACGGGGATGTCCAGCTTGCCCTGGCTGAAGCCCTCCAGGGCGGTATGTACCTGCTCCACCGGCACCACGATGCTCTTGACAATGATAAGAGCGATGCGGATCACCGCCACAGTGGCGATGACCATGGCAGCGATGATGACAACCATGGCGATGGTGGAGATGGTGTTCTGCTGGTCAATGATATCCTTCTGGGCCTTCTCCAGCTCAGCGGCCAGCTCGTCGCCCGCAGTGGCGGCCTTGGACAGCGCGGGCGTGCACTCGTTGACGATCATGCTGCTGGCGGTATTGCGGTCAGAGATGGCCAAATTGGCGATTTCGTTGGCCTCCTTTTCCCAGTCCTGCACCAGGTTGACAAAGTTGTCCAGCTTGCTGGTATTGTCCAGGGGATAGAGGCTTTTAAGGCTGGCCAAATCGGCGTCCAATTCGCTGATCTTGTTTCTTGCGGCGGTGACGCTGGCCTCGTCGCCGGCAAGCACCGCGTCACGCACATTTCGGGCCGCGGTATTATAGGCGATGCGGGAATTGGAGACCAGCGTGTTGGCTCCGACATAGTTGTCCAGGATGTTCTGATACTGGCCCTTCTGCACGCTCATCAGGATCAGGGACGCGATGATGATGACGACTGAGACGACAATGATGACGCCGTAGCCCAAGATCAAACTTTTTCTGACCTTCATGTTTTTGATCATTTGCGTTTTCCTCCTCAATTTCTTACTATGTTGGTGTATCTATATGAAATCGGTTCTGAGCTTGGCAAAGGCCAAAGGTTTTCGGTCCTTTTCCAGCACATCGCCGTATTTTCCCTTCTTTTCGTCTGAGACCATCCGGCCGTTGGACATGGTGATCACCCGCCGCCGGAGTATGTTCACATACTGGCTGTCGTGGGTGGCCATGACCACGGTGGTGCCCCGGCGGTTCACGTCGTTGAGCAGGTGGAGTGTGTCCCAGATGCAGTCGTCGTCCAGGTTGGCGGTGATCTCGTCCAGGATGAGGATGGGCGGGCTTCCAATCAGGGCCCGGGCCAGCTCCACCCGGCGGCACTCGCCGATGGACAGCTCCACGGGGTACTTCTTTTCCACGCCCTTCATCCCAACAAGGCCCAGCACTTTTTTTACCCGAATATCCACCACCTTGGCGCTTTCCCGCCCCAGGGCGATCTGCGAGGCCAGGGCAAGGTTTTCTCCGATGGTCTTTTTGCGGATGAGGGTGGGGTCCTGCCAGATCTTTCCGAACATCACCGACATACGGTTGCGGCTGAGAAACAGCGCCCGGTTCAGATCCCGGTCCCCCAGGTACACCGCGCCCTGGCTGGGCTTGGTCTCCCCGGTTATGAGGCGCAGCAAAGTGCTCTTCCCTGCGCCGCTGCCTCCCACCACAAAGACGAATTCTCCCTGATGGATGGTCAGATCCACATCCTCCACGCCCATATCCTGGTGGATTGGACCCTTGCGCCTTCGCTTGGGCTTATAAAATTTTGAAACATGTTCCAAATAAATGGTGGGCATAGCTGTCTCCTGGCTTTCAAAGCGTCGGACGGGATCAAATTTCTTTCCATTGAAAAAGACGTTTTTTCTGTTATAATAAGAGCAAATCCCAGTTGGGGAGGTGTGCGGTTGAAAGGAACCAAAAAATCCGGCCATCTGGTGCGGAATATCATTCTAGCGGCGCTGCTGGCGGCACTGTGCATCGGCGGCGTGGAGCTGGCCGCCTGCCGCCATTTCGCGCCCGAGACCTATGAGCGTATCGTGGCCCCCGTCCGCTACGCTGCCGCGGTGGTGGCGGACACGGGCAGGGCGGCGTTGGACGCCACCAGGCGGTTTCTCCAAGCGGCGGGCGCCCAGGCCGTCCGCTTTGCCAGCTGGACCGGACGGCAGATCACGGGTCTGGCTTCCCAGGCGGCGGCGGCCTGGGAGGATTTCACCAGCGGACCCGAGGAAATTATTCTGGTACTGGACGAATCCCCGCCGCCCCAGGACCCGTGGGCTTCAGCCACCGACCCGCCGCTCACCCAGGTGATGGAGGTGGACGGCCGCCGAATTCTCACCGGGGGCTCGGTCGATATGGTCTACTATTGCCAGTCGGACGAGGAGTGGGCCAATCAGCTCTACGGCACCGATCCCATCGGTCCCTACGGCTGCGGCCCCACGGCTATGGCCATGGTGGTGGCCAGCATGACGGACACGGACACCGACCCGGCCCAAATGGCCGACTGGGTGGTGGAGCACGGCTACTGGGCGCGGCGAAGCGGGTCCTACCATTCCATCGTCCAGGGGGTGGCCCGGGGCTTTGGCCTGGAGGCGGAGCCCATCACCGAGCGTACGCCGTATCAGGTGCGTCAGGTGCTCAGCACCGGCGGGGTGGTGGTGGCCCTCATGGGGCGGGGTCATTTCACCGACGGCGGCCACTTCATTGTTCTGCGGGGAGTGACCCTCACCGGAGACATCCTGGTGGCCGACCCCAACAGCCTGGAGCGCAGCCTGGAACTCTGGGACCCGCAGCTCATCCTGGATGAGCTGTCCTCCGCACGGGACAACGGCGCGCCGCTGTGGGCGATTTCCAAATCGAATACATAACGGTCTTTGTTCGTGGAATATCGGCCCGGTGAACCACCGGGCCGATATTTTGTTGTATTGTCGCTTTACTGGTAGGCGGATTTCTCCCGGGCCAGCCGCTGGTTGAGCAGCTTATCCAGCTCCATGATCTGCTTGAGCCGGCGCTTGTTGGAGGCCACCAGCTCACACAGCATCTGCTGGGGCTTCTGGGCGGGGTCCGCAGGGGAGCCTCCGTTGAGCATCCCCGCCAGCCGGTGAGCGTCCTCCCGGTCGGGCAGGGCCTCCAGCTGGTCCCGCAGGGCCAGGTCCGCAGCCTGGAGCTTGCCCAAGGGGTCCTCCCGCATGGCGATGAGCATCTGGGTGCTCACCTGGTCATTGCGGTCGATGGACTGGCCCAGCTGCTGGGTCAGGTCCCACAGCTCGTTGAGCAGATTGCCGGTGCGCTTCATCTGAACCAAAGCGTCCATTACGATCTTTTCGTTCATAGACCAGCCCTCAGCCACCGGCCTGTTCCTGCGCGGCGGCCTCCGCCAGCTGTTGGAGGGCATTCTTATTTGCCTCCCGGAAGGTGTCCCGCAGCTCTCCCGCCATGGTTTTCACCCGGTCCAGCTCGGTCTTGTTGCGTCCGGCCTTCACCCGGTTCAGCTCGAAGCTGAGGTAGTCATACAGGCGGTTCAGGTTGCGGCTGATGGGATACTGCATGTCCAGGGTGTCGTCCAGATAGCGGATGATGTCCAGGCACCGATCCACGCTGGCCTCGAACAAAGGGTAATCCGCCTTGCCCAGGGCCAGGTCCGCCCGGAGCAGCCGTTTGATCAGCTCGTCGTACAGCAGCAGGAGCAGTTCTCCCGGGGTCATTTCATTGATGCCCTGCTCCTTGTAGCCCTGGTACCCCTGGAAGCCTTTTCTGTCCATTCTTGACTCCTTTTTGGTTGGTGGATTAGTAGCCGCTGGAGCCGCCCATCAGACCGGAGAAGGCGGAGGCCTGAGAGTTCATCTCGGCGATCAGCTGCTCCAGGCGGCTGAACTGGGTGGTGTAGCGGTCGATCTGATCGGACATCTTGTTCTGCCAGCGCTCGATCTGATTGTCAATGCTGTCCATCTGGCTCTTCAGGCTGTTGCTGTTCAGAGAGGTGGGGGCCTTGACGGAGCCGGCACGCTGGATCAGAACGCCCTTGGGCTCACCGGTGGTCTTGGTGTAGGTGTTCAGGTTGTTCTGAAGGGTCTGCATCAGGCCGTCGGTGGAGGAGCCGCCCTCGCGGGTCTTGGTGAACGCGTTTTTCACCTTGTCCGGGTCGCTCTCCAAAGCGTTGCGCAGCTTATCCTCGTCCAGGCTGATGGTGGTCAGGCCGCTGCTGTAGGAGGTGCCGATGCCGATTTCCCGCAGGATCTGGCCGTCGGTGCCGCCGGGCTGGATGGCGTTGAGCAGCCTGCTGTACATGCTGGACAGGGTGGAGTCGGCGAACAGGATGCCCTGCTTGGCCTTCTCCTCGTAAGCCTTCAGCTCACTTTCCGTCATGCCCTCCTCCTGCTCGGCGGTGAGGGGCTCATAGCGGGCGCCGTTGGTCTTCTCGGCGGGCGTGGTGGAATAGGCGTTCTTAATCTCGGTGATCATCTCGTTGTAATCGTCGACGAAGTCCCGGATGGCGTCCACAATCTTGTCCGCGTCGGTGGTAGTCTCAAAGGTGACGGGCTCATAGGCCTCGCCGTCCTTGGGCGTGGTGTCGAAGGTGCCCTTCACGTTGACGGTCAGGCCGTCGATGTCGAAGCTGTTGGAGCTGCGGGTAAGATTGTCGAAATGCTTGCCGTTGATCTCCACATCCAGGACGGCGTCCTGGCCGCCGCTATAGGAGGACGCAAACTCCGGAATATCAATTTTGGTGCCCTTGCTGTCGTCGCCCTCGTACAGGTCGAAATCCACCGCTTTGCCGGTCTTGTCGGTGATCTTGAGCTGGCCCGAGAGCTCGTCATAGGAAGCGGTCCAGCCGTCATTGTAAATGCTCTCGTTCAGGTAGTCGGCGATGTCCTGTATCGTATCATCGCTGGAGATAACGAAGCTAAGGTCATAGCTGTCAAATCCAAAGGCAATGCGCTTGCTTTCGCCGTCACTCATGCCAAAGCCATAGGTCTCGGCAAAGCTGTCGTCGGCGCTGTGATCCCCGGAGACAAACAATTCCTTGGCCAGCCCGCCAAACTCGATTCTGCCGTTGGCGCCGGTTTCGGTGGCGGTGAACTTGAACTCGTTGGTGAGCTGAGAATAGCTGACCTTCACCCCCGCGCTGGCGTTGGAGTTGATGGAGTTCATCAGGCTCTCCAGCGTAGAGTCCTCAGTGAGCTGAATCTGAGCGTCGTTAACCCGGAAGTCATAGATGGCCTTTCCTTCAGCGGTAACGCGGTAGCCTTCCTCGTCCACCCGGTTGCCCTTGCTGTCCAGGTAATAGGTGCCGTTTTTGCTGGGGATGGGCTTGGCGCCCTCATCAAACTCGCCCTTCAGCCGGGGGGCGTTCTTGAAGAAGTCCTCACCCAGGATATCGGTGAGCTTTTTCTTCTGGTTGATGAAGTTGGAGTCTCCATCCTCAAAACCCAGACCCTCGATGGCCGTGCCGCCCAGGCTCAGGGTAGCGCCGGATGCCGTGGAGAAGGACAGCTGGCCGCCCGTGCCGTCATCCTGAACCGGCGTTTGATTTACCGTGATTTTGCCGCTGCCGAAGGCTTTGTCCAGCTCGCTTTGCAGCGCGTTCTTGAAGGACTCGTTGGGGTCGTTGTCATAGGTCTTATCAAGATTCGTCTGCTCAAGCACCTTGGACATGCTGATCTTCTTGGTGACGCCGTTGAAGGTGATGCCCAGTTCCTTATCAGCCAGGTAGTCCTTGGTGTCAACCTCTTTGCTCAGGCTTTGCCAGGCCCGAAGGGACGTATCGCCGGTCTTGACCCCCAACGTGTCCTCAATATCGCCCGACACATAGTTGATTTTGACGGTATTTCCCTCACCCAAGCCGTCAGAGAAGGAGATGCTGCCAAAGATAGGGTCGGCCTCCACCTTGATGGCCTTGCCGGCGGTGGTGGTCTCCTGGACGCCGTTTTTGGTGTAGCTGTAGGTGATATCGTCCAGCTTGTTCTGGATCGCCTGGGCCAGCTTCTCGGCGTTGGTCGCGTCGGTTTTTTCCGTTCCGTCCGCATTATACACCTTGACATCGTTGATGTTCTCCAGCTCGTCGAACTTGATGTCGAAGGTAGTGCCGTTGGTGCCGCCGTACTGGAAGGACAGCCTGCCGGAGACCGTGCTCACGGTAGTTTTGCCGGTAATGTCGAAGCCCTCCCCGGCGTTGATGCGGGAGAGCTCACCGGCGGACTGCCCGCCCAGGCCGGAGCAGGTATAGGCGGCGGCGGTGGCCAGCTGCTTGACCGCGTTGATCTTGACGTCGCTGGAGGTCTTGCCGCTGGCGGTGATCTTGTCGGCGTAGGTGCCCTTGGTGACGGTATTCACCGCGTTGCTGAAAAAGCTGCTGCTGAGCAGGTTGGTCTTGGAGGAGTAGGAGGTGTACTTGGTGTTGAAATTCACCGCCTTATCAATGATGCTGCGGTAGGCCTCCTGCTGCCACTCGATCTTGGTGCGCTTCTTGTACAGGTTCTGGATTTTTGTCTTGATGCCGGAGATCGCGTTTTCGATCATCTGCTCGGTATCCATGCCGCTGGCCAGACCGCTGAGCACGTTCCGGTTGCCGTAGATGCTGCTGGTATTATAGCTGTTGCTCAAACTGGTGATGGACGCCATATTGGACCGCTCCTTTCTATCCAGGCTTATGGGCGGGAATGTTCCGTCCCAAGCTCATTCAACG
Source organism: uncultured Oscillospiraceae bacterium (assembly GCA_910587395.1). Taxonomy (GTDB): domain Bacteria; phylum Bacillota; class Clostridia; order Oscillospirales; family Oscillospiraceae; genus Enterenecus. The sequence goes on along the minus strand of CAJULJ010000030.1, from coordinate 14,251 downwards.
GAGAAATTTCTCAAAATTTTTTCACAGTTTTTTCGCTGTACCTCTGTTCTTTTTTATCGACCTGTAGTATATTAAACTTAAGACTTTTCCCCAAGTTTTTGTGAAAGGGAGGGAATAAACCTTGACTCAAATCATCACCGTCACCAATCAAAAGGGAGGCGTGGGAAAAACCACCACCGCATCTGCCCTGGTGTGCGGCCTTCACCAGCGCGGCGCCAAGGTTTTGGGCATCGATCTGGACCCGCAGGGCAACCTGGGCTTCACCCTGGGCCTGGACATCGGTTCCGGCAGCACCGTGTATGATGTGTTCAAAGGGAACTGTTCCATGGAGGAGGCAATCTCCTCCACCGAATACGGCGACGTGCTCCCCTCGGACATCATGCTGTCCGCCGCCGAGGTGGAGTTCACCGCGCCCCGCCGGGAGTTCATGCTCAGCGACCTGCTCACCGGCGTGAGCGGCCGGTACGACTTCGTCATCATCGACACCCCGCCGGCGCTGAATATCCTCACCGTCAACGCCTATGTGGCCTCCAGCGGACTCATTGTCCCCATGGAGGCGGAGGTGCTCAGCCTGGTGGGCGTCACCCAGCTTCAGGAGACCATCGAGACGGTGCGGGACGCCTTCAACCCCAATTTGAAGGTGATCGGCATCCTCATCAACAAGTTCAACGGGCGGCTCACCCTGTCCAAGGACATCCTGGAACTGGCGGAGGAGGTGGCCGGACAGCTGGACAGCCAGGTGTTCCAGGCTAAGATCCATCGGGGTGTGGGCGTGGCCATGGCTCCGGCCCACGGCCAGAGCGTGCTCACCTACCAGCCGGAATCCCGGCCCGCCCAGGATTTCCAGGAGATCGTGGACGCGGTGGCCGGCGAACAATTCCCCCGGCCCAAGCAGTCCTTCAGGCAAAAGTATATCTCTAAATTTTTCAATTGAGTAAGGAGTATCAGCATCATGACATCTAAGGACAAAACCAGCAAGACCGCGCGGGTGATGAACCTGCTGAGCAAGAAGCCTGATCCCTCCGTTGAGGAGGCCGTGGCGGAGACCCCCGCCGCCCCCGTGCCCCCCATCGTCACCTCCATGGCGCCGGACGCCGCCGTGTCGGTGCAGATCAAAAACGCTCTGGAGGACGCCCTGGAGGGTGAGCTGGGACCCCAGCAGGCGGCGCCCCAGCCCGCTCCGGCACCTGAGCCAGAGCCTGAGCCCGCCCAAGCGGCCGCCCCGGCGCCTGAACCCGAACCGGAACCCGCTCCCGTTCCCGAGCCGGAGCCCGAGGCGCCCATCCAGTGGAAGGAGCCGTTTTACCCGGAAAATCCCGGCTATATCAATGTGATGCAGGTGCTGGTGGAGGAGAAGGCCCCCAAGTATGTGAAGATGTTCGGCCTGTGCTCCTGCGAGCGCTGCATGGAGGACGTGAAGGCTTACACCCTGAACCACCTGCCCCCTAAGTACGTGGTGCTGGAACCCGGCGACCGGGTGCCCCGCCTGACCGTTTACGAGGGCAAGCTCAGCAGCGATGTGATCGCTCAGCTGCTCCAGGCCTGCAAGGTGGTCCATGAGACCCCCCACCACGGCCGGGACTGAGGAAATTAAAATCTCTGGCGGATGATCCCATCCGCCAGAGATTTTTTATCGATATGGGCCGGCTCAGCCCTGGGGGGCTCCCTCGGTGGGGGGCAGCTGCTGGGGATAGGGATTGGTGAGCTGCTCCCAGAGGATGTTTACGTTCTCCATGCAGATGAAGTAAATACTTGTCATCATGTTGTCCGGGATGCCCAGCTCCTCCGCCAGCTGGGTGATGCGCTCCCAGTCGGCGGACTCATAGCTGAGCACCAGGTCATACAGCATACCGCAGCGGCCCTCGTGAGTGAGCAGGGCCGCCTTGATCTCGTCGGCCACCGGGACCTCCGCCAGAATTTCCTCCATTGGGGCTTCGATGAGGTAATTCAGGGTGGAGAACATGCCCATCAGATAGGCCTCCGACTTGGAGATGGGCATGTTTTTGGCGTGATTCATCAGCTCGCTGCAAAAGTTGGCTCGCATGAAGGAGCGCTTCAAAAACTCCTCCGAGCCGGGGTCCATCTCATTTTCCGCGTTGCTGGCGCTGAGCAGATAAATCCACTGCTTCAGCTGCCCCAGGCCTAGGGTCATGATGGCCTGGGTGATGGTGGTGGCCCGGTGCCGCAGGGCGAAGTAGGCGGAGTTGACCATCTTCAGCAGGCCGTAGGACAGGCTGGCGTCGGCGGCGATCATCCGCTCGACCTCCTCCACGTTGGGCTCATCCCTGGTGACGGCCACCATCAGCTGGAAGAAGTTGCTCTGGATGTAGGCGCTGCTGTGGGCCCGGGTGGTGAGCTTGCCGGCCACATAGGGTCCCTCCAGGCCGTCCGCCCCCAGGGCGATGGCCCGCTGATAGAGGTTCGCGTCGTCAATACTGGTGACGATGCACTTGATGTTCATGCTGTGGGCCACCTCCACCGTGTTGCGGATGGTAATTTCGCTGGAGGTTTTGGCGTTGATCTTGATGAAGTGGATGTCGTCCAGCAGGGCCAGGTACCGGGGGGTGAACTGGAAGTCGTTCACCGCGATGCGGTAGCCCTCCTTGACGTACTGCTGCACCAGATGCATGGACAGGGGGTGGATGATCACCGCGTCGTCGATTTGAATGACCAGATCGTTCTTGTCAAAGAGCCGGGGGGTCTTTTTCATCAGCAGCATGGTGGTGAAGGTCATGAAATTCAGCGTACCCTTCAGCACCTTGGGGCTGTTGTCGGTGAGAAAGCTGTAAATGGTGTTGGCGGCGGCAAATTCCGCGCTGGAGGAAGAGCTGTCGCTGCTAAAGGCCTGATTGGCCCCATGATATAGGATTTCATGCCCGAGGGTATTGCCATCAGTGTCCCGGATGGGCTGCCGCACGATGTATTTGCCGCTCATAGAAACTGCCTCCTATTTGTCCGTTCTTTAGCCGTGGGTCTGTTCATAGCGCAAGAGCAGGTGATCCATCACGTCCACCAGATGGCCGATCTCCGGCTTGGTCAGCTGCTCGTCCGCGCCCAGGTCCCGACCCTTGAGACGCATTTCCTCGCTGATGAGGGAGGAGAAGATGATCAGGGGGACCTCCTTGAACCGGCTGGTGCTCTCCTTGACCAGCTTGGTCAGCCGGTGGCCGTCCATCTGGGGCATCTCAATGTCGGTGATGATGAGGGCAACGTCCCGGGTCAGATCGCCGTTCTGGGGCAGAGAGGCCAGAGCCTCCCACAGCTCCAGGCCGTTGGAGAACATGTGCAGGTTCACATAGTTGGCCTTGCGCAGGGAGTCCTCGATCATCTTGCTGAGCAGGATGGAATCCTCCGCGATCCAGATGGGCTTGTCGTTGCGCTCCCGGGGGCCCATCTGCTCCACCTCGGAAATCTGGATGGAGGTCTCCGGGGCGATCTCGGCCACGATGCGCTCGAAGTCCAGGATGGTGACCAGCTCGCCGTCGCACTGGGCGATGCCGGTGGCTACGCTCTCCGCGCCGCCGGACACGGTTTTGTCCGGCTTGTGAATATCGGTCCAGGATATGCGGCTGATGCGGTCCACGGTGTGCACCCGGAAGGCGATGCACATCTTATTGAAGTTGGTGACGATGAAGATGTCCTTATCGCTCTTGGGGCTGTCCACCCCCAGGTACTGGGGCAGGTCCACCACGGTGATCACCGTGTCACGGGGCTTGAAGATGCCCTCCACCGACGCGTGGGACAGGGGCATAGGCTTCACCGGCGCGGAGATCATGATCTCCAGCACCTTGGCCACATTGATGCCGTACAGATTGCCCCCAATGGTGAATTTCATGACCTCAATCTCATTGGTACCAGATTCCAGCAGGATTCCCCGCTTGCTCTCTTCCATCATTTCCAACACTCCCTTTCCGCTTGCGCGGTCTTAAATGATAAGTTCCTTGCGTCCATAGCAGCGCACGCAGCCCAAGCCGCTGTTTACATCGAACAGCAGGGTCCGGGCCACGGACCCGCCCACATCCTCCTTCAAAAGGCGGATGCCCTCTTTTTTCAGGTTCATGCGGACGCTCTCGATATTCCTCTGTCCGATATTGCCCATCGAGCCGCTGCTGTCCTTGAACATCATGGCCCCGCCGGCGATCTTGGCGGTGATCCTGGAGCGGCTGGCGCCCTTGGCCTCCATCTGCTTCAAGGTCTCTCTGATCCCGGTATCGGCATATTTCATCGGGTTTTTGCGTCCCGGTTCCATATTGATCGGCAGCATGATATGGACCAAAGCACCCAGCTTGAGGGCCGGATCGTGCAGACAGATGCCGATGCAGGACCCCAGCGCGTAGGTGATTAACATACCCTCCCCTTTGGCCATTTTCATGTCCGCGATGCCGATTGTGATCTTACCTTCAGCCATCGCTTACGCCCAGCTTCCTCAAAAGTGCATTTAAAGACCGGAGGTCCGGAGACATCAGCAGGCGGCAGGGAACCTGCTTGTTCTCACTGATAAAGTTGCCTCCGATGGTCATGATATAGTCGGACTGTCCGCCGTACTCCGCCATCGGTACGGCCAGGATGGCCCCTTGCATGTCTACCGTAAAGGCGGGCACCGTCAGGCTCACATCCATACCGGCCAGACCGCTCAGCGCGTTGATGAAGGTGGAGATCATGATGTTGCCCACCTCCACCAGGGCGGAATGCTCCATGTCGGTGAGCTCGCTGTAGTCCGCCACCGTTTTGCCCATCATGCCCTCCAGCGCGATGTTGACAAATTCCAGCGGCTGCACCGACAGCATGATGCCGTTCATCTGCCCGCTGAGCTTTACCAGAACTCCGGCGGTGATCTCCTCGGGGCCGCCGATCCATTCGATGGCCTCATTGTATTCCATAATGCGCACTTCCGGCTGCTCAATGCGCACCGAGCGCCCCAGCATCTGGGACAGTGCGGTGGCCGCGTTGCCGGTGCCGATGCTGCCCACCTCCTTGAGGGTGTCCAGCTCCAGCGAGTTCAACTCGTGATAGCCCTTGATCGCCATTCAGCTTCCTCCTATCTCTATCAGTTGCGCAGGCCGTTGATAGTGGCTTCGATCTCGTCGGAGGTCTGTACCATTTTCAGGGCCAGGCCGTAGGCCCGCTGGGATTCGATGAGCTTGGTATATTCCTCGGCCAGATCGGCGTTGGAGCCCTCTATCTTTCCCTGGATCAGCTTGCCGGTGCCATAGACCAGATTGCCGTTCTTGTCCACGGGGAGATAACGGGTGTCGTCCACCTGCTGCATCCCGTCGTAGTTGATGAAGTCAAAGACGCCCACGGGCAGCAGCTCCTTGACGCTGTCCTTGTCCACCTCGATCATCCCGCCCACATTGCTGAGCACAAAGCGGCCCTCGTTGTCGCCCAGGTAGTAGCGCAGCTCGGTGACGGGTTGGCCGTTGGCGTCCGTCTCGCCGGTGGGCACCTCGCGGCTGCACATGACAAACGCGCCGTTGCGGGTGTAGCTCACCTGACCGGTGGCCAGATCCACCAGACCGAAGAAGCCGTCGCCCTCGATCATGTAGTCGGTGCTGCGCTGGAAGTCCTCCACCGGGCCCTGGGCATGGTTGGTGGAGGTCATGAGGATACGGGTGCCCACGCCCATGGGCAGATCGTCCTCAATGCCCCGATGGTTCTGGTACAGCAGGGCGGTGAAATCGGTGCGGTCCGCCTTGAAGCCGAAGGTGTTCAGGTTGGCCACGTTGTCGCCGATGATGTTCATCCGCTTGAGCTGCATGGAGGCGCCGACCGCGCCTGTGTAGAAGGATTGATTCATCTCATTTCACCTCATCCCATCCGGCCCACGTCGCTGGCGGTGTGGCCCATGACCTCATCGTAAATTTTGGTCACTGTGGCGCAGCTTTGCAGCGCCCGCTGACAGGTAAGCATTTCGGTCATCTGCTGAATCATGTCGGCGTTGGACCGCTCCAGGTACTTCCACAGGATATAGGGGTTCTCCACAGCCTCGGCGCCCTCGCCGGTGAAGAAGCCCGCGTCGTTGTGCTCCAGCTGCTCCAGGTCCTCGAAGCCGTAGACGCCCACGGTGCCCAGGTAGCCGCCGTTGTCCTTGTTGAAGATGTTACCCATCTGGTCCACATTCAGCTTGTCGGTGCGCAGCTGGATGCGTTCGCCCTCGGGGTTGAGCACATAGCCTGTGCCGGGGAAGCACAGGTAGCCCTCCTCGTCCAGGGAGAAGCTGCCCGCCCGGGTGTAGACGGTGTCGCCGTCCTCCCGCTGAATGGCAAAGAAGCCGTCCCCCATGATGGCAAAGTCCAGGGGGATGTTAGTGGGCTCGGGAACGCCCTGGGTGTAGTCCACGTAGATGTCGCTGTTGGCCCGGATATAGCTCTGCCGGCCGATGTCGGTATACAGCTTCTCCTTGTTGCCCACCCGGGTGTACATCACGTCGTCAAAGGTGCTGGCGGTGTACCGGCTCTGCTTGAAGCCCGCGGTGGATATGTTGACCAGGTTGTTGCCCACCACGTTCAGATTTTTCTGCTGGGTGTACATGCCGGAGGTCAGGTTATAAAAGCCCTTGAACATCTTGAATCATGCCTTCTTCCGTTTTTTGGATGATTTTTTGGGGGCCTCGCTGTTCATGTATGCGCCCATGTGCTCCCGCAGCTTCTGGATGGCGCGGGAGTGGATCTGGGAGATGCGGGGCTCACTGACTCCCATCACCTGGGCGATCTCCTTCATGTGAAGGTTTTTCTCGTAATAAAGGGACAAAACGATCTGTTCATTTTTCTGTAAGGAGGCGATGCCCTGGGCCAGCGTTTCCTGGAGCTCCTGGTCCTCCAGCACGGTCTCGGGCTGGACGGCAGGGTCCTCGGTGGACACCTCGAAGCGATAGCCCTCCAGATCCCTGGCGTCCATCAGCGCGTCCAGGGACAGGGTGTTGCTCAGCGCCACCCTGGCGGCCTCCTTTTGGTACTTGTCGGTGGGGATGCCCAGGTGGCTTGCCACCTCGTGGTCGGTGGGGAAACGCCCCAGCTCGTTGGCGAGGTGAGATACTGCGGTATCGATCTCCTTGGCCCGCTGCCGGATGTTCCGGGGCAGCCAGTCCTGCTTCCGGGCCAGATCAATGACCATGCCCCGGATGCGCTTGGCCACGTAGGTTTCAAATTTGATCCCCTTGTCCAGGTCAAACTTGTCGATGGAGCTGAGCAGGGTGAGGATGCCCTCGCTGACGATGTCGTCCACCTGGGCGAAGCTGCTGTACACGCCGCGGATCTGGAGCGCCGCGCTTTTGATGAGCCCTTCGTAGCGCAGCACCAGAGGCCATTTCAGCTCCTCGTCCCCGGTCTGCTTGTAGAGAGCCAGCAGGTGGTCGGTGGACATGGACTCAATCTCAGCCTCGGTGTACTGCCGTTGGGCCAGATTGGCGCTCATGTGTTCACCGCCCTTCGCTGTGCCATGATGGGCGCCTCGGCAGTGATGTTGCCCAGGGACTGAATCTGCACGGTGTTGGTGATCTCATTGAAGGAGAGCACGTACACATGGGGGTAGAACTGGGTGATCATCCGGCTGAAATACCCGCGAATCACCTGACTGACCAGAATCACCGGCGTCTGAGACAGGTCGCCGAACTTTTTGAGGTGCTCAGCCAGCTGGGAGATGATGGACTGCATCAGCTCGGGGCCCATTGCCAGATACACGCCCTGCTCGTTGCGGGTGAGAGAGGAGATGATGCGCTTTTCCACTTCGGCGTCCAGGGTGATGACCCGCAGCTGGCCGTCCTCGCAGAACCGCCTTGTGATGGTGCGGGCCAGCGCGCCGCGGACCTGCTCGGTGGTCATGTCCAGATCTCTTCCCTGGGAGAAGGAATCGGCGGCGGTTTCCACGATGGTGGCCAGGTCCTTGATGGGCACGCCCTCCTGAAGGAGGTTGCGCAGCAGCTTCTCCAGCTTGGAATAGGGGATAATGGCCGGGATGGCCTCCTCCACCAGCTCGGGAGAGTGCTGCTTCAGATTGTCCACCAGCCGGATGGTTTCGGCACGATTCAGCAGCTCGTAGGCGTGCTTTTTCACCGTCTCCGCCAAATGGGTCAGCATGACGGACAGGGGATCGATGACGTTGTAGCCGTAGATTTCGGCCATTTCCTTGTTCTCCGGCAGAATCCACCGGGAGGGGATGCCGTAGGCGGGCTCGATGGTCTCGATGCCGTCGATCTCCCCCAAGGGATTGGGCGGCTCCAGCGCCAGATAGTAATCCACCAGAATCTCGCCCTGAGCCACCACCTCGCCCTTGATGCGGATGGCGTATTGGTTGGTGCCCAGCGCCGAGGAGTCGTGCAGGCGGATGGAGGGGATGACGAAGCCCATATCCTGGGCGTACTGCCGCCGGAAGATGACGATGCGGCTGATGAGCTTGCCGCCGTGGGTCTCGTCCACCAAAGGGATCAGGCTGTAGCCGAACTCCATCTCCACCGGCTCCACCGACAGCAGGGTGTACACGTTGTTGATGTCCTTGTAGTAGTCGCCCTCGCTGGGAGCCGCCAGCTCGGGGGATTCCTCGGGGACCTGGGCGGCGGCCACCGCCGCCTGCTGCTGGGCGGCCATCCAGCGGGTCAGGAAGAACCCGCCGCCAACCATTACCGCGCCGCCGAACAGCAGGGGGATGGTGGGCGTGCCGGGAATGACAGACATGAGCAGCAGGATCACGCCGGTGGTTGTGAAGGCGCGGGGCTGGGACATGAACTGGCCCATCACGTCCGCGTTCAAGCTGCCGTCGGACACGGAACGGGTGACGATCATGCCCGTGGCGGTGGAGATCATCAGGGAGGGGATCTGGGACACCAGGCCATCACCGATGGTCAGGATGGCGTAGGTGTTCATGACCTCCATGATATCGCCGCCCTCCATCACGAAGCGGATGATAATGCCGCCGATCAGGTTGATGAGGGTGATGATGATGGACATGGTGGAGTCACCCTTGACGATCTTGGTGGCGCCGTCCATGGCGCCGTAGAAATCGGCCTCCTTCTGAATCTTCTCCCGGCGCTGACGTGCCTGCTGCTCGTCAATGAGGCCGGAGGACAGGTCGGCGTCGATGGCCATCTGCTTGCCGGGCATGGCGTCCAGGGTGAAGCGGGCGGCAACCTCGGACACGCGCTCCGCGCCCTTGGTGATGACGATGAGCTGCACCAGCACGATAATAAAGAAGATGACGAAGCCCACCACGATGTTGCCCTGGGTGATCAGGTTGCCGAAATTTCGGATGACCACGCCGGGGTCGCCGGTGGTCAAGATCATTCGGGTGCTGGACACGTTCATGCCCAGCCGGAACAGGGTGGTAATGAGCAGCAGGGAGGGGAAGATGGAGAAATCCAGCGCCTCCGAGATGTTCATGGTGATCATCAGGATCATGACGGACAGGCCCAGATTGACGATGAGCAGGATGTCCAGCAGCCAGGGAGCCAGGGGGATGAACAGGAACATGACCACGATCACCACAAACAGCGCTATGGTATTGTCCAAAATGCGTTTGAGCAAAAGTGGTCACCTCCTTTGCCGGAGCATCGTCGCCGCAATGAAGGTCGGCGCTGCGGGGCCCCAAAGGGCTTACTTTACAATTTGCTGCTTGTCGTTCAGCTTGAAGATATACACCAGCACCTTGGCCACCGGATCGTACAGATCCGGAGGAATCTGCTGGTTCAGCTCGGCCTGGGCGTACAGCGCCCGGGCCAGAGGGACATTCTCGACAACGGAAATTTTGTTCTCCTCCGCGATCTGGACGATGCGCAGAGCGACGGAGTCCTGACCCTTGGCCAGCACCACCGGGGCGTCGTCAATACCCGGCTTGTAGCGCAGGGCCACGGCAAAGTGGGTGGGGTTACGGATGACCACATCGGCTCCGGGGACCTGCTGCATCATGCGCTGCTGGGCTCTCTGCTGCTGGATCTGCCTGATTTTGGACTTTACCTTGGGGTCGCCTTCCATCTGCTTGTACTCTTCCTTGACTTCCTCTTTGGTCATCATCATATTCTTTTCGTAATCCCACCGCTGATAGAAGAAGTCGATGGCGGCAACCGCCACAAAAGCGATGCAGATGCGCACGATCATGCCTGTGGCTACCTCGATCAGATGGGTGACGGAGGCGGGAAGGTCGGTATACAGGTAATTGAAGCTTTCCAGAAACATATCCCGGACGCTCAGATAGACAATGACCATCAGGATGCTGATCTTAATAAGGTTTTTCAGCGTCTCCACAAGGCTTTTCAGGGAAAACAGTTTCTTGAAGCCGTTTATGGGGTTGAGCTTGCTGAGCTTCGGCTTGAGAGGCTCCGTTGTGATCAAAAAGCCTGTCTGGGCGAAGGTGGACGCCACCGCACAGAAGATGGCGATAGCCACAATGGGCCCCACCGTTTTTACGACGACCATAATACCCTGGATCGACATCTCACCGGCCAGGCTGGTCGCGTCCCTGGGTTCCTCCGCCACTGTGGCGAGGCACAGGGTCATGAAATTCCCCAGCTCCTTCGCATAGGTGCCGGTGAGCAGCCACAGCATGACGAAGGTGCCCAGCAGACCGGCCACCGCCACCGCGTCGCGGCTCATAAAGACGTTGCCTTTTTTTCGTTCGTCCCGTCGCTTTTTTGGTGTTGCTTTTTCTGTTTTATTCCCCTCAGGCAACGTCTGTCCCTCCTTTGGCGCGGTGCGGTCCCATTCCTCAGAAGGGTAGGGGAAGGGATGTCAGTGAAAACGTACTGTGGTTTTTTAAAAGGAAAAAAACAAAAGAAATCACCCGGTGAGGGTCAAAAGATCATGCAGCGCGTTGAGCATAGCTAGTTCCACCTGGAGCAGGTATTCGCTGAAGGGGATCATCAGCATCAGCAGCAGCGCAAAGCCGATGAGGACCTTCAAATCAATGTTGATTACAAACACATTGATCTGGGGGATGACCTTCATCAGCACCCCCATTCCTACCTGGGCGATGAGCTCCGCCACCAGGACCGGCATGGCCAGCTTGATGGCCAACACGGTACACTCAATGAACAGCTCCAGCAGCAGGTTGTAGGCGGGCAGTCCGATGGACACGTGGCCAAAGGGCACGACCTCCTCTGAGGTGAGAAACATCCGCAGCAGGGTGAGATGTCCTCCCCCGGTGAAGAACAGCAGGAGCATGAGGATGTTCAAGAGCTGCCCGGTCGTTGACATGTTGGCCGAGGAACCCGGATCATACATCTGGTTCATGGTCATACCCATCTGGGTATCCATAATGGAGCCGGCCATCTGGGGGATATAGAAGAAAATATTCACCGCCATGCCCAGCAGAAAGCCAATGGCCATCTCCAGCAGCATGAACACGGCGAAATCCGCGATGCCCGTGGGCTGGGGAGGCTGCTGCTCCGACATCGACGTCACAAAGACGGACAGCACGATCACCATGCCTGAGCGGAAGGGGGCAGGGATATTGGTCCGGCCCAGGATGGGATTGAAGAGGACAAATCCGCTGACCCGGGCGGTGACGAACAAAAACAGCGTCAGCTGTGGAAAATCAAACATGGATTGTTTCCTCGGCTAGCTGGCGATGAGGGTAAAGACCTGACGGGTAAAGTCCAGGAGAGTGTCCATCATCCAGCCGCCCGCCATGAGGAGCACACCGCCGACCACGATGAGCTTCAAAACGAAGCCGATGGTCTGTTCATGGATCTGAGTGACGGCCTGAAAAATAGCCACCACCACGCCTACGATCATGCTCAGCAGCAGCATAGGGGTGGAGATCCTCAGAACCACGCCGATCGCGTCACGCAGCAGGTCGGCCACCTGTCCGGTATCCATAGCGCGCTCCTTTCTTCAGGGGTGGGGCCGCTGTCTATCTGACGCCCTGCACCAGCGAGGAGAACATCAGGTTCCAGCCGTTGACGGATACAAATAAGAGCAGCTTAAAGGGGGTGGAGATCATGGCCGGAGGCAGCATGACCATACCCATGGACATCAGCGTGGAGGAGACCACCACGTCGATGAGCAGGAAGGGGAGATACAGCAGCAGTCCCGTATAGAACGCCTTTTGCAGCTCCGTGGTCATGAACGAGGGGATGATGATCCGCAGAGGCAGGTCAAGCACGACCTCATCAAACGCCTCGTTGTCCGCGGGGACATCCACATGGGCCATATCGCAATACATCCGAATGGTGTTGAATTGGGTGTTACGGACCATAAACTCCTTCAGCGGGATACCCGCCCGGTCCAAAAATTCCTCCTGGGTGATCTCCTGCTCCCGGTAGGGCTCCCATGCCTCGGTCTGGATCTGTTCCAGCACCGGATTCATGGTGATCAGGGTGAGGAACATGGCGATGCCCACCAGCACCACATTGGGCGGGGTCTGCTGTGTGCCCATGGCGGTGCGCAGAAAGGACAGGGAGATGATGTACCGCGCAAAGGAGGTCATCATCACCAGAATGGAGGGCAGCAGGGCGATTATGGTGGTGAGGAACAGGATTTCCAGGGTCTGTACGCTGTCGCCGTTGATGTTGATCAAGCTGTCGGTCGGCATCCCATCCTCACCTCGGTTTCTTTTGCTTGAGTACGGTGCGCAGCGCCTCCCCAAAGCTGGGGGGAGCCGGCTGGTCGGAGGGGGGCGCGTACAATGCCTGAGACTCCTCCTGGGTCAGCTCCGCCACCAGAGATACCCCCGAGGGGGCCACGCCCAAAAGAAGGTAACGCTCCCCTGCCTGGACCAGCACAAGGGACTGATCCCGCCCCAGAGACAGGCGGATGAGCACTTTGAACCGGTCGTTTCCGCCTCCCACGCCCAGAAAGCTGCCGTTGCGGCCCGCCACGTATTTGGTGAACAGGTAGGCCAGCACGATGACGACCAGCACGCAGATCAGCAGCCCCATCAGCGAAAGGATGTTGTCCAGCGCGGTGGTGTTCTGGGACAGGGCGAGGGAAAAATTGCGAAAGGGCATCCCGGTCAGGGCGCGCCCAGAATGGAGGTGACGGTCTTGAGCACGCGGTCGGGCTTGAAGGGCTTAACGATGAAGTCCTTGGCGCCGGAGCGGACCGCGTCCATAACCATGGACTCCTGGCCCATGGCGGAGCACATGACCACGTTGGCGCTGCCGTCCTTGGCGCGGATGGCCTTCAGGGCCTCCAAACCGTCCATGTTGGGCATGGTGATGTCCATGATGACCAGATCGGGGCCGATCTCGCTGAACTTCTCCACCGCGTCGGCGCCGTCAACGGCCTCGAACAGCTCGGTGTAGCCGTTCTTGCTTAGGGTGTCCATAATCATCTTGCGCATGAATGCGGCGTCGTCCACTAACAAAATTTTCTTAGCCATGGTTGATCCATCCTTTTTTGTTTTATGTTGTGCGCCCAGCTGTCTGCCAGGGCGGATTTATGCGGCCAGCCCGATGTGCGGGGCCTTATTTGCCGGTTGCCAGCATCTCGATGCCGGGGGTCTGGACGATCTCGGTGATGCGGACGCCGAAGTTGTCCTCGATGACCACCACCTCGCCCCGGGCAATGCACTTGCCGTTGACGAACAGATCCACCTGGTCGCCCGCCAGCTTATCCAGCACCACCAGGGAACCCTTGGCGAACTCCAGGATGTCCTGGACCTTCCGCCGTGCCCGGCCGATTTCCACCGTCACCTGGAGGGGCACCTCCATGATGAGGTCCAGGTTCTGGGCCTGCTCCTTGCCCAACTGAGCCACGGGGTCCATTGGCTCCATGTGCACGGGCTTGGTGGCGATGACCTTGGGTTCTGGCTTAGCCTGCTCAGGCTGTGGCTGGGGCGGATAGGGGTAGGGATAGGGCGGATAGTACATGGGCGGGTAGCCCATATAGCCGTTGGGCATCTGTCCGTCCGAACCGGGCATCGGAGGATAGGGCATCATCGGCATCTGGCCCGGCTGCCCCATCTGAGCGGCAGGCGCGCCCGCAGGCTGCTGAGGCGCGGCCGGCTGCTGGGGTGGGGATGTCGGCGCGGGGGAGGACTCGCTGTTCATCCCGGCCATCATCCTTTCGATCTCCTCCTGGCTCATCTTCTTGTCCCCGCCGGAGGGGGCGGGAGCGGGAGCGGCGGGCGTGCCGCCTGCCAGCATTGCCTCAATCTCTTCCTGGCTCATCTTCCGGTTGGAGTCGCGCTCAGGCTCGGGCTCCGGCTGGGGCGCGGCGGGCATGCCGCCCGCCAGCATCGCCTCGATCTCCTCCTGGCTCATCTTCCGGTTGAGGTCGCGCTCGGGTTCCGGCGCGGCGGTGGGCGCGGCGGCGGGCGCGGC
>CAJULJ010000029.1 GCA_910587395.1 uncultured Oscillospiraceae bacterium | reverse complement strand
CGCAGGGGACGCCGCACTGGCGGCGGGGGCCGCGCTGGCGGCGGGGGCCGGCTCGGGCGGGGCCACCACGTAGGTGGAGTAATCGTGGACGGAGCCCACGGTCTTGATGACGCCGATGGCGCTCTCCCGGTCGCCCAGGTCCTTGAACATCAGGTGGAAGCCGCTGTTCAAAATCTCCTCGGAGGTGGAGGGATCGTTCTCCACGTTTTGGGGGGAGAAGGTGAAATCGGTGTCATCCACCACGTCCTTCACGGCGGTGACCAGCATGAAGGCCCGCAGGCTTTCCATGCCGGAGCCCTCCTCAAAATTCACCCGCAGCGCAAAGGGGAACCCATCGGCTCCGGCAGACGCGGCGGCTTGGGGCGCGGGGGCGCTTTGCGCCGCCGGGGGCGCAGAGCCGACGGGAGCAGGCTCCGGCGGCTGTTCCCCCTTGATTTTTGCGATCAAGGTATTAATATTTGCCATGAAGCTGTCGATATCCTTATCAAGAGGTTCGCCCGCTTCCACCTTGTCCACCTCGCCCCGGAAGAAGTCGATGGATTGGAACACCACATCGAACAGCGCCGGGCGGTCCTCCTCCTGAACCACGGACATGGTTCCCTCCCGGATGATGAAGAACATGTCCTCAATCCGGTGGGCCACGGTGGCCAGTGTGTCGAATTCCATCATGGCGGAGGAGCCCTTGATGGTGTGCATGATGCGGAAAATTTCATTTACATTCTCTTGAGAGAAGGTATCCGCCTTTTCCGCCTCCAGGACGATGGTCTCCAGCTGCTCCAGCAGAGTGCCGGTCTCATAAATGTACATATCCAGAATTTCGTTTCCGCTGCCCATAAAAAGCACCACCTCAGTAAATATCTTTTATCCTTTCTATTATCGGCAGGGAGCAGTCGAAAATTAAGTAGCTTTTCACAAGTTTTATCGCAGGGGTGTGAAAAATGCCTGATCTTTTGGGAGTGACCAACCCGGTACCGGGTCATGACAGCAACATAACCAACCGCAATATTCCAATTTCCCCCAATAATACCCAGGTTCAGAATGTTCCTGACCTGAACCGGGTCACCAGCGCGGACAACCGCACCGAACAGCAGGACAGCGGCCAGTCCGGCGGGCAGGTCCGGTACGACTCCAATTTCCAGACCTTTATCCAGCAGCTGCGCCAGACTCAGGATCTGAGCTCCACCATGTCCAAGCTGATGATGCGGGAGGGTACCTCGGTGGCCTCCGGCATGAGCGAGGGCATCGCCGAGGAGATGGCCCAGGCCATGCAGATGCTGAAAATGGACCAGTCGGAGCTGCTCAAGTTCCTCTCCGCCCAGATGAGGGCGGGCACCCGGTTTGGCGGGGCGCTGTTCGCCATGCTGCGCAGCGCATACGCCCGGGCGGACTCGGCGGGGGTGCAGCTGGACATCCTCAACTTTTTGAAGAGCTACAACGATTTTTCCTCCACCAGCCATCTGGAGGGCAATCTGATGCGCAACCTGACGGGGATGGCCAACGCCATGCCCGCCAGCTGGGGGGACCAGCTGCGCGAGCTCATTGCCCAGCTGGAAAACGGCCTGGCCGCCGGGGACCGGCAGGGGAACATCAGCCTGCTGCAGCAAAAGGTGTTTCCCCTCATGTCCGCCTACGTCAGCCAGACCCACGACCTGGGCACCCCCCGGGAGCTGCTCAGCCTGCTGGCCCTGGACCTGGCCCGGTATGAGAACGGCTCGGAGGAAAAATTGGCGGAGGCCTTCCATCAGCTGTCCGGATATGGTACATTAAAAGGGATGCTGGGCGGGATTGATACCCAGTCGCTGATGAAGCTGCTGCAAAGCAGCCAGTTCGCCAAGAACACCTCCGCCGCCCAGTTCGCCGACCATCTGGCCGCCGCCGCTTCCCGCGCCCTCCGGGGGGAGGGAAGCGCCGAGGTACAGGACGTGTTCCGCAATCTGGTCAAGGCCATGCTGGTGAACGAGAGTGTGTATATGCCCCTGAACCACTTTCTCATACCCATGGAGATGGACGACAAAATGCTGTTCTCCGAGCTGTGGGTGGACCCTGACGCGGAGGAGAAAAATGAGCGGGGGCAGAGCGAGAAGTGCATGAAGTTCCTGTTCAAGCTGGATGTGCAGGGGCTGGGTTTCTTTGACGTGATCCTCACCAGCAAGGAGCGGGATGTCGGCATCGTGGTCAACTGTCCCGAGGGGGTGGCTCCCTTCTCCAAGGAGATCGAGCAGAACATCTCCAAGATCCTCACCCGCAACGACCTGCGGTCCGCCGGGGTCAGCGTGCGGAAGATGGAACGTCCGGTGACCCTCACCGAGGTGTTCCCCAAAATTTTTGAAGGGAAGAACAGTGTCAATGTCAAAGTATGACGGCAGGCGCAACCCCTCCAAGAAGGCGGTGGCCCTTCAATACGAGGCGGGGAGCAGCGCGCCGGTGGTGGTTGCCTCCGGCATGGGCTATATGGCCGAGAAAATCGTGGAGGTGGCCGCCGACAGCGGCGTGCCCATTTATGAGGACAACTCCCTGGCCACCATCCTCACCCAGCTGAAGCTGGGGCAGGAGGTGCCCGAGGAGCTGTACAAAGCCATCGTGGAGATTTACGTGTATTTCCTGCATTTCGATCCCAACCGGGTCAAGGAGGGCTCCGTACCCAAGCAGGCCCCCAAACCCCGGCAGGCCACTGAAAAAACACAGGCGGAACAGGAGGAGTGAGGATGGAGCAGAGCATTTATCTATTGCTGGACAGCAGAGGCGCCGCCATCGCCCGGGGCCGCATCCAGGGCAAGACCGACGGCCCGTACTGGCAGATCCAGGTGGAGGACGGCAAAATCGACGACGTGCTGACCCACAAAAAGCTGAAGCTGCTGTCCATCATGGACGCGGGGCCCTCCTTTGAGGGAACCATTGTGCGCAGCCGCAACGACATGATTCAGCTGGAGGTCTCCAAAATCAACCGGGACACCGGGGATATGCGCAAAAACCTGCGGGTGGTGGTCCACTTCAAAAGCCTCATCTATCCCATCACCGGGTGCTGGCGGGGCAGGCGGGAGATCGAGTCCCACGACCTGAGCGCCGGCGGCATCGCCTTTTATACCGACCACAGCCTCCAGGTGGGCGAGCAGCTGGAGGTGGTCATCCCCGTCACCAATGAGCCGCTGGTGGTGCGCTGCGAGATCCTGCGCATGCGCCCCGCCGACCACGCCATCATGTACGCCGCCAAATTTGTGGAGCTGTGCGACGACGAGGAGGTCCTGCTGCGGGAGTCGGTGTTCAACCTCCAGCTCCGGGGACGGGCCAGGGCGGACCTGTGAAGCCTATCTGAGCGACACGCTTAGTTCAACATAAATCCTGCAAGCACGAAGCACAACGGACAGACGCGGCGGCCCTACCACTGCCGCGCCGGAAAGGAACGGTCACATTCATGAGCAAGCATCCATCCGACAACACCAAACGAAACCTGCTGCGCCGGGGACTGGCGGGCATCCTGTTCCTGGCGCTGATTCTGGGCCTGCTCCCCAGCACGATTGTCACCGCTCACGCGGCCAGCTGGGCCGACCCCTACGTACAGACCCTGGTGGACTGGGGCGTCATGCGCGGCGACATTGGGGGCAACATGGCCCCTGACCGCAGCATCACCCGGGCGGAGTTCGTCACCATGATGAACCGCGCCTACGGCTATACCAAGCTGGGCGGCCATCCCTTCACGGATGTGCGCAATCGGGACTGGTATAACCAGGACATCGACATCGCCTATAACATCGGCTATTTCAAGGGCACCGGCCCCACCACCGCCTCTCCCAACGACACCCTCACACGGGAGCAGGCCGCGGTGCTGCTGGCCCGCAACATGATGCTCCAGGAGACCGTGGGCGAGACCCTGGGCTTCTCCGACACCCGAATCCTCAGCGACTGGAGCCGGGGCCTGGTGGGCGCCGCCGCCGCCAACGGCATCATCAGCGGCTATGAGGACGGCTCCTTCCAGCCCATGCGCAACATCACCCGGGGCGAGGTGGCCGCCATGCTGGTGCGCGCCATCGGCACTCCCATCCAGACCGAGGGCGACCACGCCCTGGGCAACGTGTACGGCAACGTCACGGTGAACACCTCCGGCGTGAAGCTGCGCGACGGCGTCATCGTGGGCAACCTGTACCTCACCGGCGGCATCGACCTGGGCGACGTGCTGCTGGAGAACGTCACCGTGCTGGGCGAGATCATCGTCAGCGGCGGCGGCGAGAGCAACTCCAGCCAGAGCAGCATCATCCTGCGCAACGTCACCGCCGACAACATGGTGGTGGACAGCATCGGCAGCCAGTTCGTCACCATCCGCGCCGAGGGCAACACCGACATCCCCACCACCGTGGTGCGCACCAACGCGTATGTGGACGACTCCTCCCTGCCCGGCTACGGACTGAGCCATATCACCCTGGACGGTGAGAGCGGCGCTTTGTTCCAGCTGGCGGGCAATATCAAGGAGGTCATCAACCGCACCCCCGATTCCGACATGCAGATCGTCCAGGGCTCCGCCGACAAGGTCACTGTGGACGAGTACGCCACCGGCTCCTCCGTGCTGGTGGACGGCGACGCCGTGGTGGGCGACCTCAACCTGGACGCGGCCACCGACGTGACCGGCACCGGCGACATCAAGAACCTGAACGTGGGCGCCGCCGGCTCCACCGTGGAGCAGCTGCCCGACAAGATCGAAATCCGCCCGGGCATCACCACCGACATCGCCGGCAGCAACATGAACAGCACCCAGGCCGCCGAGTCCTCCTCCGATCCCAGGCTGCTGGCGGGCTATCCCGCCGTGCGCAAGATCGCGCCCACCAATGCTGAGCTGGTGTTCCGCGCCAACAAACCGGGCACCATCTACTGGGCCGTGTCCGCCGTGGCCGACGGCTCCGTCAGCGAGGCCGACCTGCTGGAGCCCCCCGTGTACGGCAACAAGGTGCTGGCCTCCGGCAAGATCACCGCCGCCTCCGCCAACACCGACTACACCGCTCAGGTCGCCCGGCTGACCTCCGGCGGCTCCTACTACGTCACCGCCATGCTGGTGGACGGACGGGACCAGCACAGCCCCATCAAGGTCACCTCCTTCTCCACCCCGGACAACACCGTCCCCGCCTTTGTCAAGCCCGGCTACCCCTACATGTCCAAGGTCACCTGTGACGACGCGCAGGTCACCGTCATGACCAACAAGAGCTGCCTGCTCTACTACGCCCTGCTGCCCGACGGCGCCGCCGCTCCCACTCCCGCGGAGTTCAAGGCCGCCTCCATCTCCGGCAACCTGGGCTACGGCAGCATGAGCGTGACCAAGAACGTCACCACGCCCATCCACGTCAACGACAAGCGGCTGGACGAAAAGACCAACTACGTGCTCTACCTGTGGCTCACCGACCACGACGGGGCTCAGAGCATGGCCGCGGCGGAGGCTGTCCGCTTCACCGCCCCGGATGAAACCCGCCCCAAGGTCACCTCCATCATGCAGACCGACTCTCAGGTCAGCTCCGTGCGCATCGCCTACACTCTGGATGAACCGGGCAGCCTGGTCTGGGCCGTGGTCACCGAGAGCGACCATGACAACAGGGCGTTCCTCCCCTATGAGGATATCCAGCTGGACGACGAGGACGATCCCGACCGCGGCACCCTGCTCTTCAAGGACGACGACCTTACGGACGACGTGGACAGTGCCGCCGCCCTGGCCGCCAAGGTCAAGCTGGAGAGCGGCGTGGGCGCGGTCCGAAACGGCACGAATCCCACCTCTCCCTTCAACATCACCAACCTGCTCTACGCCGAGACCAACACCACCGCCTACTACCTGTATTACATGGGACGGGACACCGCGGGCAACAACTCCAAGGCGATCAAGTTCCTGAAAATCAACACCCTGGACTCCATCCCGCCCAAGTTCGTCGAGCAGACCTTCAACCGCTACATGACCGGCGACGCCACCAAGCCCCTGGCCAGCACCGACATCACCCTGGTGTTCTCCGAAAACATTCAGGGCGGCGCCATCAGAGACACCCTCTTCAAAAACCTCTATGACAAGGTGGAGGAAAAGCGGAAGGCCTTTGAGAACCTTTGGCCCAACGGCGACGACATGACCGGCGCCACAGCGGATGCGATTGCGGCCAAGACCGACTATGACAACGCCCGGGAGGATCTGGGCTCCGCGCTGAGGGCCCACTTCAAGCTGTACCGGCATCCCACCACCGGGCAGGACTACGAGGTTCCCGAGCGGACCAAGACAAGCGCGGCCAACGCCGACTGGACCGTGGACTGGCGCAACGCCAGAATTTCCATCGTGGACGGTCAGTTCCTCCTCACCCTGCCCACCGTCACCGAGGAGCCGACCAACGAGGACTTCCAGAAGAAGCACTACCACAGCGCCTTGAAGCTGGACAGCGGCGCCACCTACTACTTCCGCGTCAACGACATCTACGATCTGGCCGTCAAGCCCTGGCAGCTGGAGGGCGGCAACCCCCAGAACCTGCCCCAGTTCACCACCGTGGACGCCCGCGTGGTCATCACCGACGGAGACGAGCCGGTGATCATCAACGTGGTGGGCGAGGCAACGCCGGTCAACGAGCGCATCGACTACCACTTCCAGCTGACCCCCCAGGACGTGTCCCGCATCGAGGACAGCCTGTACTGGGATATGCTGATCTGGTTCAACGCCAACGTCACCTTTACCCTCTACTCCAGGCAGATCAACGATAACGGAAATCCTGTGGACGCCAACGGCTTGGAATTGGACCCCGCCACGGCCCCCTGGACGCTGGAGAAGGCCATCGGCACAGAGAACTCAAACAGCCCGGTCACCATCGGCGGAGGCGTCGAAGGAGGCGCGTTCAGGAGCTTCACCAACACATACCGGACCACCTTCGGTTCCGTCGTCCCCAACTATGACCGGGTCAAGAACATGCTTCCCAACGCCGAAACCGGCAATACCAAGGACGAGCGCAAGGAGTACGCCATCCACCTGAACTCCTTGAACGCCAACACGGACTACACCGCCTGGACCAACCCGAATGTGACCCTGCGGGTCTCGGTGGTGGCGGGCACCAGAAACCAGCTGGGCGACATCAAGTCCGGCAACACCACCGCCTACAACAACGCGCTGAACAAGGGCGTGCGGCCCATCGAGACCCCGTCCCCCTACACCTACTCCAAGGGCTTCAACGACCAGAAGCTGCCCAGCATCGAGCCCGGCACGCCCAACCTTGCCTCCCGCGCCGATGTCAGCGCGAGAATCACCATGCGGCTGGACCGGCCCGGCAAGGTCCATTACCTGGTCCTGCCCCTGTCGGAGCTGAGAGATCCGAACAATCCCAGCTCCTATCTGGGGGACAACGAGCTCATGGAGGCGCAGCTGCTCAATGTGCTCAGCTTCTCCGCGCCTATTCCGCTGAAGCCGAAGGACAGCGCCCTCGCCAACGCCGCCACCGGGAATTTCAAGAGCCTTGGGGAAATCCCCCTGATGGACGGCGACACCAAAGCGGTCACGAGCGGTACGACCACATCGAAGGTGGGCGCCCGCGTAGCCATCACCGAACCCAATTTTACACAGTTCACCAGCCAGGACACCGGGACCTTTGAACGCCTGGGCATCATCAAGGGAGTCACCCCCGAGGCCAGCACCAGCGGAGAGGTGATTACCATCGACCTGACGCGAAAGCTCAAGGCCAACACCGCCTATGTGCTGTGCCTGCTCCCCAGCGGCATCTCCACGGTGCCCGACGACACATCCGAGATCCTCTGCTTCCGCTTCACCACCAACATGATGGACATTCCCCAGCTGCTGCTGACCGGTACCAACAACCCCACGATTGAGGCCAGCGTGCAGTCGGGCACCTCCGCCCTCATGGAGTATTTTGTGGTGCGCAAGGACAAGGAGGATATGGACGGCGTCAAGGAATTCCACGCTGCTTTTGAAACCGGCGCCAGCGGGCTTGCCAAGGACAGCTTCAATGATTTCACAAAGAATCATCCGGGCGTGACCAAGCCCACCACGGTACTTGAGGCCATGGCGACGCCTCTGCGCCGCGGCAGCACCTTTATCGGCACCGCCTTCGACCTGTACGCCAAGGACAACATCAAGCCCACCTATGTGGAGCGCATCCAGAGCGCCAGCAGCTCTGTGGGCGGCAACGACGACGTGGTCTGGGGCGAAGGCGGGCAGAGCGCCAGACCGCTGGCCCCCGTCGATACCCTGAGGCTGGGCGATCATATCGAGGCGGGCCAGGACTTCACCATCGTGGCCATGGCCCGGCGGGACGAGACCACGGAGGATTACGCCTTCTGCGCCTGGTACCCGGTGCATAAGCGCGATACTCTGCCGCCCATGGTAACCGAGATCACGCCAAATACCGATACGCAGATGACGGATACCACAGACCCCACGAAGAACACCGGCGTAAAATCCGGAACCGTGACCTTGCAGTTCAACAGCGGTCTGTACAACTGGCTCAATAATACCGCCTATCCCATCGACAGCTGCGCAAACGGAGGACATTCGCCGAATCCCAAGGATGGAGCGTATGCTTTGGGCAACGCCGCTACGGTCACAACCAATTCCAAGCTTTCCATTGTGTGCGACAACAGCCTGCACAGCAGCACATCGCCCACCCCCGTCAGCACAATCACCCTTGAGGTGAAGGAGCTTCCGGGCAACGCCAGCGCCACGATTACCTTTGGCAATTATAAGATCACGACCCTCTCGGGCAACGGCTCCGATCCCAATCGCGCGTCGCTGACCGTCACCGTCAGAGCCGTCAACATCAACGCGGGCGTTGCCGGGGCCGACCCATATTGGGAACTGCAGGCCACCGTCAATACCGCTTGGAACGGCGTTGTCACCACACGCTGACCCCAGCGCCTCACCCCGGGAGCGGGCGGACCCCCGCCCGCTCCCCTTTTTGAAATCACAGACCCGGCAAAAGGAGTACTGAGATATGAAATTTAATCGTTTACGCCGCCTGGGCGCCCTCGCCCTGGCGCTTGTCCTGGCGCTGTCCCTGGCCGTCACGCCCGCGTGGGCGGATGACCCGGACGCGACTCCGGACCCGAACACCCCTGTGAGCGTAGCACTGGAAAGCCTCACCTTGACCGTAGGAGATCCAGCCACCAGGGTAAAGGCCACCGCCACTTACCCGGACGGAAGCAGCAAAACCTACAGCAACGCAAATCTTCGCCCCTGGTCGAGCAGCGATGTGAACGTCGCGACAGTAAACGGGAACGGTGCGGTCACCGCCCTGTCTGAGGGAACCGCCGTCATTAGCGCTACGTTTAACGGGGCAAAGATTGAGTGCGCCGTAACTGTGGAAGCTCCGCCTCAGACTGTCCCCGTGGCCGGCCTGGGCCTGAACCCGACCATGATCCAGAACATGAAGGTGGGCGACACCCGTACGATCACCGCCAATGTCACCCCCACCACCGCCACCGACAGAACCGTGACCTGGAGCGCCTCCCCTGATAACGTCGTCCGGCTGGAGCCGGAGGTCAGAACCGACGCGGACGGCAAGGTGGTGGCCGTGGAGTGCAAGGTGACCGCCCTGCGCCCGGGCAACGCCGTCATCACCGCCACGACCAATGGGGTAAAAGCGGATGGGCAGGCGCTGTCCGCCACCTGTCCCGTCGCCGTGGTCGCCGCCGACCCCAGCCTCAGCTTTGACCCGGTCGGCCCGCTGTTCCTGGAGGCAGGTCAGACGGGTACGGTCAAAGCGGTCACCACCGGTCTGGTCAAGTCCATTACCTGGACCTACACCGGGAAAGATATCACCCTGTCGTCCAACACCGGCGGCACCATCACGATCACCGCCGGGGACAAAAGGGCCACCGCCAATATCTCCGTCAAAGCCGAGTTCACCGTTTACCAGAACGGGAAGGAGACCACCCGGACCATCACCCAGACCTACGCCGTCAACGTCGCCGACAGCACGTCCGTCCGCGTGGACAGCATCACGCTGAACAAAACCACCGCCACGCTCCCCCAGGGGGGCACGCTGGCGTTGACGGCCACCGTGTCGCCCTCCAACGCCGCCAACACCAGGGTGGACTGGCGCAGCGACAATACCGACGTGGCCACGGTGGACGCAAAGGGCGTGGTCACCGCCAAGGCCGCGGGCGAGGCCACCATCTGGGCCAAACCGGTCTACGGCACCGTACAGGCATACTGCACGGTCACCGTCACCCCCTCCGCCACCGGCATCACCTTCAACACCGACGAAAACGTCTACAACGAGCCGACCTCCGGAGGCGGACAGAAATACACCCTCACCTTCCGGCGCACCAACCGCAGCGACGCCGTCACCGTCAGCACCACCCTCACCCCCTCCACCTCGCAAGACGCCGTTTTGTGGAAGTCTGAGGACAGCACCGTCGCCACCGTGTCGGGCACCGGCACCTCGGCCACCGTCACCCGCCGGAACGCGGGCAAGACCACCATCACCGCCGTACCCGTGGGCGGCGACGGCAAGCCCAGACCGGGCGTGACCCCCGCCGAGCTGGAGGTCATTGTCTCCGGCATCACCCTGCCGACCACCCTCACCCTGACGGAAAACCGGCGTGATTCGCTGGAGCTCAAGGCCTTTGGCGACGCCGAGACCGACGCCGTCCCTGAGTGGCTGTCCACCGACCCCGCCATCGTGATGGTGGACGCCAACGGTCGTCTCACCGCCCGCAGCAAGGGCAGCGCGGTCATCACCGCCACAAAGAGCGGCTATTCGGCCACCTGCACCGTGACGGTGGTGGAGGACTCCTCCGGCATCATCACCCTCACCGGCAACCATCCCGCGGGCAGCCCGGTCAACATGGCCACCGCCAGCGCCACCAGTCAGGTCAGCTCCGGCACCCTGGCCTCCGTGCTGGACGCCGTCTGCCGGGAAAAGACCAAGGTGCTCAATTCCAACGGCACCTACACCACCTACGGGCTGTCCTACGTCACCAATCTGTCGGTGGCCTCCACCGACCAGGGCATTCTCCACGACCAGCACCACTCCTCCGCCGACACCGGCGCGGGCGTGGGCATCCAGGAGATCTACTACCCCGGAACCGCGCCCCAGGGCCAGCGGTCCCTGAGCGATCTGTCCTTCGTGCCCCGCACCACCTTCAGCGGCACGGCTGAGATCAGCTACACGGGCCGCTCCACCAACAACCAGAACTTCACCGGCGTCATCCGCGTCAACGTGAACGGCACCGGCGACGTGATGTACAGCTCCAGCGAGGGCTCCGTGGTCAACTTTGTGGCCGACGACTTCAACCTGTACCACCCCAACCTGCGCTCGGTCTCCTTCACCCCGCCGCTGGACAGCAGGGGCACGCTGTATTACGGCTACTCCAGCGCCAGCCAGCCCGGCACCAAGGTCACCGGCAGCGACACCTACAACCGCACCGGCTCCCCCAGCCTGGACCGGGTATCCTTCGTACCCGCCAGCGGCTTTGAGGGCACCGTCAGCATCAGCTACAAGGGCACGGACACCGCCGGACGGTCCTTCACCGGTGTGGTGACCATCACCGTCACCAACAACCGGGGCGGCAGCGGCGCCGTGTCGGACATCTACTACGCCGCGCCGGAGGACGGCTGGATCACCTTCCGGTCCGCCGACTTCAGCGCCGCCAGTCAATACACCCTGGGCGAGGCCCTGTCCTATGTGCGCTTCACCCTGCCCGCCTCCAGCGAGGGCACCCTGTTTTACAACTACCGGGGCTTCGGCAGCTACGACAGCGCCGTGGCCTCCACCACCAGCTATTATTACAGCGGCACCCCCTCCCTGGGCGGCGTCACCTTCGTGCCCACCACCACCACACCCAGCCAGGTGGACATTGAGTACACCGGCTACACCGTTCGCGGAAACACCTTTACCGGCACCATCCACATCGGTCAGAACGACACGGCTCAGCAGGGCGGCCTGCGCTACACCGTGTTCACCGGCAAATCGATGAACTTCAACGCCTACGACTTCAACACCGCCTGCATCGCCGCCACCGGAGCCAGCCTGAACTATGTGCTGTTTTCCCCGCTGCCCGCCGTGGGCTCGGGCGCCCTGCGCTACACCCGGGGGAACAGCACCAGCTATAGCTCCGTCACCACCTCCACCCGGTGCTACCGCACCAGCTCCAACACCTGGGACGTGCAGCTGAGCAATGTCTCCTTCCTGGCCAACAATACCTATACCGGAACGGTGACCATCCCCTTCACCGGCTACAACACCAACGGCGTCTCCTTCACCGGCGAGGTGGTCATCACCGTGACGCCTCCCACCACCGGCGATTCGGTGTACTACGGCACCACGGCCAGCCCCCTTCAGCTGTCCTCCTCCCGGATGCGCTCCGCGTGCAGCGGCGTGCTGGACGGCACCCTGTCCTACATCACCTTCAACAGCCTGCCCAGCACCTCCGCCGGACGGCTGTACGTGGGCTACAGCCGCATCGGTACCGGCACTCAGGTGAACACCGGCACCCGGTATTACGTCTCCGGCTCCGGCACCCCCACCATTGACCAGATCAGCTTTGTCCCCCGGGGCCGGTACGGCGGTCAGGTCTCTGTTCCCTACACCGCCACCAATACCAACGGCAAAAGCGTTACCGGCATCATCACCTTCAACATCACCAACATCGGCAGCTCCACCTACTTCAGCGACATGGGCAATCACACCTGGGCCGGTCCGGCGGTGGATTTCCTCTACCGGAACAATATCACCAACGGCGTCACCGCCACCACCTTTGGCCCTGACCAGCGCATTCTGCGCTGCGACTTCGTGCTCATGCTGTGCCGGGCCTTCCGCTTCACCGAAAGCAGCGGCTACAGCTTCGCCGACGTGCCCACCAACGCCTACTACGCCAACGCGGTGGCCACCGCCAAGCGCCTTGGCATCGTCAACGGCGACGGCGTCAACTTCATGCCCAACAGCGAGCTGACCCGGCAGGACGCCATGGTGATGATCAAAAACGCCCTGGACGCCGCGGGCTGGAACGTGGGCAGCGCCTCCACCTCCATTCTGGGCCGGTTCCCCGACGGGGCGTCTGTGGCCAGCTACGCCCGGAATGCGGTGAGCACTCTGGTGCAGATGGGCGCGGTGAACGGCGACAACGGGATGCTCTATCCCTACAATCCCATCACCCGCGCGGAGGCTGCGATGATCCTCCACTTCGTCATGACGATGTGAGGGACCCCATGAACTTTACAGGAAAAGGAGGCCCTCAATATGAACGACGCACCGGCGCCTAACCCCGGCAAGCCCCAGACCATTGAGCTCTGGCCCGGTATGATGGCGGAGGTGATGACTCCGGAAAACCGCCTGCTTTTCGTGGGTCGGGTGGATAAGATCCAGGAGTCCGGCGTGTCCATTCGGGAAACCAACGACGACACCCTGCCCATGGTGCTGGTGAACAAGCCGGTCAAGGTGCGCTTTTACCAGGAGAGCGGCAGCATTGTGCTCAACGCCAAGGTGTGCGGCAGCACCATGAAGATGTGGAAGGTGGACCGGCTGGAGAGCACCTTCGTCAGCGAGCAGCGGGCCTTCTTCCGCCAAAGCATCAGCGTGAACATTGAGGCCCGGTGCGGCAAGCCCTCCAAGCGGGGAGGGCGGCCCCAGGTGCACTTCCCCTGTCAGGTGCTGGACATCAGCGCCGGAGGGATACTTATCAGCTGCTCCGAGGTCTTCGCTGAGGAAGATCGTCTGGCTGTCATTGACGCCCCCCTGGTGGCCAACGCCCCCACCTTCACCTTCAACTGCCAGATCCGCCGGGCAAGCGTGTGGAAAAAGGGCGTAAACCGCTACGGCTGCCAGTTCGAGGCCCTGTCTCCCCGGGACCAGGACCGCCTCCTCCAGGCTATCTTTACCATCCAGCGGGAGGAGATCCGCAAGCGCAAGGCCCGCTGAGCGCCCGGTCGTATCAAAAAACGAACAAGGTCCCGTCCCCGCCGAACGCAGGGGACGGGACCTTTGTCATTTTTCACAAACGAGATCCTTCATCATTTCTTTTATTACACCTAATCCTTTGTTCATAACTGGTGATTTCTCCATATCTCAGAAATTTGAGAAGAAAAACTTGTGAAAAAAACCTCTTGTTTTCCACGCCAAACCGTCTATAATAGGGCGAAAGCTGGGGTCGGCTTTTGACCCCAGGGAGGCAAATACACGTTCATCCCGCTTTCGGAAGGAGGCAATCAACTATGACCAAAGACCTTACCTCAGGCAGCCCCATGCGGCTGATCCTGGGCTTTACCCTGCCCACCCTGTTCGGGCTGCTGTTCCAGCAGTTTTACAACCTGGTGGACGCCATGATCGTGGGGAAGCTGCTGGGTGCGCAGGCTCTGGGCGCGGTGGGCGCCACCGGCTCCATCAACTTCTTCGTCATCGGCTTCTGCCTGGGGGTGTGCTCCGGCTTCGCCATCCCCGTGGCCCAGCGGATGGGCGCCAAGGACTACCCGCAGATGCGCCGGTATGTGGCCAACGCCGCCTACCTGTCCGCCCTCATCGCCCTGGTGCTCACGGTGGTCACCGGCATCTTCTGCCGGGACATCCTCACCGCCATGAAAACTCCCGCCGACCTCTTTGAGGGCGCCAACGCCTATATCTTCATCATCTTCATGGGCATCCCGGCGGTGTTCCTCTACAATTTGCTGGCCAGCATCATCCGCTCCCTGGGGGACAGCCGGACGCCGGTGTATTTCCTGGCCCTGTCCGCCGGACTGAACATCGTGCTGGACCTGATGTTTATCCTCTGGTTCCAGGCCGGAGTGGCGGGCGCGGCCGCCGCCACAGTGCTGTCCCAGGCGGTGTCCGGCATCGCCTGCCTGATCTATATGGTGAAGAAATTCCCCATCCTCCGGGTCACCCGGGAGGAGCGGCAGCCGGACTGGGCGTCCTGCAGAAGCCTGTGCGCCATGGGCCTGCCCATGGGCCTGCAATACTCCATCACCGCCATCGGCTCCATCGTGCTCCAGACCTCGGTGAACGCCCTGGGCAGCATCTACGTCACCGCCATCTCCACCGGCACCAAGGTGTACCAGCTGCTGTGCTGCCCCTTCGACGCCATGGGCGCCGCCATGGCCACCTACTGCGGCCAGAACGTGGGGGCCGGCCGGCTGGACCGGCTGAATCAGGGCGTTCGGTCCTGCTCCCTGCTGGGGCTGGGCTACTCCGCCGCCGCTTTGGTGGCTATGCTTTTCCTCGCCCCCCAGTGCGTCATGATGTTTCTCAGCTCCGCCGAGCCCCAACTGGAGCTGCTGCTGAGCCTGACCACCCAGTATATCCTCACCCTCACCGCCTTCTTCTTCCCCCTGGCCCTGGTGAACATCCTGCGCTTTTCCATCCAGGGCATGGGCTTCAGTACCCTGGCGATTCTGGCCGGCGTGCTGGAGATGATCGCGCGGACCGTGGTGGGACACTTTTTCGTCCCCAGCATGGGTTACACCGCCGCCTGCTTTGCCTCCCCCGCGGCGTGGATCTGCGCGGATCTGTTCCTCATCCCCGCCTGCCTGGGCTGTGTCGCCCGTCTGAAGCGGAGCAATCCCACCGCCGCTCTGGAGACTCTCTCCAGGACAATCGCCAAAATCAAGCCCGCCAAGGCATAACAAAAGAGCTTCGGGAAATTCCCGAAGCTCTTTTTCATCTGCTGCTTTACGCAATCGCCGCGAAGGGCTTGGCGGGGTTCTGCTGACCCTGCTGGTTCTGTTGGTTCTGCTGCTGGGCCTGCTGGTCGGTGTTGGCCTTGGTCACAGTTTCGGTGGTGCCGCCGGACACATAGGCTTTGCCGCACTCCGGGCAGATGGACGTGTGGTACGTCACGGATTGGCTGACCACCTTGCGGTCCTCCCGCTGGGCCTTGGCCTGCTCCCGGACCACATGCTCGTTCTCATGGCCCCGGACGGCGGCCGCCGCCTGCTCAGGGGAAATGTTGGTGGGGGTCTTGAAGGACACACCCGGGTCGTCGGAGCCGTCCTGATACTTGCGCTCCTTACAGGTCTGGCACTCGCCCTCCTCCATGACCTCCTGGGCGCTCTTGGAGTCCTTCAGGGCAGGGTTGACGGCCTTTTCGCCGTCAGCGCCCTTGAGACCAGCCAGTTCAGGGGTGTTGCCCTTCTCAGCGCCGGCGCCCTTCAGGCCGGTCAGTTCAGGGGTCTCGGCCTTCTCAGCGCCCGCCGCCTGGGCCGCGTTGGACTGCTGGGCGGAGTCGCCGGGGTACTGGATGCGCATACGCACCGCCATCTCCGCCGGGTCGGAGCCAAAGCGGAGCAAGCCCGCCTGGGCGGGGTCCTCGTTGGAGCTGATGGGCCGGGTGGGGGTAACGGGCTGGACCGGGGTGTCGGGCTGGTGGACCTTCTGAGCGCTCACCATCACGCCGGAGCGCTGGGCGGTCTGAGCCCTGTCGGCATTTTGCGCCTGAGCGGCGCTCCGGGCCTGGGACGCCCCCTTCGTCTGAGCGGAGCGGTTGGCGTAAGACGCGCCGTAAAGCCCATATGTAGAGTAGGGATTATAACCGGAAATTTCGCCTATCATATCGATCACCTCAAGAACAGGATGAATGAGATACCAATTCATATTATAACAGAAGGGATGGAAAATGCAAGGGGTTTTGCAAAAACCTCCTCCGGTATTTCCGGAGGAGGTTTTCCGTCAATGTCGTGTTTCCAGCAGCCCGGCCCGCTCCAGCCCGTGCCGGACAGGTACGCCCACCACCAGCGCCGCCGCCATCTTGATCAGGTCGCAGGGGATGAAGGGGATCACACAGGCCGCAAGGGCTTTTTGAAGGTCCACGCCCGCCTGAACGCAGTACCAAGCCGTGCCGAAGGCGTACAGCACCGCTGTGGACAGCGCCAGCCCCAGGAACTGCAGCGCCAGCGCGGCAGCCGCTTCCTTTCTGCCCTTCCCGCCCAGTTTTCGCAGGGTGAGCTCCACAACAAAGCCCGCCAAGAGCATCATGGGCAGGTAGCCCACCAGATAGCCCCCCGTGGGGCCCGCCAAACGGCTGATGCCCCCCATGTAATTGCTGAACACGGGCAGGCCCACCATACCCACCAGCAGATACACCAGGGTGGCCGCCGTCCCCCAGACGCCGCCCAGCAGGTAAGCGGTCAGGTAGATGGCCAGGGTGCCGCCGGTGATGGAGATGGGGCCGATGGGAATGGAGATGGGGGCCAGCACGCACATCACCGCCGCCATCACCGCGCACAGGGTCAGGCGGCGGGTATCGGACAATGTTTTTTCCGTCATGTTGATGTCACCTCTATTGTCAACTAAATTTCATATTGTAGTATACAATCAAGAAGAGAACTTGTCAACCACAATTTCCTGCCCATTGCCTTTTCCATCCAGATGTGGTAGAATAAAAAAACTTACGTTACTGGTTTGGGGCGAATCAGCGTCCGCTCCAAACCGTCAGCGAACAAAAGGTTCTTTTTGCCTGCCTTTTCAACCAGAAAAGGCAAGGGGAGGTTGCCATGGGAAAGATGAAATTCCTGGTCCAGCGGCTGCTGGACATGAACTACAAGGCCATGCTGGACAAGATCAGCTCCATCCACAAAAAAACGGGCCGCTCCCGCTGGGCCGTGTTCCAGGACATGCGGCGGTGCGCGGTGAAGTACGGCGCGGGCTATATGGACTACGACCTGTTCGAGATGTACGACCTGACCCCGGAGCAGCGGGACACCTACCTCACCCGGGGCCGGAACAACGAGTTCGTCATCAAATACAACGACAAGGACTATATGGGCGATCTGGACGACAAGGCCCGGTTCAACGCCCGGTTTGAGTCCTTCCTCCACCGGGAGTGGGTGCCGGTGACGGGAGAAAACAAAGCCGACGTGCTGGCCTTTCTGGAGCGCAACCCGGTGTTCATGGCCAAGCCCACCGTGGGCAGCTGCGGCCGGGGCATTGAAAAGCTGAACACGGCTGATTTCGCCTCTTTGGATGCCCTGTACGGCCATCTGGCCGAGCAGGCCCCCCGGCTGGAGCTGGAGGCGGTCATCAAGCAGCACCCGGCGCTGGACGGACTGTACCCCGGCTCCATCAACACCACCCGGGTGGTGACCATCCGGGGCAGGAGCGGCCACGTCTACTTCGTTGCCGCTATCCTGCGGGTGGGCAGCGGCGGCAAATTTGTGGACAACTTCAACAACGGCGGCATGATGGCCCCCGTGGACGTGGAGACCGGCATCGTTCGGATGCCCGCCATCGACAAGCAGAAGAACCTTTACGAGACCCATCCCGCCACCGGTACCGCCATCCAGGGCTTCGCCCTCCCCGACTGGGAGGCCGCCAAGGAAATGTGCGCCCAGGCCGCCCAGGTGATCCCCCAGGTGGGCTATATCGGCTGGGACGTGTGCTTCACCCCCGACGGCCCCTGTCTGGTGGAGGGCAACCAGTACCCCGGCAACGATCTCTATCAGATCCCCGCCCACACGCCGGACAAGACCGGCATGATGCCCGTGTTCCGGGCCATCGAAGAGGAAGAGGCAAAAAGGACCCCGGCGCCCTAGGCGCCGGGGTCCTTTTCATTCGACTGTTTTCAGACTCTCCACCATGTCCACCTTTTTCAGCTTGAAGTGGGCGGCCACATTCACCGCGACGGAGAACACCACCGTCAGCACCGCCGCCAGCACATAGGCATAAGGGGGCGCGGTGCGGCCGAACATGACCAGCTCCACCTCCACCGTCAGCACCATCCAGGCGTGGAGGAACCGGCCCATGACCAGCCCCAGCACAATGCCGAACAGGGTGAGGAACAGGTTCTCCCGATAGACATAGGCGGTGACCTCCCGGTCGAAGAAGCCAAGGACCTTCAGGGTAGCCAGCTCCCGTGTGCGCTCAGTGATATTGATGTTGGTCAGATTGTAGAGCACCACGAAGGCCAGCGCTGCCGCCGCCGTAATGATGATGACCACCGCGTAGTCGATAGCCTCCATGCTGTCGGTGAAGTTGTCCCGCAGGGTGGCGATGTAGGAATAGGAGTCCACCCCGTCCATAGCCATCAGGTCGGAGGACACGATGTCGGATTCCTCCTCCCCGGCCTCGCCGGTGTAGCGCAGGAGCATCTCGTTGCGCTCCGGCTCCTCGCCGAACAGGGAGCGGTAGCAGGCTTCGGAGGCGTATACGTAGTGGGAGACATAGTTCTCCGCGATGTCCGACACGGCGGCCTCCACCCGCTTGTCCCCATCCAGCACGATGGTGTCGCCAATGGACACCTCCAGCAGCTCGGCCAGCTTTTCCGTGATAACCACCCCATTGTCGGGCAGGGTGACGCTCTCATCGTCCAGCCGGTGGCCCAGCTGAATGAATTGGGTGAAGCGGTCCAGATCGTCCACGGCAAACATGGTGGCATTCTGGGTCGGGCCGGTGCTTGAAACCTCCAGCATGGTGGCGCTGGCGGGCAGATAGTCCTCCACCCAGGGGCTGTCGGCGAGATACCGCTCCACCGCCGACAGCGTTTCCTCCTCAACATCGGCGTCCACGCCCAGCGTGGCGTCGTAAAGGAACACATGGTCAAACTGCTCGTTCAGAATGGAGAAGATGGACTCGTGAAGCCCGAACCCGGTGACGATCAGGGCCGTACACCCGCCGATGCCGATCACCGTCATCCAGAACCGCCGCTGATAGCGGAACAGGTTGCGCATGGTCACCTTCCAGGTGAAGGTGAGCCGCCGCCAGATGAAGCCGACGCGCTCCAAAAGCACCCGCCTGCCCGCCTTGGGGGCACGGGGCCGCATCAGGTTGGCGGGGGTGTCGATGAGAGTGGACAGGCAGGCCCACAGCGCCGCCCCGGTGGTGCACACCACCGCCGCCAGCACGCACAGGAAGTACAGGTCCGTCTGGGGCTTGAACTCCAGGGCGGGGATGGCGTACATGATGTTGAAGGCGTTGGCGATGACCAGCGGGATAAGGGTGCACCCCAGGGCCAAGCCCAGGATACCGCCCACCAGACTGGCGGAAAATGCGTAGCCGATGTATTTTTTTGAGATGGCCAGCCGGGAAAAGCCCATGGCCTTCAGCGAGCCGATCTGGGTACGCTGCTCCTCCACCATCCGGGTCATGGTGGTCAGGCAGGCCAGCGCCGCCACCAGGAAGAAAATCACCGGAAATACGTTGGCCAGGTTGCTCACCCGGTCGGAGTCCTGGAAGTAGCCCACGATGCCCGCGTTGGTGAACCGGCTGAGGACATACCACTCGCACTCCTCCACGGCGTCCAGCTCGTCCTGGGCGTCGTCCAGCTTCTGTTGGGCGTCGGCGATCTCCTCATCGGCCTCCTTTCTGCCGTCCTCGTACTTCTGAAGGCCGTCGGCGTACTCCTCCTCGCCGTCGTTCAGCTCCGCCAGGGCGTCGTCCAGCTTCTGGCGGCCCTCCGCGCTGGCATTGCGCAGCTCCGCCACACCCCGGTTATATTCAATCCAGCCGTCCTGGATGTCCGTCTCCGCCTGATTCAGCTCCCGCAGAGAGGCGTCCAGGGTGGCTCTCGCCTCGTCCAGAGCGGCCTTCACGCCGTCCAGCTCCGCCTTCACCGGGGCCAGCTGGGCATAGCCCGCGTCGATCTTGGCCTGGGCCTCGTCCAGCTGCGCCCTCTGCGGCGCCAGCTGGGACACCACCATATCGTACTGCGCCGTGCCCTCATAGGGGGCCAGGGCCGCGTGATACTGCTCCCAACCCTCGTCCAGCTGCGCCTTCTGCGCGTCCAGCGGGGCGGCGGCTTCCTCATATTTCGCCAGGCCGTCCTCATACCGGGCAAGGCCGTCGTTATACTCCGCCAGACCGTCCTGATACTGCGCCCGGCCGTCGGCCAGCTCCCGCTCGCCGGTTCGCAGGCCGGTCAGCGCGTTGTCCAGCTGCTGCCGGGCGTCCCGGGTCTCCCGCTCCAGGGTGTTTTCCCCATCGTAGTACTCCGCCCAGCCGTCGTCCAGCTTTTTCCGGGCGTCCTGGAGTTCCTGCCACGCGTCGGCCAGCTCCTGTTCCGCGTCCGCCCTGGCGTCCTCAAGCTCCCTTCGGGCGTTGTCCAGCTCCGCCTGCGCGTCTCCAATCAGGGAGTCGTATCGGGCCTGGGCCCGCTCGTCCGCCAGACCGTCCATGCTGTCCACCAGGGCGTCCACCCTGTCCTCGTACTCGCCGCCGTAGGTGTCCAGCGCCGCCAGACCCTCGCCGGTGAAGTAGGCGCAGGTGTAGTGCTCAAAGGTAAAATTCTCCCCCGGCACGTAGACAAAGGCGTCCACCGAGCCGTTTCCCAGGGAGGAGGTCCCCCGGTCCAGAGCCACGTACAGCGGGGAATTGACCACACCCACGATGGTGTAGGTGGTATTTTCCATCTCACCCTCGTTGTCCTCGGTGAGGGTGAGCTCCAGCTTATCCCCCACCCGAACTCCCAGCTTCACCAGCAGCAGGCTTTCCGTGACGCATTCGTCCGGCGCCTGGGGCAGGCGGCCCTCCGTCACCTCCAGCAGGTTCAGCTTCTCCGGCATGGACCGCACGTTGACAATGCGGTCGGTGGCCACGGCGTCCAGATCCCGGCAGCCCTCCACCTCCTCGACGCCCGCCGCCGCGGCCAGCGCGTCCAAATCCTCATCCGTCAGTCCCAGGGTGGACAACACGTAGCCATCCATCAGACGGGTGCGGTCGTAGTAGCTGTCGGCGGTGTACTGCATGTCCGGCGCGGTGGTGCGCAGGCCGGACAGGAACGCCACCGCCAGCGCCGCCAGCACCAGGATGGACAGGTACCGGCTGAACGTATTCCTGATCTCCCGGATGGAGTCGGTATTGAGATGGTTCTTCCGCTTCGCCGTTACCATTCGATCTCCTCCACCGGGGTGGGGCGGCTGTTGCGCTCCACGCTGGCCACCCGGCCGTTCTTAATGCGGATGACCTGATCCGCCATCGGGGTCAGGGCGGTGTTGTGGGTGATGACGATGACCGTCATGCCCTCCTGGCGGCAGGTATCCTGGAGCAGCTTCAAGATGGCCTTGCCAGTGACATAATCCAAAGCGCCCGTGGGCTCGTCGCACAGCAGCAGCTTGGGGTTTTTGGCCAGGGCCCGGGCGATGGCCACCCGCTGCTGCTCACCGCCGGACAGCTGGGCGGGGAAGTTGTCCATCCGGTCTCCCAGACCCACGTGCTCCAGCACCTCCCTGGCGTCCAGGGGGTCCCGGCAGATCTGAGCCGCCAGCTCCACGTTCTCCAAAGCGGTGAGGTTCTGCACCAGATTGTAGAACTGAAACACAAACCCGATGTCATGCCGCCGGTATTCGGTGAGCTGTTTGGCGTTGTAATTGCTGACGATGGCGCCGTCCACGGTGATGGTGCCGCCGGAGCAGGCGTCCATGCCCCCCAGCATGTTCAGCACTGTGGTTTTGCCCGCGCCGGAGGGTCCCACGATGATGGTAAACTCCCCTTTGTCCACGGTGAAGTCCACGCCGTCCACCGCCTTGATGGTGATTTCCCCCATTTTGTACTCTTTTTTGACATTTTCAAAGGATATGTAATTCATGCCCATCCTCCCATTTCGGAAATCGCGCGCGCCGGTCCGCCCTCTGCCTCCGGATACAGGATAGCGGTCCGGTGTTTACGCAGTATTTCCGTTCCGTTTCCGAATGATTAAATATTATACTTTTCCCGCCGGGAACACAACCGTTCCGGTGAAAAATTCAAGGTTTATTTAAAAGCTGTTTGTCATTCCCTCCAATGCGTCCCAAAAACGGGCGGCCTTAGAGAGTTATTCTTGACTAACCGCCGGCTTTCCGGTTAAAATTCACCTACTGATAAGGGAGTAGTCGGCGGCAGATATTCTGCCGCGGCCCGGTCAACATACTGGCGGTTTTCTGCCTGGCCGGGCATGGAGATCCCCGCGGAAGCCCGGCAAAGCGGAATTTCGCGGGGAGAGGAGAAACAGCGCAGCAGGCGAGGGCAGCTGTTCCGGTGACGATGAGACTTATCCGCATGGGTGCGGGTATAGTCTCTTTTTTTATTTTCCCGCATACCTTTCAAACAAAAAGAAGGGATGATGTATCATGGGATTTACCGCGCTGTTTATTCTGGCCGTAGGACTGTCCATGGACGCCTTCGCGGTGTCTATCTGCAAGGGGCTGTCCATCCGGGGGCTGATGCCCCGGCACGCCATGATCGTGGGGCTGTGGTTCGGCGCTTTTCAGGCGCTGATGCCGCTCATCGGCTGGCTGCTGGGGGCGGCCTTCGCCGACATGATCGCCGCCGTGGACCACTGGATCGCCTTTATCCTGCTCTCCCTCATCGGGGGCGGCATGATCCGGGAGGCCTTGAGCAAGGACGAGGAGGACTGCAACCCCTCCCTGGCCCCTATGACCATGCTGCTGCTGGCGGTGGCCACCTCCATCGACGCGCTGGCGGTGGGGGTCACCTTCGCCTTTTTGCGGGTGGACATTCTCCCCGCCATTACCCTCATCGGGGTATGCACCTTCATCATCTCCGCCATCGGGGTGAAGGTGGGCAACGTGTTCGGCACCCGGTACAAATCCAAGGCGGAGCTGTTTGGCGGGGTGGTGCTGGCGCTCATCGGGCTGAAAATCCTGCTGGAGCATCTGGAGCTGCTGCCGTTCTGATTCTCTGCGCTTGAAAAGACAGGCTGTCCGATTGGACGGCCTGTCTTTTTTGCCTGTTGAAATGGGGGGGGAGATTTGCTATAATAGATTGTTATATTGGAAACAATGCCCCAAGACGGGCGTTCGGTCAGGAGGGACGGCACATGAAATATCAGCACTGGAACCTGCGCCGTCCGGCCGCGCCGGCGGCCCGGCGCGCGCTGGAGGAGTCGGGCCTGTCCCCCCTGTGCGCCGCCATCCTGTCCTCCCGCGGGCTGGACGGACCGGACAAGGCCGCCCAATTCCTCTCCAGCGGGCCGGAGCGGTTTCACGACCCCTTCCTCCTCAAGGACATGGACAAGGCCGTGGAGCGCATCCGCCGCTCCATCGGCGCCCACGAGCTCATCTGCGTCTACGGCGACTACGACGTGGACGGCATCACCGCCACCTGCCTGCTCACCGAGGCCCTTGCCTGGCAGGGGGGCGAGGTGGTCAGCTACATCCCCGACCGCACCGAGGAGGGCTACGGACTGAACCCCGGCGCCGTCAC
Source organism: uncultured Oscillospiraceae bacterium (assembly GCA_910587395.1). GTDB lineage: Bacteria > Bacillota > Clostridia > Oscillospirales > Oscillospiraceae > Enterenecus. The sequence continues at coordinate 13,640 of CAJULJ010000029.1, read as the reverse complement.
CCGGCTGGCGGACCAGGGGGTGCGCCTCATCGTCACCGTGGACTGCGGCATCACCGCCGACGACGAGGTGGAATTCGCCCGCTCGCTGGGGGTGGATGTGGTGGTCACCGACCACCATCACTGCAAGGACAAGCTCCCTGACGCCGTGGCTGTGGTGGACCCCCGGCGGGACGACTGCCCCTATCCCTTCCCGGAGCTGGCGGGGGTGGGGGTGGCGTTGAAGGTGGCTCAGGCCCTGGTCCCGCCCCAGGCACGGGAAACGGTGTTCCTCCGCTTCGGTGAGCTGGCCGCCATCGGCACCGTGGCCGACGTGATGCGCCTCACCGATGAGAACCGCTCCCTGGTCCGCATGGGGCTGGAGCTGCTGGGCCGCACCCAGCGCCCCGGCCTGCGGGCCCTGCTGCGGGAGGCGGGACTGGACCCCGGCAGCCTCCCCACCGCCGTCACCATCGGCTACGGCCTGGCCCCCCGGATCAACGCCGCCGGGCGGATGGAGCAGGCCATGGTGGCCCTGGAGCTGCTGCTCACCCGGGACGAGGAGCGGGGAGAGGCCCTGGCCCACACCCTGTGCCGCCTGAACCGGGAGCGGCAGGCCATTGAGCTGGATATCTACGAGCAATGCGCCGCTCTGCTGGAGGCCCGGCCCCAGCTGGCCGCCCCCGCCATCGTGCTGGCGGGCGAGGGCTGGCACCAGGGAGTGGTGGGCATCGTGGCCTCCCGGCTGGCGGAAAAATACTCCTGTCCCGCCTTTATGATCTGCCTGGAGCACGGCCAGGGCAAGGGTTCCTGCCGGTCCTTCGGCGGGTTTAACCTGTTCGCCGCCCTGGAGTCCTGCGCCCACCTTCTGGAGGGCTACGGCGGCCACGAGATGGCGGCGGGCTTCACCATTCTGGAGGAGAACATCCCCGCCTTCCGGGAGGCCGTCTGCCGTCTGGTGACCCTGCGCACCGGGGGCGAGCCCATGGAGTCCGTCATCGACGTGGACGCCGAGATCGAGCACTGCTCCCAGCTCACCGCCCCCCAGGTGGAGTCTCTGTCCCAGCTGGAGCCCTTCGGCACGGGCAACCCCAAGCCGGTGTTTTTGCTGCGGGGGGGCTGTGTGCTGTCCTGCTGCGACGTGGGTGGCGGCCGGCACCTGAAAATCAAGCTGCGCCGGGACGGCGTGGTGCTGGACGCCATCTTTTTCTCCGCCAACTGCGCCGCCTGCAGCGTGTCTGCGGGGGACAGGCTGGACGTGATCTTCACTCCCCAGATCAACGAGTTCCGGGGAAACCGCACGGTGCAGCTCCAGCTGTGCGACCTGCGCCCCGCTCCCACCCGGGCCCAGCTGGAGCAGGAGCTGTTTCAGCGCCTGCGGGAGGGGGAAGACCTGTCCCGGTGGGAGGCGGGTCTGCTGCTCCCCTCCCGGCAGGACTTCGCACGGCTGTGGCGGTTTTTGGAGCACAACTGCGTGGGGGGCTGGATGGAGGCGGGACCTTCCCTGCTGCGGCAGGCGGCAAAGCAGCCCGACGGCCGCACCGCTTACGGCCGCACGCTGGTCTGCCTCCACGTCATGGGGGACCGGGGACTCATCCATCTGGAGCAGGACCAGCTTCACCTGTGCCGCCCGGAGAATAAAGTGGATTTGGAGCAGGCGGCCATGATGCGCACTCTGCGGCGGCTGCTGGAGGAAGAACGATAGCGCTGATTGGGCAGAAGCCCAACAACTTCCCACAAACCCCCTCTTCGGCTTTGTGGGAAGGAGAAGCAGGGAGCGAACACAGCTTTCGCCGCAGGCGGAAGCGGAATTGAGCGGACTTTGCTCAAGGGGTCCCCGCAAAGTCGGCCTTCGGCTTTGCGGGGAGAGGAGAGGCAAGGGAGCGAATGGAGCTTTCGCCGCAGGCGGAAGCGGAATTGAGCGGACTTTGCCTCGACGAAGGAGGCGCCGTTATGGATTTGGCACATGAGAGATACGAGGAATTGGAGCGGGCGATTCTGGCCGCGCATCCCCACGCGGACGCGGCCAGAATCCGCGCCGCCTTTGAATACGCCAACGAACACCACGGGCCCCAGCTGCGCAAGAGCGGGGAGCCCTATATCATCCACCCCATCGCCGTGGCGGAGATCGTCAATGAGCTAGACCTGGACGGGGATTCCATTGTCGCCGCCCTGCTCCACGACTGCATTGAGGACACGGATTCCACCCACGACGAGATCGCCCGTCTGTTCGGCTCCCAAGTCGCCGATCTGGTGGAGGGCGTCACCAAGCTGACCCGGATGCAGTACACTTCCCGCGAGGACGAGCAGATGGAGAACCTGCGCAAAATGTTCATGGCCATGGCCAAGGACGTGCGGGTCATCCTCATCAAGCTGTGCGACCGGCTGCACAACATGCGCACGCTGCAATACCAGTCCGACCTCAAGCAGAAGGAAAAGGCCCTGGAGACCATGGAGGTCTACGCTCCCATCGCCCACCGCCTGGGTATGCAGAAGCTGAAGTGGGAGCTGGAGGACCTGTCCCTGGAGTATCTGGACCCGGTGGGCTTCCGGGATGTCAAAGATGAGCTGACCAACATCACCACCCTCCACGCGGGCTTTGTGGACGCCATGCAGTCCCACATTGAGGAACGGCTGGCCGCAGAAGGGGTCAGGTGCAAGGTCTACGGGCGGCTCAAGCACATTTACTCCATCTACCGCAAAATGTACTCCCAGGGCAAGACGCTGAACGAAATTTTTGACCTGTACGCCTTCCGGGTCATTGTGGAGGACATCCCCGCCTGCTATAACGTGCTGGGCTGCATTCACGACATGTTCAAGCCGGTGCTGGGCCGGTTCAAGGACTATATCGGCACCCCCAAGCCCAACGGCTACCAATCCCTGCACACCACCGTGGTGGGGCGGGACGGAATTCCCTTCGAGGTGCAGATCCGCACCTGGCAGATGCACCAGACCGCCGAATACGGCGTGGCCGCCCACTGGAAATACAAGCAGGGCATGGCCAACCAGCGGCTGGGCACGGAGCGGGACTTCGAGTGGGTGCGCAAGCTGCTGGAGAGCCAGCAGGACACCGACCCGGACGAATTTGTCCGCACCCTGCGGGTGGACATGTTTGCCGACGAGGTGTTTGTGTTCACGCCCAACGGAGATGTGAAGAGCCTGCCCGCCGGGGCCACCCCCATCGACTTTGCCTATTCCATCCACTCCGCCATCGGCAACTCCATGACGGGGGCCCGGGTGAACGGGCGTATCGTCACCTTTGAGACGCCGCTGAAAAACGGCGATATTGTGGAAATCATCACCTCCAAGTCCGCCAAGGGCCCCAGCCGGGACTGGATGAAGATCTGCAAGTCCAACGAGGCCCGCAACAAGATCCGCCAGTGGTTCAAAAAGGAGCGCCGGGAGGAGAACATCGCCACCGGCAGGGCCATGTTCGAGTCCGAGCTGAAGCATGCGGGGCTGTCCCTGGGCGCCATTACCGCCAACCCCGACCTGCTGGAGGTCCTGCTCAAGCGGGTTCGCTGCGGCCAGCTGGACGAGCTCTACGCCGCCATCGGCTACGGCGGGCTGTCCGCCCAGAAGGCCGCCGCCCGCATCAAGGAGGAGATGACCCGGCTGGGCCGCGTGGAGCGCCAGCGGGCCGAGCAGGAGGCCATCCAGTCCGCCGTGTCCACGGGGGAGACGGTGTATCCCTCCACCCCCAAGGATTCCATCTTGGCCCCCAAGCGGTCCAACAGCGGCATCATTGTGGCCGGACTGGACAACTGCATGGTGAAGTTCTCCAAGTGCTGCACACCCGTGCCGGGGGACCCGGTGGTGGGCTTCATCACCAAGGGCTACGGCGTGTCCATTCACCGGCAGGACTGCCCCAATGCCGATCCCGCCCGCCGCAAGCCGGAGGAGGAGGGGCGCTGGGTCAAGGTGGCCTGGGCGGAGAACGCGGTGGGAGCCGAGGGCTACCGCACGTCGATTGAGATTTCCGCCAAGGACCGGGACGGGCTGGCGCTGGATGTGGCCATGGCCCTGTCCACGGTGAAGGTGAAGGTAAACCACCTGTCCGCCCGCAGCCAGCCTGACGGGTATGCCATGATTTACCTGGAGCTGGCTGTCCGCGACCAGAAGGAATTGACAGGGGTTATCCATAAGCTTTCTCAAATTCCCGGCGTGTTCCTGGTGCGCCGCGCGGGCGGCTGAACCCGTATATACAAAAGGAGCCTGATTGCAAATGTCCGAGCACAATTTTCAGCCGCTGCTGTTCGGCGGCGACATCAACGTATACAGCGTGGCCCGGGCCTTTCACGAGGCCTATGGAGTCAAGAGCATCGCTTTCGGCAAATTTGCCGATACATTTCCCTGTGCCTACAGCGCCATCATTGACTACCGCGCCTGTCCGGAGAACGAGGACGAGGCCGCGTTCCTCCGGAACGTGAAGAACGTGGCGACGGAGTGTGCGGACAAGATCGTTCTGGTCATCGGCTGCGGGGACAGCTACGTCAAGCTGGCCGCCCACCTCAAGGACCGGTTCCCCCCTAATGTGAGGTGCAACTATATCAGCGGGGAAATGCTGGATAAGCTCACCGACAAGGAGCAGTTTTACGCCCTGTGCGACCGGTACGGCATCAACCACCCGGCCACCTTCATCTACGACCGGGACATGGGCCACGACTTCAAGCTGCCCTGGGGGGCACCTTATGTGGCGAAGCCTGCCGACGGCGTGGCCTATTGGGCCACCGGTCACAAGGAGCTGAAAAAGGTGTACATCTGCCAGACCTGGGAGGAACTGCTCGCCGCCCTGGACGAGGTGTACGCCGCGGGCTATCCGGGCAGGATGATCCTCCAGGAGTTCATTCCCGGCGACGACACCTATATGCGGGTGCTCACCAACTACTCCGACACCCACGGCAGGGTGAAGCTGATGTGCCTGGGCCACGTGCTGCTGGAGGAGCACTCTCCCCACGGCATCGGCAACCACGCCGTCATCATCACCGAGCACGACCAGGAACTGTGCGGCAAGATCCGCCACATGCTGGAGGACCTGGAGTACGTGGGCTTTTCCAACTTCGACATCAAGTTTGACCGCCGGGACGGAAAGTTCAAGGCCTTTGAGATCAACACCCGGCAGGGCCGGAGCAATTATTACGTCACCGGCTCCGGCCACAACATCGCCCGGTATCTGGTGGGCGATCTCATCGAGGGCCGGGACATGCCGCTGACCGTCACCAAAAACCGCTCCATCTGGCGGATGATCCCCCGGCGGCTGGCCTACCAGTTCATCCCCAAGAACTACCACCAGGAGATGAGGGCCCTGTTTCGCGCCGGGGCGGACCACCACTCCATGGAGTACCGGCCCGACTACACCTTCAAACGCATTTGGCGCATCTGGAAGAACCACATCGGCAACTATGTACGTTTCCGCAAATACTGCGTGAAGCCAAAGGAGAACGGATGAAACAGGAAGCGAAATTAGGCGTCCTGGGCGGCATGGGCCCCCAGGCCACCCAGGTGTTCTACCAGTTTGTGCTGGACCGCACCGACGCGGCCCGGGACCAGGACCATCTCCCCGCCCTCATCCTGTCCGACACCGCCATCCCCGACCGCACCGCCGCCATCCTCTCCGGCGACACGCAGGAGCTGTACAAGCGGCTGCTGAAGGATGCGAACATGCTGGAGCGCTGCGGCTGCACGGTGCTGGCCATTCCCTGCAACACCTCCCACTACTTTGCCGACCGGCTCCAAGGGGATATCGGCGTGCCCATTATCCACATGCTGCGGGAGACCGCCGCCGCCCTGGCCGCCCAGGGCAAAAAGCGCCCTGGTATCCTGGGCACCGACGGCACCATTCAAACGGGCCTGTATCAGAAGGAGTGCGCCGCAGTAGGGATGGAGGCCGTAGCCCCCGACCCGGACACACAGAAGCTGGTCATGTCCATCATCTACGACGAGATCAAGCAGGGGGAGACGGGCAGCCGGGACAAATTCGCCAAGATTGACCGGGCCATCCGGAAAGCGGGGTGCGACTGCGCGATTCTGGCCTGTACGGAGCTGTCCGTGTTTGCCACCTACCACTCCCTGCCCTCCTTCTATGTGGACGCCATGATGGTTCTGGCGGAGCGGTCGGTTGAGCGGTGCGGCTATCCCCTGCGCACCATCTGATTTGCGGAGGTTTTTGCCATGCATTTGACGCTGTTTTCCCTGGGCGATTACTGCGGATTGTTGGACGAGCTGGGCCAATTGGCGGCCCCTCTGCCGGACGGGCTGGACCTGGACCGGACGGTGGAGCTGGTATCCTATCATTCCAAAGAAGCGGTTCCCGGCACGCTTTTTATCTGTAAAGGCGCTCATTTCAAGCCGGACTACCTTGCCGACGCCGCGCGCCGGGGAGCCTTTGCCTATGTCAGCGAGACGGCCTATCCCGAGGCCGGCCTGCCCTGCATTCTGGTCAAGGACATGCGGCGGGTACTCGCCCCGCTGGCGGTGAAGTATTACAACGAGCCCTCTCAAAAGCTGAAGGTCATCGGCGTCACCGGCACCAAAGGGAAGTCGTCCACGGCCTATTACCTCAAGCATATTTTGGACGAGCTGCTGGCTCCCCAAGGCAAAAGCTGCGGCGTGATTTCCTCCATCGACACCTGGGACGGGGTGGAACGGTTTGAGTCCCACCTGACTACCCCTGAACCGCTGGAGCTGCAAAAGCATTTTGCCCATGCCGCGGCCTCCGGGATGGAGTATCTGGTCATGGAGGTATCCAGTCAGGCCCTCAAGTACCACAGGACCCTGGGCACACGGTTTGCCGCCGCCGCGTTTTTGAACATCGGCACCGACCACATCTCCCCCATTGAGCACCCGGACTTTGAGGACTACTTTGGGTCCAAGCTGAAGATTTTTGCTCAGGCGGATTTTTCCTGCGTCAACCTGGACTGCGAACACGCCGCCGAGGCCCTGGAATCCGCCCGCAGTGCCTGCGGCACGGTGCTCACCTTTTCCCGGCAAAACCCCTCCGCCGCCGTTTATGGCAGCAATGTGCGCAAGGTAGGGCACGACATCCTCGTTCAGGTGGACGCGGCCCAGCTCAGCGGGCAGTACCGTCTGACTATGCCGGGGCTGTTCAATGTGGACAACGCCTTGGCCGCTATCGCGGTGTGCCGGGGGCTGGACATCCCGAAGCAGGCCGTGCTGGACGGGCTCAGCAGGGCCCGCGTGCCGGGGCGGATGGAGGTGTACTCCAACGCCGCCGGGGATGTGACGGCCATTGTGGACTACGCCCACAACCGCATGAGCTTTGAAACGCTGTTCCGCTCCGTAAAGCAGGAGTATCCCGGACGGCGCATCGTCACGGTGTTCGGCTGTCCCGGCAAAAAGGCCTTTGACCGCCGCCGGGATTTGGGCGAGGTATCCGGACAGTATTCCGACCTGGTGGTGCTCACCGAGGAGGACTCCGGCGAGGAGGACACCGTGTCCATCTGCCAGGAGATCGCGGGCCATGTGGAGGGCCAGGGCTGCAATTACGCCATCCAGCCCAACCGGGGTGAGGCCATCCGGCAGGCGGTGCTGAGCTGTCACGGGCCGTCCGTCATTCTCATCACCGGCAAGGGTGCGGAAACCCGGCAGAAGCGGGGATTGGAGTATATCGACACGCCCTCCGACGTGGAGTACGTCCAGACCTTTCTGCGGGAGCTGGACGCGCGGCAGGGCCGATTTTGAAAAATAGTTGCGCAAATTGGCCGCGCAACCGATAGTTGCCCGATATTTGGTGGACGCAACCGGCCCTTTTTGTTAGGATGGGCCCATCAAAAGGAGGTAATATCATGGCAAGAGGATTCGTTGTAGCCCTTCCCTTACTGCTCCTCAATATTGCGCTTTGGGTCCTTTTCATCTACGTGGTCGTGTTGGTTGTCCGGGCTTTGCGAAAATATCTCCGCTCCGGCGCGGACAGCAAGAACCCGCCTGAACAGGCCAAAAGCTTAGGCGAGACCCTTAAGGCACACCGCACCAGCCGGGGCTTCACCCAGGAGTATGTGGCCGAGGCCCTGGGCGTCAGCCGCCAGGCGGTCAGCAAATGGGAAAACGGCACCTCAGACCCCAGCACCGCCAACCTGATGGCCCTGGCCAAGCTCTACGGCCTGTCGGTAGACGAGCTGCTCCACCAGACGGAAACAGGCGAATAAACGACAAAATGCTCCTCCCGCCCAGCGGGAGGAGCATTTTTTTACCCAAAACCATAGATTGGGGAAAACCGAAAAGGAGTTTTCCCCATGAAGCTGTCCCAGCTGTTGTCCGCCATCGGGGCGGACTGTCCGCAAGAGGCAGAGATCACCGCCCTCGCCTGCGACTCCCGCGAGGTGGTCCCCGGCGCGCTGTTCGCCGCCCTGGAGGGCGCGCGCACCGATGGCCGCGCCCACATTCCCGACGCCCTGAAACGCGGCGCGGCCGCCGTGGTCTGCTCTCCGCCCCTGCCCGAAAACGTCCCCGGCGCGGCGGCGGACGACCCCCGGGCCGCCCTGGCCTTGCTGGCCGCGGAATTCTACGGCCACCCGGCAAAAAACCTCGCTCTCATCGCAGTCACCGGTACCAAGGGCAAAACCACCACAGCCCATATGCTTCGGGACATCCTCACCGCCGCAGGGCACAAAACCGGCATGACCGGCACCCTGGGCGCGTACATCGGCACCGAAAAGCTGTCCGACGCCCTCAACACCACCCCGGAGTCCATCACGCTCCACCGCACCCTGCGCCAAATGGCGGACGCGGGCTGTACCTATGTGGTCATGGAGGTCTCCTCCCAGGCCATGAAGCTGAACCGGGTCCACGGCCTCACCTTTGCCGCCGGACTGTTCCTGAACCTCTCCCCGGACCACATCGGCGGCGCGGAGCACGCCGACTTCGCCGAATACCGCGCCTGCAAAGCCGCCATGTTCCGTCAATGCAAGACCGCCGTGGGCAATGCCAGCGATCCCAGCTGGCCCGTCATGGCCGCGCAGGTCCCGGACGGCACGCCTGTCTCCACCTTTGGCTTCGGTGAATGCGCAGATGTCCTCGCCCTGTCCGCCGCCCCCGATCCGGACCGCCCTATGGCCTCCCTCCTCGCCCTGGAGGGCGCGAATGCGTATTCCGTTCCCTTCCCCGGCGCCTTCAACGCCGCCGACGCCCTGGCCGCCATCGCCCTCAGCCGCGCTTTGGGTGTCCCGGACGGAGCCGTCCGCGCCGGGCTGTCCAGCGTCTGCGTGCCCGGCCGGGCGCAGATCGTCCCCGTACCCGCCCCCTACACCGTAATCATCGACTACGCCCACAACGGCGCCAGCTTTGAATCCATCCTCTCCGCCCTGGCGGAGCACCATCCCAGCCGTATCCTCCTGGTGTTCGGCGCAGGCGGCGACCGCCCAAAAATGCGCCGTACAGACATGGCCCGCGCCGCCGCCCGCTGGGCGGACTACGCCGTGCTCACCGCCGACAACCCACGTTCGGAGCGCGTGGAGGACATCTGCTCAGACATCGCCGCCGCGCTCGGGAACGCCATCCCCTGGGAAATCATCCCGGACCGCCGCGCGGCCATTTTCCGGGCTCTGTCCATGGCGGAACCGGGGGACGCCGTCGCCCTGCTGGGCAAGGGACACGAGGGCTACATTGAGGAAAACGGGGTCCGCCGCCCCTGGTCGGAGCAGGGCGCGGTGGAGGAGTATTTCGCCGTGCAACGTTGACTTTTTTCGGCAAAAAGCGTAAAAATAAGGCCGGGTCCCGTGTGCGGGAGTCCGGACAAGGGAACCCAGCAAAGCAGTCCTTTGGCTTTGCCGGGAGAGGAGGCACAGCGGAATGACCGAGCTTTCGCCGTCAGGCGGAAGCGAGGGATATGAAGCTTGTGCCGACGACGGCGGTTTGGTTACTCAAACCCGAAAGGGGGTGAGTACGTGCCTATTATTGTGACATTCCATCCGTTCGGTTTCACCGTAACGATCCGGATCACAAAAAGGGACAACCGCCACTCGGCCAAGTGGCGGTTGTCTAAGTCCTTTTTAGCAGCTATCCTTGTTTAGAGCCAAACCACTTGCCCGGGTGAACGAGCACGGGACTCACTATTGTTGATTATAACCCGCCGGGACGAATTTGTCAACGCTCCCCTTGCACCAAAACGTCCAACGCCGACCCCCTTATCCCTCCCCGCTGGGAGGGATAAAAATATGCAGCAAACAGAAAAATACAAGCTGAACCTGATCGAAAAAAACGACCCGTTCTCGCCGGACCCGCTGAACGAGAACGCGCGGACGCTGGAGGAAAGCCTCGCCCGGCTGGACGCGGCGGACGAGGCCAAGGCCGCCGCCATCGCCGAATTGGACCAGCGCCTACAGGTATTCGAGGTGCGCAAGGTGACGTCCGGGACCTACACCGGCGGGCGGGGCTGTACCGTGGACGTGGGCTTCGAGCCGCGGTGCGTCATCATCTATGCCCTGGGTGAAAGGGCCGCGTGCGGGTTCCTGCTCTACTCCTATGAAGAGAAGCAATTGGCTGCCCTGACCCCCACCGGCTTCACGCTTCCCACCGCCATGAACGACACCAACCCCATCAACGTCCGCTATAAGCCGTACTTTTACATCGCCTTCGGCTGAGCGGGCGCAAAAGGACCCCCCGGGAATCCCGGGGGGCCTTTTTTTGCTTTTGCTGTGTCAGCGCCTCATCTTACTGCTCGTAGCAGACGTAGATGCAGGTGACGACCAGCGGGTTGTTGGAGTCAATCACGGCGGCGACCTTCAGGGCGCGGCCGGTGACGGGGTCGATGGAGCCTGCCTGGTTCAGGGTGGCCAGATCGGTGATGCCCGGCCAGATGTACCCGGAGTCAGGCTTGGTGAAGCAGTTCGCCTCGGCGTTCAGGTTCACAACCTTGGCGCTGGCCACGTTCAGCAGCTTCTTGGCGGTGGCGTCGAAGGTGGCGGTCTGAGCGTCGCGGGTGATGGCGGAATAGGTCGCGCCGGTCAGGTAGGTCACCTTGGCGCCGTCGGGCAGCAGGTCACCCGTGTCGTTGTTGGTCAGGTAAGTGCCCGCAGTCCAAGTGCCGTTGGCGGCATAGTTGCCCGCGGTGTAGATGGGCTGGCCGTCGTTGGCCTTCTTGCCGGTGTCCTTCAGGTTCAGGAACACGTCGTTGACCAGGTTGTAGGTCGCGTCGCCGCCGGTAGCGCCGCTGTGGGCGGTGTCGCTGGGATCGTTGGTCAGCCACACCTGCTGCAGCTCGCCGTCATTGTACAGGTTGTACTTCCAGGCGTCGGTGCCCCAGGAGTTGACCAGGCTGGGAGTGGGATCGCCCACGTAGTACAGGCTGTTGCCGCCGGTCCAGGTCACAGCGGCCTTGGGCAGGATGATGACGTCGATCTTCTTATCGGTGTCGCCGCTCTGCGCGTAGGTGTAGTTGCTCTGCTTGAAGTAGGTCATCGTGTCGATGTCCGTGCCGGTCGTAATGCTGGGGATGTACAGCGCTCCACCCTTGGCAGTGGTCGCGTCGCCCAGCCTCAGGATCACGGAGCCGGAAGCGCCCTTCAGCTCGCTGATGCCGTTGTAGACCTCAGCCTTCACGCTGTCGGTACCCAGGCCGGACACCAGGATGAACTTGGTGGCCTCGGTGAAGTACTTGTTGGTGCCGGCGCCCGGAGTGTTGCCCACAGCCTCAGCGCCCAGGGTGATGGAATCCTTGTCGATGGTGGTGCTGGTGTCCACGCCGTTGCCGTTGCCGACAAAGACACCCAGACGGGCCATGTTGTTCAGGTACTCGTTCTTGTTGACGCCGGTGTCGGTAGTGTAGGCGTCCACGGTGTCGCCGGTGATGGCGAAGCCGGTGTACACGCCCTCGCCCACGCCGTTGACGCTGTTGGTACCGGCAGCGCCGCCGTTACCGTAGGTATCACGGAAGGGCACGTCCAGCAGGTCGGTGCCGGTGATGTTCTTCGCCTCGTCGGTGGCATTCACGGCGGCAGTGGTGTCCCAGTACTTGCTGACCTGCTTGGTCTCGATCTCGCCGTCCAGGTTCACGCCGGTCAGGTAGTAGTTGAAGGAACTGGTGCTGGTCTTCTGGTCGTAGTCCAGATAGGTGCCGTACAGGAAGGTGGAGCCGTAGGTGCGCTCAGCGCCCAGATACTTGCCCTCGTAGTCCAGATAGAACTTGTAGCCCACGTTGGCATAGCCCTCGACCCACTTGGTGCCGTTGTACATCCAGGCCTGGGGAATCTTGGAGGTGGGAACGGTGTTGGCGTTGGTCTGGTTGTACTCCCAGCCCACCACAGTGTGGTAGAACTTGGAGCGCTCCAGCACGGTGCCGTTGTCCAGGGTCACGGTGCCCTTGTTCACGTTGTAGGCAACCACGGTGCCCTCCACGGGAGCGGTCACCTTGTTCATCAGGAAGTAGGCGGTCTCGGTGAGACTGGCGTTGGTATTGGTGTTCTTCACCGCGATCTTCTCGGCTTCCTTGGGATCACGGATGGTGGTGCCGGTGATGTGGATGCCGAACTCGTAGTCGCCCAGGGTCTTGGTGGAGTTGCCCACCAGAGCGGCCTGCGCAATGACGCCGGTGTCCACGCTGTTGACGGCGGTCACGTTGTCGGTGTCAATGAACTTGGTCTGGAGCTGCGCGTCCACCGCGATGTCGGCGGCAGTGGCTCCGCCGTCCACAGTACCGGCATTGCTCACGGGCACGCCGATGGTGGGCACGCGGTTGACGGTGTTGGACTCAGTGATGCGGGAGGACTCGATGTTCAGCGCGATAACCGCGTCCAGGCTCTTGTCGGAGCTGTTGGAGATCAGCTTGTACAGGCGCACGGGGCTGGCAATCGCGTCGCTGTCGGTGGCGGCAACCTTCGTACCGTCGCCGATGAGCTCCTTATTACCGGCGGCGAAATCAGTGCCGAACTTGCCGAAGGAGTTGTTGAACACGGCCTTGGTCTTGTCGGTGGGAGCCTTGAAGCCCGCGTCCTCGATCAGGTCGTACAGATTGCGCCCGCCGTTGGCATAGTTGCTGGCGGTCTCGTTGACGGCGGTGGCGTTGGTGGGCACAGTGCCGTCGGCGGTAGCGCCCTTCACCTCAACCACGTTGGTCAGCTTGACCTCGTCGAAGTAGGCGTACACGTGCTTCTTGCTGTTGGAAACCACGCCGTTGCCGTTGTCGTACCACAGGCGCAGCTTGTGGCCGATCAGGTCGATGCCGGTCTCCAGCTCGTACTTCACGTTGTTGCCCAGCTCGGTGTTCTTGGCGTTCGCGCCGGTGCCGGTGGCAGCCTTAACGTAGGTGCCGTCGCCAGCGCTCGCGTCAACCTTCATTTTCCAGGTGTAGGCGCTGTAGGGGATTTTGATGGTGAGGTCCGTGCCGTCCACGTACTTCTCCGCCACGCCCTCGTAGCCCAGCACGGAGCCGGACTCACCGGTCTGCTGGTTGCCCAGCAGGATGCCGTCCTTCTTCTCCTCCAGGCCGAAGATGTGCTCGCCCAGGGTGGGGTTGGTATTCTTGTCTCCGCCGCCGATCAGGCTGCCGGTGCCGCCGCTGGGATTGGTCATGCCGTAGGGCTGATAGCCGAAGGCGGGAGTGTAGACCACCATGGGCACCTTGGCGTCAGCCTGGAACAGCAGCTCGGCCACCACATCGCGGCGGGAGGCCAGATACAGGGTGTTGCCGTAGTGGGTGGTCTTGATGTTGG
>CAJULJ010000028.1 GCA_910587395.1 uncultured Oscillospiraceae bacterium | reverse complement strand
AAAACTACATTTTTTCCTCGGCGTTTTCTTTCATTTTATCACTGGCGCTGACAGTATTTTTCTGGATATACTCCCGGCGCAGCAGGGTGCGGACCCGGGCCTCCAGTTCTTCCAGATCAAAGGGCTTTGTCAGATAGTCGTCCGCACCCAGGTCCAGACCAGACACCTTGTCGGACAGACTGGCCCGGGCGGATAAGATCAGCACCTTCTGTTCCGGACGTTCTGCCCGAATCTCCCGCAAAAGATCCAGACCATCCATGCCCGGCAAATTCAAATCGAGAATAACCAGGTCATAGGGATCTACAAACAATCGCTCGTGGGCCTCAGCTCCGTCATAACAGCGGTCCACCGTATACTTTTCCATCTCCAGGTCCTCTGCAATTCCGTCGCACAAAAGCTGTTCATCCTCCACAACCAGTATTCTCATTTGATTCGACTCCTTCCGTATCCTGATATGCAGACATTATAGCACAACAAAATAAATTTTCCATCAAGAAGGACCTTGACGGAAAATTTACACGCCATATGGTATTCTGCCTTCCGTCAGGTTCGCCGCAGATGCGGCAAAAGGATTTCAGGAGGTTTTAGAATGAAACATTTGAGAAAACGCAAATCCGCTGCCCTCGCTCTGGCTGCAGCAGTGCTTTTGTCCCTGAGCGCCTGCGAGGAGAAGCAGCCCAGTTGGGAGGAAGTAGAGCAGGCGATTGCCGCAGGCACTCTCACCATAGAGGATGCCCTGGACCGGGGCTGGGTGGACCAGACGTGGGTGGAGAACTACTACCAGGCCAATGGCATGCCCGCTATCAGCAAAACGGAGGCTAACGCCGTGGGAGACTTTACCACCACTACCCTGTCCGGAAAGGAATTTACCAAGGAGCAGATGGGCGATGTTCTCTTTTTTGCCTTCATCGACCCCGCCTCAGATGAGGCCCAGGGGTTTTATGACGAACTGGCAGCGGGCTATGAGGACGTCCAGAAGAACGGAGCGGGCATTCTGGTATGTACCACGCGGGAAAATGGAAACGAGATGTTTGCGGACGCCCCCTTTCCGGTGATTCTCTGGAATGATTCGCTGAAGACCGCCCTGGGTGTCAACAGCGGGATGATTGGGGACCCGGAGGTACCCAATACCGCCTCCTGGTACGCCAACGGCTCCTTCCTCTCCGCCTGGAGCAGCGGGGCCGACGCGAAGGAGCTTGCGGAGTCCGCCGCCGCCTTCACGGAGATGGCAAAAGAGTTCTCTTCCGGCAGCGGCGCGGACAATGGCGGGAGCGCCGCTGTTATGGGCTGACCTATGAGAAAAGCAACACTCTGTTTTCTGGCGGCTGCCCTGCTGCTGATTGGTCTTGGACTGTGGAAGGAAGAACTCGCTGTCGTTCTGAGCAAGGGGACAAAACTTTGTCTGGAGTGTGTTGGAATTGGCTAGAAATCAAAACCGCTGGAAGATCCAGCTGGGGGCGGCAATCGCCTCTAATCCGTTCCTCTGCAATTTCTTTCAGGGGAAAATATACAGAGGAAAGCTGAAAGGCCTCTGTGTTCCCGGTTTGAACTGCTACTCCTGCCCGGCAGCGGCGGCATCCTGCCCTATTGGATCGCTTCAGGCGGTGATCGGCTCCTCAAAATTTCAGTTTGCCTATTATGTTACGGGAATACTCATCCTGATTGGCGTATTGTTGGGCCGGGTGGTATGCGGCTTTTTGTGCCCCTTCGGCTGGTTTCAGGAGCTGCTGCATAAAATCCCCACCAGGAAATTCAGTACAAAAAAATTCCATATCCTGACCTATCTGAAATACGCCGTCCTGCTGCTCTTTGTCATTGTGCTTCCCATGACGGTTGTGAACGAGGTGGGCATGGGAGATCCTTTCTTTTGCAAGTACATCTGTCCCGCCGGTATCTTGGAGGGAGGTATCCCGCTGTCCGCTGCCGATGCCGGAATCCGGGCCAGCCTGGGCTGGCTGTTCACCTGGAAGAGCTGCATTTTGTTGGGAGTTATTGTGCTCTCCGTATTCTTTTACCGCCCCTTCTGCAAATGGCTCTGCCCTCTCGGGGCGTTCTATGGCATTTTCAACCGGATATCGGTTTACCGCATCCAGGTAGATCGAGAGAAGTGTACGGCCTGCGGTGCGTGCAGTCGGGTATGTAAAATGGATGTGGACGTAACCCGCTCCCCCAACAGCGCGGAGTGTATCCGTTGTGGGGACTGCGCGGTGTCCTGCCCTCACCGGGCAATTTCAAAAACGTTCTCGATGAAAACGGCAGATAAAAAGGAGGTCATCACATGAAAAAGAGACTGATTCTGGCACTGGTCATATGTTTGGCGGTTTCCCTGGCCGGATGCGGTGCCGGAAAAGAAGATCCACTGGTATCCAAAACGCCTTTTCCGAAGTTCTCCGAAGTGGACACTGAAGGCAACCCCGTCTCCAGTGATATTTTCGGAGATTACGACGCAACCATCGTAAACTTTTGGAACAACGGCTGCGGCACCTGCATTGAGGAGATGCCCGAACTGGAGGAGATGTACCAGCAGTTCAAGGAGAGGAACATCAACCTCATTGGTGTCGGTACCGACTCCGGGGAGAGTGATGAGCAACTCGCTGCGGCCAGAGAAATCCTGACAGGAAAGGGAGTGTCCTATATCAACATCTCCCCGTCACCGGAGAACAGCTTTTACAAAGAATTTGTCGCAGATATCTTTACCTTTCCCTCGACCTATATTGTGGATAGGGAGGGAAACATAATCGGCGCTGCCCTCGCTGGCAATGTGAAGGGGCAACTGGACACAGTGGAAAGCCGTCTGGAGCTGATTCTAAACGAAAAATGAGCGGAAGGACCACCCGAAGAGGGCGGTCCTTCCTATTTTTTGTGCTAAATCATTTACAGAAATATTGCAGATTAAAAATTGACCGGGTACCTGGCTCTGGTGCTGCCCCCCCACTCAAGGGTCTCCCTCATCTTTAGTTGATACCCATATTTCCTTATTGTGCCCAACCCCAAAATCTCACATGGGTTCCACGTTGACACATCGCAGCAGCAGTTCCCGGTCGTCTGGGGGCAGCTTGTCCAGCTCGGCGTGCAAGGTAATGGACGGCAGCGGGTCATTTTCCCGGTCCGGCACATCCTCCGGGATAGGCCGGGCTACGGGGCGGCGGTGCTCGTCGATGCAGAGGTTCCAGGCCACCGTGTAGAGGTAGTGGAGCAGCTGGTTTTTGTCCCGGTAGGTGTCACTGGCAAACCAGCGCAGGAAGGTTTCTTGGGTCACATCCTCCGTCTGCTCCTGGTTTTTGAGACGGTAATAGCAGTAGCGGTAGATTTTTTCATACTGCTCCTCAATGTCGATGGCCATGGCTTCCCCTCCTCTCGCAAACCTCAATGTGTATAACGGCTGAACACGCAAAATGTGCGGGCGTTGTAAAATTTTTTTGATTTTTTATCCGCAATAGGGAACAGCCACAAGACCTGCGGGTAAAAAGTGGTCAGGCAGATCGTTCCCGCCCGCCGTCTGGCGGAGGGGACTCCCTCCAGAATTTGGGGAGGAAATAAATAAACAAGGCGAATGACAACAATGAGAGTATTTTGAAAAAGTTTAAATTTCAAAATTTTCCAGAGGAAAAATCTGCCCCGCTGTAATCAAAGAAGCAGCTATCCGTCCAAAGGCCGACTTGCCAAAAGGGTTCTGGACAAACGATAGGATGTCGCTCATTTTTCAGCAGGATCTCTCTGCCAATAACGACAATTCGCATTTCGAGGCGCAGCTCCAAACCATAAAGCCGCCTGGTTCGCGTTGTGGGCCGGTTTGTGCCCATCCTGCGGGGCAAGTGGCACCCGTACACCGCCAAGAAGCTGAAACGCGGTGTTGAGCCTTTTGTGGGCAATTATGCAGGAGCGCGGATTTCACCCAGAAATCCGAATTGTCATGGCAGACGAAAACGCGGGGCGGCTGGGACAGTTCACCCAGCCGCCCTGCAGTGCTTTCACCTCTCAGTCAGCAGATTTTCTAAAGGGTTTGTGTCCGGCAAAATGACGAGAGGAAGGGCAATGCAAAGGTTCGATTTTACAGCAGGATAAAGCGGTGACATCACCGCATTTCACGTCGGCCCGCAGTGCGGGCCGGAAGGACGATAAGCAGGCCGTATTCGGCTTTTACGGTCTGTTTTCTGGGATTTGACGTGGCTCAGATTTCGGGCATCTGTGCCAGATGTGGCTCCTTGTTCAGCGTAAACCCCCGCCGTTAAGCCGTTTTCAGTGGCTCAGACGTGGCTCCACAGAAAAAACTTAATAATTTTCTGATAATTCCGGCTGTTTAGGGTGGCTATTTGATTGAAACCGTGGTATGATGTGCCATTTCTGTGAAAAAAGAATGTGTGGCAAATTGACAGACGGAAAAGGCCGATGTACCACCTCAAAAAATGGACCGCAGTAAACAATAAGAGGTTTTCTCCGTGCCGACCTGATAGCGTGTGCGAATTGCACCAGTGTCTCCAAAGAAAGGGTCCGTCAACGCAGAAGAAAAAATATATGTCTGAACTGATAATTCTCGCCGTTCCCAGTAGCTTTCCTCACCAAACCCTCCATCCGTGAAACCACCGCTGCCTACTACAAGAACTACATCGACAAGCACATCATACCGAATATTGGCAAAATCAAGCTGAACAAACTGACCACGCTGGACATCCAGAAGTTCTACAACAAGGCCAAGACCAAGGGCCGAGTGAAGCGGTACGAGGGTATGAAAGACCTGAGCCTGAGCGCCAAGACGATCCGTGGCCTCCACGCCATGCTCCGCCAGTGCCTGGATCAGGCGGTGCAGGAACGGCTGATTCCCTACAACCAAGCCGCTGGATGCAAGCTGCCGCCCAAGGAAAAGAAAGAGATGCAGACGCTCCCAGCAGAGAAAATCAGCGCCTATCTCGCCGCCGCAGAGGAACATGGAGTCCTCCCCATGTTCTACCTGGAGCTGACTACTGGGCTGAGAAGGGGAGAGCTGGTAGCCCTTCTCTGGGATGACCTTGACCTGGAAAAGCAAACCTTGACTGTGTCCAAATCCGCTGGACGGATCAACGGGGAGGTGAAGGTGACCCAGCCCAAGACGGCTAACTCGGTACGGACAATCTACCTGCCGCAAGGAACCATCGACCTGCTGATCCAGGAGCACGCCAAGCACCCCAGCAACCCGATCATGTTCCCCTCCCCAGTTACAGGCAAACTCTACGGCCCCGACTGCATCGGTCGACTGCACAAAACTCTGCTGAAAAAGGCCGGAATTACCGAAAACATCCCCTTCCATGGGCTGCGACACACCTTCGCCACCTTAGCGATCCAGCAGGGAGTAGATGCCAAGACGGTCTCCAGCATCCTGGGCCACTACAGCGCGGGCTTCACACTGGACACCTACACCCACGTCACCAACGAAATGCAAAAGGATGCCGCTCAGAGGATGGGCAGCTTCATTGCCCAGGCGGTGTAAAAAACACAGAGAAAAAATGCGGAAGTACCGAGCGAACCAGCCCGGTACTTCCGCAAAATTTCTGGTATGGGTCTTGTTTGGGTCAGATATCACACAGCCAATTTTTGCACCAACTAAAATCGAACAAAATTAAGCAAAATCTCCTGATTTTTACGGAAATCAGGAGATTTTTGGTCGGAGTGGCGGGACTTGAACCCGCGGCCTCTTGGTCCCGAAACGGGCAAATGGTGTATTGACCTGTGTTGTCAAGTATCGTTAAATGTTAAAGAAACCGTGATATTTCAACGGGTTTCAGCGACAAATGAACGAAAACCATTGAAGTGCTTGAAATAACTGAATGTCGTTTTCGATGTAATTTTGTTAGAACTTTTGTTAGAACTATTCCGTCTTTGCCACTCTTCACTTTTTCGCTACAATAATTTCTGGAGGTCATCATGCCAAACTATCAACTTGAAATCAAGCAACGCGAGAGTTATCCGCGCTGCCGTGTCAACTTGGGATTTTTTCAATCCCTGCTCGCTAACCGGGACATCCATACCAATGGGTGTCCCGGCCTTTTTTTGTATGCGGCCCTATGCTCCTGTGTCAGCCCCCGAAAGAATCGCATTCAGTTTACCGAGACCAGCTTTGCCATTGACCCGGGAGAATGGGTTTGTCCGATAAATGAGCTTATGGATGTCCTGCGGCTAAGCAAGCGCCGTCAGCTTCTGGATGCGCTGTGGGTCATGCAGAACCGCAGCTTGCTCCAGTATACGCTTCTGGACAGAGGCAATGTAATAAAGTATAAAATCAACGGCTGGAAGCACACCAATCATGTTCTCGCCAGTGATTGTCCCAATCAGGATGAAATCAGCTTTTTCTTCCTTCCTGCGGCCACAGCAGCCGAGCTTGTCAGCTCAGTAAAGTGCTCGGAAATGGATATCCTCTTGGACTTATGGTTCTCGGCGGTTTACCAGGATGGGCGAGTAAAGGGTTCTTACAGTAGTCCGTTGCTTTTCTTCCGCAACGATGATCCCAGCGCGATGGTCACTTATGATATGCTGTCCCGGCGTTGGGGGATTTCAAAGGCAAAAGTCCAACGCATCCTACAAAAGCTTGAAAATCTTGGCTATATCGCTCTGCATGGTTCTGCCGGACGCCCGGAAATGATGATTTATTTGGCAGACGGGCTCAGTGCCATATTCCACGTTTCCGATATCATGCTGGATAAGGACGATCTGCCTATGACCATGTGGGTTGACTTTTCCCTGGCCGCTAATGATCTGCCTGGATTGGGGGACATAGCAGCCCAAAAGGTCTGGAATCTTCTTTCCCTCCAAGGGGTGTCTTGCGGCAGTTGCCGCCAATGTACGCACAAGCTGTATCCATTGCCGGAGAACACAAAAAATCAGGAAGGGCAGATTGGTTTTCGTATGGAGATCATGTGCGGCTGGAACACCCCGCTGTACACCTTTGACCTATTCCTGCTTCCAGAGAAAAACTGAAAACGCTGCGCCTGGGGCGGTCATTTTGACCGCCCCAGGCTTTTTTTATTTTGCGCAGAAATGGAGGAAATCATTATGCCGTTAAACTTGAACTATCTTTATGGAAATGAGGCTGAACAGTTCAACTTTTACCGCATCCCTAAAACTCTGTTCACCGACCAGCATTATCAGAACGTTTCCATCGAGGCCAAGGTGCTGTATGGCCTGCTGCTGGACCGCATAAGCCTGTCCGTCCGGAGCGGGTGGATGGACGATGAGGGACGTATCTTCATCTACTTCACCCAGGAGGAGGCTATGGCAGCAATGGGCTGCGGCAAGGACAAGGCGACCAAGCTGTTCCGGGAATTGGACCAAACGGGCATCGGCCTGATTGAGCGCCGGAAGCAGGGCCAAGGGCGGCCCGCACGGATCTATGTCAAGAACTTTGTCCTGCCGCTTGAGCCGGACCAGGCGCCTCCTACTGTACCTCAGACAGCGGAAAAGGAGGAATCAAGACCGCCCACAGAGGCAGCGGTCCAGAGTGCGGAAAAAACGAGGTCTGAAAGCAGGCAAAGCAGCGATCAAGATACCGTTTTTTCCGCTGCAATTAAGACTGATAAGAATAAGACTGATTGGAACGATACTGAATCCTCCTCCACCCCCCTACCCCCCGCCTCGTCACGTTGGCAGCAAACTCCAGGCCCAACGCCAAACCGCCAAGGTCAACTGGAAGCATACCGGACGGTTATCCGGGAGAACATCAGCTATGACATTCTGCTCCGGGACTATGGCTGTGACCGTGAGCTGCTCGACGGCTGTGTGGAGATGATGGCTGAGGTCTGCGCCAGCGCAAAGGAAACGATCCGTGTCAACCAGGAGGATATGCCCGTTGAGCTGGTGCGCAGCCGGTTTTTGAAATTAGACATGACCCACATCGCTTACGTGCTGGATTACCTGTCGCAGAACGCCACGCCGGTGGGCAACATCCGGGGCTATATGCTTTCCATGCTCTATAACGCCCCCATGACTATGGGGCAGTATTATGCAGCTCAGGTCAATTGTGACATAGCGAGGCGAAGGGAGGCGGGAGCATGAGGATCGGCCTTGTGGATGTCGATGGGCGCCACTTTCCCAATCTGGCGCTCATGCGGCTCTCGGCCTGGCACAAGCGGCGGGGCGACACCGTGGAATGGTGGAGCGGCTTCACGCATTATGACCGGGTGTACAAATCCAAGGTGTTCACCTTCACGCCGGACCACAACACTGTGATCGACGCCGATGAGATCATCACTAGGGGTACGGGCTACAAGGATTACCGCTGGCTGCCGCCGGAAGTGGAGGCCACGCACCCGGACTACAGCATTTACCCCCAGTATCCATACGCCATAGGTTTTCTGACCCGGGGCTGCCCGAATCGGTGCCGCTGGTGCATCGTTCCTCAGAAGGAGGGCCAAATCCGACCTGCCACAGACTGGGATGACATCGTGCGCCCGGACAGTCGAGAACTGGTGCTGATGGACAACAACGCTCTGGCCTGTGACCACGGCTTAGAGCAGATCGAGCAGATGGGCTATGAAAAGGTGTGGGTGGACTTCAATCAGGGCTTGGACGCCCGGCTGATCACATCAAAGGTGGCAAAGCTGCTGGCACAGCTGCATTGGATCAGATTTGTGCGTATGTCCTGCGACACCAGCGCTATGCTGTCGGTGGTGGAGCGGGCGGCAGCCTATCTGCGGGAGGCCGGGATCGCCAAATCCCGGCTCTGGACCTATGTGCTGGTGGAGGATGTGGACGACGCCCACCGCCGTGTGCTGGCCCTGGAAAAGCTGGGCATCCTGCCCTTCGCCCAGCCCTACCGCGACTTTGACGGCGGGGAGCCCACCGACGAACAGAAAGCCTTCGCCCGGTGGGTCAATATCAGGCCCGTTCACAAATCATGTACATGGGAGGAGTATAACGATCCCGGAAAAGGAGGCCAAAATGGCAGGTAAACGAAAAGAGCAGGATGTTTCAAAAGATCCCCGGTATCATGACACGAGAAGACTGTTGAAAAAATACCGGGATGTGACCTGGAGCCTGGAGCTGTCCGTTCAGCGGCTAAAGAACCAGTTCCATATCGAATATGGGACAAGCATTGACGAATTTCTCGAATCCATCTATCTGGCTGGAGCAGATTTGAGCGGCACTGACCTTGAGCACCATGCCAAGTGTGTTGAGCGAAGCCACAAAATGCTGACACTTCTGGAGAACGCTCTGGAGTTGCTTCGAGTTAGGCACAAAAAGGGCGAGTCGTATTACTGGATACTGTATTATACCTATATGTCGCCTCAGAAGCTCAGAAATGCTGATGAAATCATTGAAGCCCTGCGCCCGCATATCCGAGATATCAGCTTTAGCACTTATTATCGTTTGAGCAAAGAAGCCGTTGAAGCGCTAAGCTCCATCTTATGGGGGTTTACCTCCCAAGATACCCTTGATCTCCTTGATAAACTCCTCCCATCCAGAGAGTGAGAGTTTTTTGAGAGTAAATTGGGAGTAAAATAAGAGCGTTTTGAAATTGACGTGGGATTCCATATATGTTAGAATGGTCATGCTCAAAACTGTAACCAAAACCGAAAACGGCCGCGAAACAGACGCTGAAAGGCGTCTTTTTTCATGCTCCGCGGCAGCCGAGCCAGTGCCTGGATTCCGGGTACTGGCTCTCGTTTTCACCCAAACCACGAAGGAGGAATTTGCTTGACCGAAAAACCCACCCCGTCCCAGAACGCGCCCAACCGGGGGCCGGACCCCGGCCGCTGGCTGTACGCCTGGTTCCTGACCTCCAGCCTGGCCCCGCTGCTGTGCCGTCCGGCCTATGCCGCCACCATCTGGGACAAGGCCAGCGAGATCATGAACGACGTCTACACCAAGCTGCTGGGTATCTCCACCATCGCCGCTATCGTTACGGGAGCGGTGGCCCTGCTCATGATGAACTTCTCCCGCTCCGGCCGGACTGTGGATGAATCCCGCTCCTGGCTGAAGCGCATCGTCATCACCTGGATCATCCTCAACTCCCTGGGCTTCATCATGGCCTATGTGACCCCGCTCTTCGCCGGCGGCCAGTGGACCCCGTAACCCATGGGCATCTTAGACGGCATTGTTGAGTGGCTGGCGGAACAAGTCATGCACGGCCTGGACCTGATCAACACATCAGTTTTGGGCGCGCTGGGCTGTGATATGGCTGTGTTCCTGCGATATTTTCCCGCCGCGGAGACCATGTACGAGGTCTTTGTGGCCCTGGCCATCGGCCTCATCCTATTGATGTGGGTGTGGAACCTGTTCAAGAATTTCGGCCTGGGCATCGGCTCCGAGGCCGAGGACCCCGTCAAGCTCACCTTCCGGGCGGTGCTGTTCATCGCTCTGGCCTGGTACGCCGATGACATCGTGAACATCGTCCTGAGCATCGGCGGCACACCCTACGACTGGATTTTGACCAACGCCCTCCCCAGCCTGAACTTCGGGGATTTCAGCTCGGTGCTGCTCACCATCATCGGCGTGTGCGCAAACGGCGCGGTGGCCCTCATTGCCCTCATCCTGGTACTGATTTTGGCGTGGAATTACCTGAAGCTCCTGTGTGAAGCGGCGGAGAGGTACATCCTATTGGGTGTGCTGGTCTTTACTGCTCCTGTCGCCTTCGCCATGGGGGTGTCCCACTCCACATCAGACATCTTCAAGAGCTGGTGCCGGATGCTGGCCGGGCAGGTGTTCCTGCTGATGATGAACGCATGGTGCCTGAAGCTGTTCACCAGCATGGTGGGGGCATTCATTGCCAATCCGCTGTCACTCTGAACGGAGGAAACCCATGAAAAAACGAATTTTGTCCCTGCTGCCGCTGGCGCTGGTGCTGGAGGCACTGCTCTGCGCCCCAGCCTTTGCCCTCACGGAGAGCGAGGTGGAGGCCCAGGTGGCCGCGTCCAGCAAGGAGGCCGTCACCGGGAATGTGCTGATCTGGTTCTTCTGCGCCGTGGCCTTTTTGAAGGTGTCTCAGAAAATCGACAGCATCCTGGGAACGCTGGGTATCAATGTGGGCCGCACCGGCGGTTCCCTGATGGCCGAGGCCATGATTGCCGCCCGGGGCGTCACAATGATTGCCAAGGCGGGCGGCCACGCCATAGGCGGTGCGGTCCGGTCAGGGGGCAGCGCGGCCCAAGGCGCTCCCTCCGGCTCCACTGGCGGCTTTTTCAAGGGCGGGCTCATCGGCATGGCCGGGCGGCACATCACCAACAGCGCGGTCAAAACGGCCACCTCTCAGACCGCCGCCGTCCATACCGCGCAAAGCCAGACCGCCTCGTCCGCCATGCACACAGCCAGCTCTGCCCAATCCGAAGGCATCCATACGGCCAGCTCCGTCCGCTCCGGCGGCTCCCACACCGCCAATGTGGTCCAGGGCGGCGGATTCAGCGCCACCACCTCCGGCACAGTCCATACAGACAGCAGCTTTCAGTCCGGCGGCGTGAACACCGACACCTCCGGCATCATCCAGACGGAAAACTCGGTGCAGTCCGCCACCATGCAGTCGGACACCTCCGTTATCTCGGGGCAGGACAGCACCAGCAGCGAGGCTTTTTCCGACAGTTCTGTCTTTGCGGACGCCATGGCCCAGCAGGAGGGGGTCATCATCACCGGGCACGAGTCCCAATCCTCTGTTTACTCGGACAGCAATTCCCAAACCTCTGGCCCCGGCGCTTCGTCCGCTCCCTCTGGCCCCAATAGCGCGCCCTCCGCTCCATCGGGCGGCAGCGCTCAGGTGTCCCAATCGACCAGCAGCTCCCAGACCGTCTATGCCAATGGCGGCGGGGAGCGGATCCATACCCAGTCCAGCGCCACGGAAACCGCCCACACTCAGTCCGACACCCATACGGTCCGCCAGACAAGCATCGGCGGGGCGGTGTTCGCCCGCTCCCTGGCCTCCGGCGGCAAGTTCGCCAACGACGTAATCGGCACTGTGGCCCGGGGCGATATCCGCTCCACTGGCTCCATCACCGGGGACCTGGCTGCCCAGTCCCTCAGCTCCTACATGGGCCACACAGCCCTGGGGGCCGGGGCCAGGAACATCCCCCGGTATTCCGATGTGGAAATCGGCGGCGGGCGCATCACCGGCACGGAGTACAAGCCGGGCAGCAAAGAGGGGCTGGCCTTCGGAATGTATCACGCGGGGCAGTATGCCGCTCCCGAAGGCCCCCATCAGAAGGTCCATTCCGCGGATGGGACACTGTGGTTCAAGCAGTACGCCCAGGACGCGGTGGAACGCAAGCCCTACAAGGCCCCGGACGGCACTGTGGCCTACGAGGAAAAAATCGTGAAGAAGCTGCCCAACGCGCCCAAGCGGAAGGACCGCATTTAAGGAGGAAACCATGCGACAAGAAGAACGGGATGTCTATGTCATCCCACCCAATTTTATCGAGGGCGGAAGCCTGATGGGCGGTATGTACAAGACCCGGAACGCCATCGAGGCCGGGATATTGGGCGCGCTCACCGCTCTGCCTGTGCTCCGGCTCGGCTTTTCTCTCACCACTCGCATCATCATCCTGTGCCTCACCACCCTGCCCCTGGTGCTGGTGGCCCTCATCGGCATCGGCGGCGAGAGCCTGTCCCAATTCATCCTCCAGTTCATCAGCTATCTGCGCAACCGGCGCGTGCTGGACCAGACCGGGACAGGCTCCAAGAAGGGGCTGCTCCCCAGCTGGGCGCAAAAGGAGCACACCGCCAATCCGGATGTGGAGGAACTGCCCAAAAGCCGCCGCCGGTTCCATGTGGATGTGAAAAAGCGGGAGGTCTCCCAGCACAAAACCTTCCTGGAGCGGGAGGAAGTGGTCAAGCCCCTGAATCCCCTGGCGGATTACGTGCCCATTGAGAAGATCACCCACGGCGTCATCAAGACCCGGGACCGCCGCTATATCAAGGTGGTGGAGGTGGTGCCCGTGAATTTCCTGCTGCGCAGCGCCCAGGAGCAGCGCAGCATCATCTATTCCTTCATCAGCTATCTCAAGATCGCGCCGGAGAAGGTGCAGTTCAAGGTGCTCACCAAGCGGGCGGACATCGACCGACACATGGAGAGCGTCCGGGAAGAGCTGGCGAGGGAAACGGACCCCCACTGCCGGATGCTCCAGGAAGACTATCTTCGGCTGATTCGGGACCTGGGCTCCAGGGAGGCCATCACCCGGCGCTTTTTCCTCATTTTTGAGCATGAACCGCTCCCCGGAACGAAACGGGGCCAGGAGGAGGACGAGGCCATTGCCTCCCTCCAGACCGCCGCCCGCACCGCCGCCAATTACCTGCGCCAGTGCGGCAACATGGTGCTCATGCCGGAGGAACAGGATGAAGCGGTGGCCGAGATTCTTTACCATATCCTCTGCCGCCGGGAAAGCAACGAGCACCCCTTCACCGACAAGGCCAAGCGGGTGGTGGCGGAATACCTGGCCTCCGGACGGGACGTGAACACCATCCCCGCCAACGAGTTCTACGCCCCCGGTGAGATCGACTTCACCCACGGACGCTACATCTGCATCGACGGCGTGTACTACGCTTATCTGCTGGTGCCCTCGGACGGCTTCAAAACCCAGGTGCCCGCCGGGTGGCTGTCCCTGCTGGTGAACGCCGGGGACGGCATCGACCTGGACGTGTTCCTCACCCGCCAGCCCAAGGACCGCATGATCCGCAAGCTGGGCCAGCAGCTACGCATCAACCGCAGCAAAATTCGGGAGACCAGCGACACCAACACCGACTTTGACGATTTGGACGGGGCCATCCGCAGCGGCTATTTTTTGAAGGACGGCCTGGGGAACAATGAGGATTTCTACTACCTGAACCTGCTGGTCACAGTCACGGCGGGCAGCGTGGACGAGCTGGAGTGGAAATGTGCCGAGATGAAAAAGCTGCTGCTCAGCCAGGACATGAACGTACAGCCCTGTTCCTTCTGTCAGGAACAGGCTTTTTTGTCCTCGCTCCCCTTAGTTTCGCTGGAGAAACACCTTTTTGAGCGGTCCAAACGAAACGTACTCACCCTGGGCGCGGCAAGCTGCTATCCCTACACCAGCTACGAGATGTGCGACGACAACGGCATTTTGCTGGGCGTGAACAAGCACAACAACTCCCTCATTATTGTGGATATTTTCGATTCCAACGTCTACAAGAACGCCAATATCGCCATCCTGGGCACCAGCGGCGCGGGCAAGAGCTTTACCATGCAGCTCATGGCAACCAGGATGCGGCGCAAGGGTATCCAGGTGTTTATCGTGGCTCCGCTGAAAGGCCACGAGTTCCACCGGGCCTGCTCCAATATCGGCGGGGAGTTCATCCAGATCTCCCCGGCTTCCCCCAACTGCATCAACGTCATGGAGATCCGCAAGGTGGACAAGTCGGCGGACGAGCTTCTGGACGGCCCCGGCGTGGAAAAATCCCTGCTGGCGGCGAAGATCCAGCGGCTCCACATCTTTTTCTCCCTGCTGATCCCCGATATGTCCCATGAGGAGCGGCAGCTTCTGGACGACGCCCTCATCCGCACCTACGCCAACCTGGGCATCACCCACGATAACGCCACCCTGGAGGACCCGAAGCGGCCGGGGCAGTATCGCGCCATGCCGGTGCTGGGGGACCTTTACGACACCTTGAAGGAGGTGCCGGACACCAAACGGCTGGCCAATATCATCAACCGGCTGGTCCACGGCTCCGCCAAGACCTTCAACCAGCAGACCAATGTGTCGCTGGACAACAAATACACGGTGCTGGATATTTCCGAGTTGACAGGCGACCTGCTGACGGTGGGGATGTTTGTGGCTCTGGACTACGTTTGGGACAAAGCCAAGGAGAACCGCACCGAGGAAAAGGCCATCTTCATCGACGAGTGCTGGCAGTTGATCGGCGCCAACAGCAACCGTTTGGCGGCGGAGTTCGTGCTGGAGATTTTCAAGATCATCCGGGGCTACGGCGGCTCGGCCATCTGCGCCACCCAGGATATCAATGACTTTTTCGCTCTGGAGGACGGCAAATATGGCAAAGGCATCATCAACAACGCCAAGACCAAGATCCTGCTGAACCTGGAGGACGAGGAGGCCCGGCGGGTGCAGTCCCTGCTCCATCTGTCCGAGGCGGAGGTCATGGAGATCACCCACTTTGAGCGGGGCAGCGGGCTCATCAGCACCAACAACAATAATGTGACGGTGGAGATCAAGTGCAGCCAGATGGAGAAGGAACTGATCACCACAGACCGCCGGGAGCTCCAGGAGCTGCTGAACCGCGACCAGGGGAAGAAAGCGGGTTAGACGTATACGGGCGGCGGTTATACGGCGCGAATACGGCATTTATACGTATACACCTGCTGGCCTGACTGAGACGGCAGTAAGACGGCGTTAAGACCGCTCCATGACGTACAAACGGAAGTTCGTGCGTATAAACGCCGCTCCAAGACCGCCGCAATACGTCGCTTATACGGTAATATTACGCACGGGAGGCACGAAACTGTGAAAACAAGAGCGCAAATCTACAACCAGGAGGCCGCTGGACTCCTGCGGGATATCTCGATGTACAAGGCGCTGCGGGAGGGACAGCTGCTCCGGCTCTATCCCGGGAAAGAGTCCGTTGTTCGGAACCTGCTGGCCTATCTGGTCAAGCAGGGCAGGATCACGTGCGAGGATGGGCTGTATTTCATAGCCCACGCAAAACCGGACAATGTGGACTGGGGCCTGCTGGACGCCGCCTGGGTCCTGGCGGATTTCAGCGACCAGCTGGAATATCATGCGGTCGGGGATTACCCGGTCAAAATCATTTTCAGCGCGGACGGTGTGGTCTACGAGATTGTCCATGCGGAATCCGGCCGCGAGGCCCTTTTGTCCTACATCATGGGGCAGGAGCGGAAAGACCCTCCGCACTACATCGTCCTGGTGGATGATGTGAAGCAGATTGCAGACCTGGACCTGCCCCACGTCAACGGCTATTGCACCGTTTCACCTGATGGAACGGTGCAATATTACCAGAAAAATTAGGAAAGGAAGTCCTCATTGAGCAAACAACCCCTAATTAAGCGCGTTTCAGCCATTCAGGACGAGCTTCAACGGTTGAACAACGCGCTGTACGCCATGAGCACGGCGGACATCCAGCGCTATCCGGACAACTACGAGGCCCTGTCCACCGACGCGGCTCTGCTGGCCGAGAAGGTGGCGTGCCAGCTGCGGCACCTCATTTACACCACCACTCTTACCAAACCCGGCGATTACCTTCCCTCCGCCGCCTCCGTCCAGGGCATCGAGGTCCGGGAGAAGGACGGCACTATTGAGATCACCCTTCCCGGCCTGCTCCCCAAGCGGAAGCAGCGGCAGAACGCAGAGTTTCTGCTGGACCCCTTCAATGCCGCGCTCAGCCACTTTGCTGCGGAACACCCCGTTCCTCGTTTTCAGCACTGCGTGGTTTGCTTTTGCAGCGTCTACGACCGGACCCTTTCCGAGCGCCGGGTACGGGATTACGACAACTTGGAGCTGAAGCGGCTGCTGGATGTGGCCGCGTCCTATCTGCTGACGGACGACACCGGCCTCCTGCTGGACACCTATCACACCACTGAGCTGGGCGACGCCGACTGTACCCGCATCGTCATCATGCCAAGCACACGGCTTTCCGCCTGGCTGGAGGAACGTCAGGCGGGGCTTCAATCTATCACTGATTTGTAGACGTTTGTCTGTGAGAATGGTGCTAAATAGTTCACGAAAAGGCTAAGCGGCCAGGGTACCATATGAGATGTTTTTGGGACTTCCAGTTTGGCACCCTGGTTGTCTGCACTCCAGAGCCTTGAAAAATCAGGCTTTCCACACTTTCATAGGCATAAAATTACGCCCTAGTTAGAAGGAGATAGGGCGTAATGCCAGGAAGGAGGTTCGTTTATTTTGTCTCCGGATGCAAAACAGGAGCTGCCGGCTTTGTCAAGCCTATCCGGCCTGATTTTGACACTAACCGCTCTTTCAGGCGAGCTTCCTACAGACCAGATTATGCGCCTGCCGAGTACCCCCGCATATCGGATGAAGGTGCTGAAAAGTCTCAAGTCCGATGGACTGCTGAGGACCTATTATCGTGATGGACTGCGTGGTGTGCGTCTTACTAAGCAGGCCAAAAGACGAATGATTGATTGCTGGCCTGATTTGTTTTGCCCGGTGTTGGCAGGCAATTCTGCCACTAATGCCCCTAAATACACAACTCCGGCTCGTTTGCGCCTCCACCGTATGGCCGAGGTGCTGGTGACGATGCTGAACGCGGGGGTGCCAGTTTATCCCTGGGAAAAGCCAGATTTGTTCAGCCCCATGCCGCTCAATGAACCCCCGCACTTTGAATGCCCCACCTATTACAGCTCCCGTGAACTTAAACGCATTGGGAAACAGGCTTCGGAAATCAGCAGTTCCCGAGCTGTCGGCATTCTGCTGACGAATGAGGAAATGTCTGTCGTTTACAACACCGGCGCGGGCCGGATGAAGTGGTCCGCCCGGTCAGAGACCCGCCTGGTCGCCATGCTCCAGGTCGATCTATGCCAAGCCAGACTGCCTGAGCGGTTCGCGGGCACAAAGCAAAACGCCATCTTGTTTGGGGCGTCTATGTCTCAGCTGCCCGAGCTGGCGGTCCAGGACAGCAAGCAGTGTCCCTCCGTATTCTCTCAGGAGCGAGATTTCCCGCACATCTATTTCCTGCCCAATGACCGCCACGGCGAGGTCATTTTGCGGCTGCTCAATGATCCCTGCGAAAAAGCCAAGCTGGACGACCTGCTGGGTCATGGCCTGTCAGACCCACGCCCCGATCAGGCGGTGGAAAACGACGCCATGGATGGAGATACCCCGGTGATGTTTGGCTACACCTGTGATGTTCCCCGCATCAAGAGCTTCAGCAATTTATTGGGCCTGCAAGACCGGGCCGGGATATTGTACTGTTTCGATTTTCAAGAGGACGCACTGCGGCAGATTTGCGGCCAGGGCATAAAAATACAGTGCCTTGACTTTGAAACGGTCAAGGCACTATTGGATGACAACGCATTATGAGCTGAAATGCCATATCATGGTATTTCAAACTTTGTGTCCTCCAGAATTTTTGTGATGTCGCGTCCGGCGTAAACGACCCTGGCCACTTGAACGGACCGCCGCTCCGTGTCCACAACATAGAGGACCTTGTAATTTTTGACCAGCAGCTTCCGAATCCCCAGCGCACGCAGCCTGTCATCGGCCTCATAGGGCCACCGCTCCGGCATCTGCTCCAGGCTGAGTACCTGTTCCTTAATAAGCCGGTATAAGTTTCCTGCCGTTCGGGGTTCTTGGAGCGTTTGGCTGATATATCGCACGATTTCAAGGATGTCCGCCTGTGCCTGCGCACCGATTTCGACCTGATAGCTTGTCATAGGCCGAGCTCAGCCTCTATGGCCTGAAACGCTTCCCCTGCCGGACGGGTGCGGCCAGCGGCACAATCGTCATAGCCGCGCTTGATTTCAGCGTAGTATTCGTCGCTCGTCAGGCTGCCTGCGGCAATCGGAGCCTGCGGAGGCAGCGTCACCTCAAACGGAAGGCCTCTGTGGAGCACGACCTGATTCAAAAATACGTTGATCGCGTTGGACATGGGCATTCCAAGCTGGGTTAGGATGCTTTCCGCCTGTTCCTTCAACGAGGCGTCCACCCGCGCGAATACATTGGCGTCCTTCGCCATGCGGATCACTTCCTTTCATCGTTATTATACGCTGTTGTCTATACAATAGCAAGTGTTTTCGGAGGGGATTCCAATATCCAGAAAAAAGATCATCCAGCTGTCCGTTGTGCTGCCAGCCGCCTTGGCGGCGCTGTTCTATGGCGGCGGCTACATCGCTCAGTTTATCTATAACTACGATGTGTGGCAGGCCGGCGGCGCTGTCTTTGGGACCGCGCCCCAATTTCCTGACCCGAATTTCTTTGCCTGCATCGGTGCTGTGTTCCGCTGGCCCTCCGGCCTGTACGGGCTGGGTGTCTGCGTTGGCGCGCTGGCTCTGCTGATCTTCATGGTCATGCGGATGGGGTACAGCGACACAGGGGAGTACGACCGGGAGCGTAATCTGATCTACTCCAATAAGGGCACCTACGGCACAGCGGGCTTTATGAGCAAAAAGGAGCTGAAGGAGGTGCTGGACCTGGTGCCCGACATCCGCAAACACCACGGCATCATCCTGGGAGAAATTGACGGGCAGGTGATATGTGTCCCGAAAAAGACCCGGTTCAACGGCAATCTGGCGGTCTATGGTGCCAGCGGCTCCAAGAAAACCCGTGCCTTCTGCGTCAACATGATTTTGCAGAGTGTAGCCCGGAAGTCATCGCTGGTGATCTGCGATCCCAAGAGCGAGCTCTATGAGAAAACCGGCCAGTACCTGCGGGACAAAGGGTACACCGTCAAGGTGTTCAACCTGGTCACCCCCGCTGCCTCCGATTCCTGGAACTGCCTGTCTGAAATTGACGGTCAGGAGCTGATGGCCCAGCTTTTTTGTGATGTCATCATCAAGAACACAGGCAGTGATAGGGGGGACCACTTCTGGGACAGCGCCGAGCTGAACCTGCTGAAAGCCCTGGTCCTCTATGTGGAGCGGAACTACGCCAAGGATAAGCGCAACATCGGGGAGGTCTATCAGCTCCTGGCTATGAGCAATGAGGAGACGCTGAACAAGATTTTCAGCAAGCTCCCGCCGTCCCATCCGGCCAAGGCTCCATACAGCATTTTCATGCAGTCCTCGGAGAGCGTGCGGGGCGGCGTCATTATCGGCCTGGGCTCCCGGCTCCAGGTGTTCCAAAACCGGGACATCCGCAACCTTACCTCCTATGATGAGATCGACCTGGAGCTGCCGGGCAAACAGCCCTGCGCCTACTTCTGCATCACCAGCGACCAGGACAGCACCTTTGATTTCCTGTCCTCCCTGTTCCTGTCCTTCATTTTTATCAAGCTGGTGCGGTATGCCGACCAGGAGTGTCCCGGCGGGGCGCTGCCCGTCCCCGTCCATGTGCTGGGTGAGGAGCTGTGCGCCTGCGGCGTTATCCCGGACCTGTCCCGAAAGATCAGCGTCATCCGCTCCCGGAACATCTCCATGTCCTGCGTGTTCCAAAACCTTGCCGGGCTACAAAACCGCTATCCACAGAATCAGTGGCAGGAGATTTTAGGCAACTGTGACGTGACCCTGTTCCTGGGCTGTACCGACGCCCTCACCGCCCAATTCATTTCAGACCGCACCGGCGAGGCCAGCATCGCCGTCACCAGCAAGGCCAAGCAGCTGGGCACCTGGCGCGTGTCCAACTATACGCCGGAGTACCGGGAGACCAGCGGTGTGGGCAAACGCAAGCTCATGACCATGGATGAGGTGCTGCGCATGGATGTGGACCGTGCGCTGGTCATCATCCGCGGCAAAAATGTACTGGAGGTAGATAAGTATGATTATTCCAAGCACCCCGAGGCCAAAAGGCTTCGGGCCAGCAAGGCCGCCGCCCACGTTCCGGCGTGGCAGGCAGCGCGAAGGCAAAAGCAGGCCGAGCGGAAAAAGGAGGTGAAGCCAGGCCCGCCCGCTCAGCCGGCGGACAAGTCCCACGGGGCGGAGGGCGTCAAAGTCCCGGCAGCCACAAAAAATATGGATCAAGTGCCGAAAGAGACGCGGACGCCTTCCGCCCCAATTTCCAAGGCGGCCGAGGCCAAGGAGCCGGTTCAAAAGGCTGGGGATCAGGTCAAGGCCGCAAAACGAGATTCCATATTGGTATCAAAAAATAAACAATTATAGGAGGTTTGATATTTTTGGCGAGAAAGAAAAAGGAAGAGCAGAACCAGGACGCCGCCATCCCCGCCGAGGATACGGTGGCCAGCGAGGGTGAGGGCATTTCCGCGCCCGGCAGCGATGCGCCCTGGGATAACTACAACGACCCCGAGCACGGCGGGGACACGGCCATGACGGACGGCGAGGCCGGGCCTGATTACAGCGAGGGCGTGGAGGGCGCCGAAGCTCTCCCTGATGCCTCCGATTTCCCCGCTGACGACGGTGCCCCCTTTGAGGCCATTCCGGATGAGGCGGATGTCGTTCCGGACAGCATTCCTTCCGAGGATGCGGAGCCGGACGGCGAGAGGACCGTGACGGCTAGCGACGGCGAAGACTATGCTTCTCTGCTCCAGGAAGTGGGCAGCGGCGAACCCACCCAGGATATTCCCCTCAGCCTGTCTGATGAGGGTGAGGGCGTTCAGGATGCGGATGGCGAGGGTGATCCTCCGCTCATGCCTGACGATGAGGGCGGCAGTTATGAAGACACCGCCGCTGTGGGAGAGCCGGACATGGATTCGGCAGGCCCGGATAACGCAAGGCCCGCGCCCCGGGGAAGGCCCGCCGTTCCCCAGCGCGGCGGCCAGGTGCTGACCATCAATGCCCGCGACCATATCCAGACCGAGCAGGAGCGGGAGGAGATCATCTGGCACGAGGTCCGCAACGCCTATCGGACCCGGCGTATGCTGGCCGGAACGTTGGACGGCCTGGAGCGGACTGCCAGCGGCAAGACGCTGGCAGTGGTGGATTACAAGGGCTTCCGCGTGGCCATCCCGCTGAAGGAGATGCTGTTCATGCCCAACGCCAGCCGTATTCCCTCGGGCGCTGAGTATGTGGCCTACCTGAACCGTCTTTACCGCAACCTCACCAATATGCTGGGCGCTGAAATCGACTTCATCGTGAAGGGCATCGACTCCAACACCCACAGCATTGTGGCCAGCCGGAAGGATGCCATGCTGAGGAAGCGGCAGATCTTCTACATGAACACCGACGAGCTGGGCGCTCACAGGATCTATGAGGGCCGGGTGGTGGAGGCGCGGGTGATCGCCGTGGCCGAGAAGGTGGTCCGGGTGGAGGTTTTCGGCGTGGAGTGCGCCATTGTCGCCCGCGACCTGTCCTGGGAGTGGCTGGGCGACGCCCGGGAGCACTTCCATGTGGGCGACCGCAAGCCCGTCCGTGTCCTCACCATCGACCGGAGCAGTGTGGAGGACCTGTCCATCACCGCCGATTTCCGCAGCGTGTCCGCCACCACCAACGTGGACAACGTAAAGAAGTGCCAGCGTCAGTGCCGCTATGTGGGTCGGGTCACCGATGTTCGGTCCGGGGTGGTCTACATTCGTTTGAACAACGGCGTCAACGCCATCGCCCACGCCTGCTACGATATGCGCACCCCCGGCAAAAAGGATGACGTCAGCTTCGCCGTCACCCAGTTGGACGAGGAAAAGGGCATCGCCATCGGCATCATCACCCGCATCATCAAACAAAATCTGTAAAGGAGCGGCTTCTGCCTATGAAGTTGAAGTACATCAAGCACCTGGCGCTGTGCGCGGCGCTGGCCCTGTCGCTCGCCCTCCCCGGCTTTGCCTCGGCGGTGCCGGACAGTCTGGTGGTGGAGAACCTGAACGGTCAGCAGCGCATCACCAAGACCTATGTGCTCCCGCCCGGCACCGACCCGGAGATTTTGAAAGAGCCGTCGTTTGAGTACGACGGCTTTACCTATACCTGGGCCTTCACCACCAAGGAGGAGCACACCTTTCTGGACTCCAAATCCGCCACCCAGACGGTGACGGTGGAGACAGCCAAGAAGGACCTCAATACCATCCTGGCGCAGCTGGCCCCCACCATCCTCTACGACGACGGGGAGTACACCGGCGAGCTGGCCCTGGACCACACCACCCTGTCCACCGTGGCGGCGGGCTACACCACCCAGCGGGGCTCTGTTACCGCCACCAAGACCATCGGCCCCCTGGACCGCAACGATATGTCCTACGTCCCGGCAACCACCACCAAGAACGGCCGCACCCTTACCCTGGTCAACGTGGATTGGCAGGTCATCGGCGCTGATGTGGTGGGCGATGTGATGGCCCCCTGTTCCTATCAGGCCATTGCTACCTACTCCGCCTCCACCAGCAGCCAGGTGGCCACCGGCTATGTCACCACCGCCGAATACAAAGGCGAGGTGGTGGCCGAGGGCGTGGAGAACATCACCTACACGGTGGTCTACGTGGGCAGCGAGATCGTCCCGGTGGAGCCCGAACCCGCCGAGCCTGTCCAGCAGGCGCTCCCGTCCTTTGTCCTGCCCATGGCTGTCATCGGCGGCATCCTGATGCTGGCGGCGCTGGCCGGTCTGGGCATGTTCGGCGTCCGGCTGTTCCTGCACAGGAAGAACGTCTACATCTATGTCCCCGGCGACAGTCCCCGGGATTACAAGCTGATCGCCAAATTCCGGGCGGAACCCGAGGAGCCGGAAGTGGACATCAGGAACATGGTCCCCTACCCAGAGACCGTGATCGCGGTGGAGCTGAAGCGGCCCCTGGCGAAAAAGCTGGTGGGGCAGACCTTCACCGTGCATCACCGCACCGCAGACTACACCTACACCGTCCTCCGGGACCGCCCGGCGGACTGGCACGAGTTCGACCCCACTGAGGAAAAGGAGGATGCCATTTGAAGCACATCAATAAAATCGCGGCGTTGGCGCTGTCCGCCGTGGCGGCGCTGTCCATGACGGCCCCCGCTTTTGCGGCGGACTATTCCTATACCACCAAGGCCCCCCAGGACTACTACGGCAGCACCAGCTATGAGGACGTGTACGGTTCTCAGTACAACTACGGCGGGCGCAACGCGGTGGACTACGACGTGCCCGAGCTGGAGTACGGCCGGCCCAGCACCACCATGACGGGCGTGATGGAGCGCACCATCCTGCCCGGGCTCCAGCAGGTCGTGGCCTCCACGGACGGCTCCGGTTATGGCCTGGGCGGCGAGAACGGCGGCGGGGGCGGCCCTACCACGGAGTTGGTGCTGGATGACGGCACAGGCGCGGGCTCTGGGACTGCAACCCCGGTCATCCCCGAGACTCCGCAGATCACGGTGCCCAGTACCCCCGCTTACACCAGCGTCCAGGGCATGGCCTACACGGACGGCAGCATCGGCACGCTGAAGATTGCCAAGCTGGGCATCAGCGTGAAGGTCTGGGAGGGCGAGACCACCACCAGCATGGCCAAGGGCGTGGCTCATTACAGCTCCACCTCCGCCTGGGATGGCAACGTCGGGCTGGCCGGGCACAACCGGGGGGCCAAATTCAACATCGGCGCCATCAAGAATCTGGTGGCCGGCGACACCATCACCTACACCACCATGTACGGCACCCGCACCTATCAGGTGACCTCGGTGAAGACCATCGCCAACAACGACTGGAGCTACCTCCAGTCCACTGCCGACAACCGCATCACCATCACCACCTGCCTGGAGAACCACCCGGAGAGCCGGGTCATGGTGCAGGCCGTTGAGGTAAAGTAAGACCGCCTGGAGAAAAATTTCAGCCGGGGGCCTCCCGGCTGTTGAAAATCCCCGCCATCTTCTGTATAAAAGTATAGATTGGCTTTTTCACAGGCCATGAAATACACAGAGGAGGCATTTTTATGCGGCAGAAAATCATGTTCCTGCTGGCGGGGATGGCTTTGGGCATGGCCCTGCTCAGCGGAGGCACCGCCTTTGCGTCCGCGGTCTTGACCGCTATTCCCAGCAGCCATGCGCTCTACATCGACGGCAAGCGGGTCACCCTCACCGCCTATGAGATTGGCGGAAACAACTACCTCAAGCTCCGGGATATCGGGCAGGCGGTGGGCTTCAACGTCTATTGGGATGGGACCGTGCAAATCGAGAGCGATAAGCCCTACACCGGGTTCGGCCCGGCCAGTCAGGCACCTGCTCCCACCCAGCAGATCCAGTCCACCCCCACTGAGGCCAGCGCGCAGGCCGCGATCAAGGCCCTGCGCACCACCTATCCCCCCGGAGCGCTTTACCCCGCGCCCTACCGGCCCAACAACCCCCTTGACCGCCCCTTCACCAACTGCGACCACTGCGCCGGCTGGGCGCTGCTGTGCAGTGACGCCGCCTTCGGGGATCTCCCCTGGCGGTGTCAGGCCGATCCTGCCTGGAGCGATATCCGGGCTGGAGACCTGGTTGAGTACGACAACTCTTCCGGTGGCCACACCGTGGTCGTGGTGGATAAGACGGACGACTACATCCTGGTCACTGAGAGCGGCGCCAACAACAAGGTCCGCTGGAGCGGGCAGTATTTCAAATGGTGGCTGGAGGAGCAGCCCGGCTATACCCTCTGGACCCGGTATCCCCAATAATTTGATCATCTGACATCGAAAGGCCAGACTGCGAAAACAGTCTGGCCTTTCCTCGTACAAGGAGGACGATATTTTGAAGCACAAATTCATCCAACGAGCCCTGGCCCTGCTGCTGGCGCTGGTGTGCGTCATGGGCATCCTGCCCCTGTCGGCCTTTGCCGCGGAGCGGTCCAGCGCCCCCGGCTCCATCACGCAGAAAAGCTCGGATTACATGAAGATCGGCGGCCAGTCCGTGCGCTATCGGGCCGCCAGCAGCACCATAAACAACGTTGGCCTGCCCTATGTATTCAATGAGCAGGTGGACGTACCCGGCTACGGCACTACCCGCGCCCTGTGCGCTTACCAGAAGGGCACCCTGGGCCCTGCCGCGAACGGCCAGAAGTGGAACTTCAAGAACGAGGTCAACAGCGCTTCGCTGAAGATACTGCTGACCTATATCTATTCCCATACCTATGGGGATTTTGAGGATGCCGGCAATGCCATCGGCCTGGAACATTGGAATCAGTACTGGTCCAACATCTGGTTCCTTGTGGTCCAGGCCATGTCCTGGTACTATGAGCATGGCATCATCATCGACATCAACTCCAACAAGGAGGGCTTCATCGAGCAGTGTGCTGAGGAATTTGTGGCGGCGATGAAGCTGTACCACAAAACCTACGGCCAATCTTCCTGGATCACTGACTGGGATTCGATTGGTACCCACAGCATCATCGACAGTAAGGACGGCGGTGTTACCGGCATTTCTGCCTATGATTATGTCTCAGCCGGCGTTAATCTGGTGCTGGAGCATCCGGAGTATTACCACGAGTATCATCTGTGGATCTACGAGTGGGATCAGAGCCAGCCCTGGAAACTGGCGGGCCAGTCCGGTGTTCCCATGCAGCGGCTGCTGATTGCGGTGCCGGAGGATCGGACAACAGAAGATCAGACCGTTCAGCTGACAGTGAAAAAGCTGGAGGCGGGCACCAACAAGCCTCTCCCCGGCGTCACCTTCAAGGTGGAGAGCTCCGCCGACCCGTCTGCTTTTTCCATCACCCGTGAAACCGGCCCTGATGGGACGTTTACCCTGACAGACACAGCCGACGGGCTCATCGCAGGCCAGTACCTCATCACCGAGGTGGCCGCGCCTCCTGGGTACGTTGCCCAGACCGCCTCTCAGCTGGTGACCGTCATGCCCAACGGCTCCGCCAACAGCGTGTTCACTTTTTTTAATGTGCCTGACAAAAAGGACGGCGACGGCTCCATCCGCAAGGTAAATGCGGACAACCCCACCCAGGGCATTCCCGGCGCGGTCATCCGCATTACCAGCGTGAAGCTGGATGACGGTGGTTCCTTTACCAGCGAGTACACCACCAAGGACGGCGGCTACATTTTGAAAGAGGACCTCGACTTCAAAAAGCTGCCCACCGGAAGCTATATCGCGGAAGAAATCACCCCGCCGGAGGGCTTCGTGCTCAGCTCCGATGTCAGCAAGGTCAAGCAGGCTTTCGTCTGGGACGGCGAGCATGACATCAGCCTCATTTTTGAAAACAGTCCCAAGGTAAAGATCAAGCTCCTGAAGGTGGATGAAAGCAACAATCCCCTCCCCGGGGCTATTTTTGTTGTCCTGCGGGATGGCCAGGTCATTGCCACCGAGAAAACCCAGGACGATGGCACCATCACGATTTCCGACGTGGTGGAGGGCTACTACGAGTTTAGAGAGGTAGATCCCCCAGAGGGCTTCGACAAGGACAGCTCCCCTGTTGGCGTCTATGTGACCCATGAGGATATCCAGGGTGAAAAGACCATCACCGTGACCAAGATGAACCATCACAAGAGGGACCTCATTATCCAGAAGCGGGACGCCGAGACAGGCGCACCGGTCCCCGATACCTCTTTCCACGTTCGCGGTATCAACAACGGCTATGAGAACGATGTGGTCACTCTGTCCGATGGCAAGGTGACGATCTCCGATATGCCGAGTGGATGCTATGAAATTGAAGAAACCAAAGTTCCAAGTCCCTATATTTTGGACACGAATAACCGTAAAACCGTCTGGATCGACGCGGAAAAGGACCAGGATGTGGTGGTCGATTTCGTCAACAGCACCCGGCCCGGCCTGCGGCTCATGAAAATCGACGCCCAGACTGGCGAGCCTCTTTCCGGCGTCCAGTTCCGCATCAGGGAGGTCAATGGCAGCTATAACGAGCTGCACTTCACCGATAAGAACGGCATGATTATCCTGGAGGGTATGAATCCCGGCGCTTATACCATCCAGGAAACCAAGCCGAAAAACGGCTGGGTGGCCGACGATACCATCCACACAGTCTATTTGGAAGAAAACAAGACCACCACGATTGAGCTGAGCAACCTGCGCAAGCCCGACCTGTTTATCAAGAAGGTGGATTCCATCACCGGCAGCCCGATCAAGGGTGTCAAGTTCCAGATTTGGCGTGGCAGCGATGATACCCAGACAGGCGAGTACAATGACCTGGGCACCTTCTATACGGACGAAAACGGCCTGATCCATCTGGTCCGGGCCAACACAGGCTGGTACAAAATTCAGGAGTTGGAGCCGGCCCCGGGCTATACCATCAAGGAACCGGCCATTCAGGAGATTTATCTGGAGGCGGGTAAGGATCACACTGTCACCTTTGAGAACACCCCTAAAAATGCCATCGTGGTGGAAAAATATGACAGTGTCACCCATCAGGCATTACCCGGGTGTACCTTCCAGCTGAGATACCTGGGCGGTTCCTCTGGCACGGGCGGCACTGTTATCGGTCAAAAAGTGACCGGGAACAACGGGATCGCCATGTGGACCGGGTTAAATCCCGGAACTTATATCGTGGAAGAGGTAGACCCCGCAGATGGCTACAACATCATCAATTCCTCTGAAACGGTCTATATTGCTGACGACGGCGAGCAGAGCGTGGTGACAGTCCGCTTCAATAACTCGCCCAACGGCTCCCTCCTGATCCGCAAAGTGTGCGCCACCAATCCCTCCGTCACCCTCCAGAATGCGGAGTTCAAGGTGACCTATGCGGACGGCACACTCATCGGCGATAGCAACGGCATTTTCAGAAGTGATGAAAACGGCGAGGTGCTGATCGACGACCTGAAGCCCGGCTCCAGCGTGATCGTTACTGAGGTACGGGCACCTGCTGGCTTCATCATCGACACCCAGAGCGTCACCGTTCAAATCAAGGAAGGGCGCACCGTGTCCGTGGTCATGAAAAACCAGCCCAAGGGAAAATTGATCGTCGAAAAACGGGACAGCCAGACGGGCGAGGTTTTGCCCGGCGCACAGTTCCGCATCTCGACGGCCGCGGGCTGCGAAGTGGGGCTGAACGGAGTGATCGGCTCCTCTACCATGACGCAGAACGGCATCTTCACTACTGATAGTCAGGGCCAAATTACGATAACTAATCTCGCGCCCGGTGGCTATATACTGACCGAAATCAAGGCCCCGGACGGCGGGTACGTCATCGACAACCCCACTACTAACGTGGTCATCGGCCAGGGTGGCGACACCCAGACCATCATCGTGACCAACACCCGCAAGGGCGGATTGGTGATCGAGAAGTATGACAAAATCACCAGGCAGCCTTTGAGCGGCGCTCGCTTCAAGGTCATGATGGCCAACGGTGAGCTCACGCCCGATAATGAGGGGCTGACCTCCTCCAACGGCCTTTATACCACCGATGTGAACGGGCAGATCGTCCTTTCCAAGCTGCTCCCCGGCACCTATGTGGTTTCCGAGGACCTTGCGCCGGATAATTACCGGAAGGACCCCACCCCCCAGACCGTTGTGGTCAACGCCGGGGACACGCAGACGATCCGCTTCTACGACGATCCCCTCTGCACTTTGCAGATTTTGAAACGGGACGCCGTGACCAAGAAGCCTTTGAAGGGCGCTGAATTTTTGGTTCGGGACAGCTCCGGCCATGTGATCGGCCCCAACAACGGCCTGTACACCACCGGCACCGATGGCACAGTCACTGTGTCCGGCCTGGCCCCCAATTCCACCATCGTGGTGTCCGAGAAGCGGGCCCCCACCGGGTATGTCCTGGATGAAACCCCGAAAAATATCGTGGTCCGCTCCGGTGTGGCCAACAGCCTGATCTTTGATAACGAGCCTGGGACCACCCTCATCATCCGCAAATTCATCGAAGGCACCGAGAACGAGCCTTTGAGCGGTGTATGCTTCCGAGTGGTGGACGGTTCCGGCGCTGCTGTTGGCCCCGACGATGGCCGCTACTACACCGACAAAGCGGGAGAAATCGTGCTGGAGGGTATTGAGCCCGGCACCACCGTGAAGGTGCGCGAGATCAAGACTGTGGAAGGTTTCGTGCTGGATGGAACCCCCCAGGACATCCTGATCAAAGGCGGCGAGGTGCAGCAATTGACGTTTTGGAACAAGCGGGCAGGAACCCTCGTGATCGAGAAAAAGGATTCTCTGTCCGGCGCGTTGATTTCCGGCGCACAGTTCCAGTTGACCTATGCCAACGGCGGGTACGTGGACAATGACAACGGCCACTTGTCCTCCAATGGCCTGTACACCACCGATGATAAAGGGCAAATCCGCATTGACGGCATCGTCGGCACCGTGGTGGCGAAGGAGGTCAAGGCGGCCCCCGGCTATGTGATCGACCAGTCCACCCAGGTTCAGACCGTCACCGTCAACCCCATGGACACACAAACGTTGACGTTCCTCAATGAGCCCCTGTGCTCCCTCACGGTCACGAAACTGGATTCCGTAACGGGCAAGCCCGTACCCAACACCCAGTTCACCATTAAGGACGGCAACGGAAATGTGCTGGCCCGCTGCACTACCGGGAAAGATGGTACGGCCACCGTCACCGGCTTGGTGCCCA
The DNA here is from genome assembly GCA_910587395.1 of uncultured Oscillospiraceae bacterium. Lineage (GTDB taxonomy): Bacteria > Bacillota > Clostridia > Oscillospirales > Oscillospiraceae > Enterenecus. The sequence goes on along the minus strand of CAJULJ010000028.1, from coordinate 9,162 downwards.
ACAGTACCGTGGTCGTGGTGGAGACCAGAGTGCCCTCTGACTACGTGCTCAATTCTACCCCGCAGACTATTATCGTGCGCAACGGCGGCAACACCGTCACCAGTAACAGCGCGGGGAACTCCGGTACTGTGACCACCCCCGGCACCAACCCCGGCGGCAGCACCGGGACCGGGACCGGAAACGACCTCACCTTTGAGAACGATCCCAAGCAGACCTTGACCATCCACAAGTACATCGAGGGCACGAAAAACGATCCTTTGGCCGGCGTGACCTTCAAACTGGTGGACGGCTCCGGCACTCCTGTGGGCCCCAGCGACGGCACCTTTGTCACCGACAGTAAGGGCGAGATCGTGGTAGAGGGCCTGGAGCCCGGCACCACCATCACAGCCCAGGAAGTCAAGACCGTGGAAGGCTTTGTGCTCGATGGCACTCCGAAATCCGTGAAAATCAAGGCGGGCCAGGGCGCTCCCTCGCTCACCTTCTGGAATGCCAGGGCGGGCGAACTCGTGATCCGAAAGCTGGACAAATTGACCAACAAGCCACTTGTAGGGGTCGAATTTGAATTGACCTACGCGGATGGCGGGTACGTCGATAACGCCAACGGCCAGCTGTCCTCCAACGGCCTGTACAAGACCGATGCCAAAGGCGAGATCAGGATCACGGGCATCACAGGCACCGTGGTCATCAAGGAAACCCGCTGCCTGCCGGGGTACACGATGGACCCGGGCACGCAGACCCAAACGGTCGTCGTGCGCCCCCAGGAGACCCAGACCATCACGGTGTACAACACGCCTGGGACAAATCTCACGATCCAGAAATATGTGGACGGCACCACCGACCCGATTCAGGGCGTGCATTTCCTGGTGACGGACAGCTCCGGCAAGGTGCTGGGCCCCAATAACGGTGAGTATATCACCGATAAGAATGGCCGTATTGTAATCGAGGACATCACCCCAGGCACCACCATCACCGCCAAGGAGACCAGGACCGTCAGCGGTTACGTGCTGGACACCACGCCGCAGTCCATTCTGATCAAAGAAGGCGCGGCTCAGGCCCTTACCTTCTATAATAAGAGCGAGGGTGGGCTGGAACTGATCAAGGTCAGCAAGTCCGACAAGACCCAGCGCATCCCCAACACCACCTTCGAGATCAGGAAGATGGACGGCGCTCTGGTGGAGACTGTCACCACCGATTCCAATGGCCGCGTCCATGTCAATCTGGAGGCGGGCGATTACTACGCGGTGGAGATCGAGGCCGGCGAGGGCTTCAAGCTGGACAACACGCCCCAGTATTTCACCGTGAAGGACGGCAAGACCACCACCCTCACCGTGACCAACGAGGCTTTCTCGGGCGTCATCATCCACAAGGTCAATTCCGTCACCAAGGACGGCATTTATGGGGTGAAGTTCCTGGTTTATGACCAGAATAAGAACCCCATCGGCGAGTACACCACTGACGACCAGGGCTACATTTACATCGACGACCTCACGGTGAAGGGCAAAGGCAAGCTGTTCATCCGCGAGCTGGAGGCCGCCGAGGGCTATGAGCTGGACAAGGAATACAAGACCGTCTACGTCCAGCCCGGCAAGACCATCGAAATCGAGTGGGAGAACGTGCCCATCACCGGGCAATTCCAGATTCGGAAGTATGCCGCCGAGTACAACGAGGTCACCGGGACGGCGGCGGGCGCTACCCTGAAGGGCGCGGTCTATGAGATCAGCGAGGCCCGCAGCGGAAAAGTGGTGGATTACATCACCACCGACGCCCGGGGCGTGGCCGCGTCCAAGCCCCTCCCCCTGGGCCGCTACAAGATCACCGAGGTGACCGCGCCTCCCTATTGGAAGCTCAGCGGCACCGTGTTTGATGAGACGTTGGAGTATTCGGGCCAGATCATCAAGCTGTCCGATTACGACAAGCCCTCCAACCTGGGCGTCACCATCACCAAGCGGGGCAATGCCCAGGCGCTGGCGGGCAGCCAGATGCGGTACGACATCACGGTGGGCAACACGTCCAACGTGGCGTTGGAGAATTTCTACTGGCATGACCGCATTCCCACCGATGCCACCCGGGCCACGGTGCTGACCACCGGCACCTACAGCGCCCGGCTCAACTACCGCGTCCTGTACAAGACCAACTACCGCACCGGCTATCAGGTGCTGGCGTCCAACCTGCTGACCAGCAGCAATTACTCCTTCAGCCTGAATGCCATCCCCATGCAGGCGGGCGAGTATGTCACCGACGTCTATTTTGACTTCGGCAAGGTCCCCGTGGGCTTCCAGTCCACCATCAACCCCACCCTGACGGTCCAGGTGCTGGGTACGGTAGCCAACAACTACCAGATCACCAACCGGGCCGACGTGGGCGGCAAGTACCAGGGCACCTGGGAGACCGCTCAGGCCACCTGGCTCACCATCGTGCGCCGATTGACGCCTCCCAACCTTCCCACTCTGCCCAAGACGGGCTACTAAGCATCAAGCGGGGCGGCTCGCAAGAGCCGTCCCGCTTCACTACAAAGCACTATTCAATTATTCTCCGTCCTGTATGTCGATGATTTCGCCCTCCACCACGGCGGACCGGGCCAGTTTAGCCAGCCGATGGATCGTCCACAGGTCAGAAACGCTTTCATAAATGAGGATGACACCAATCATTTGGAGAAGTAGCTCGGCGAACAAACCGGGGTTAAAAATGACAACGGCCCCAAAGATCAAAATGAGCACATCCAGGGCAAAGGGCACCCACCATTGGAGAAAACCCATCGTGCGCAGCTCGAAATCCCGCCGAAGGCTTACAGCTCCATCCACCAGGATGGCAACACCTAGGATGATGGAGATGATGTCGCTGATGCCGGTGGGCTGGACCAGGGCATAGACGCCGAAAGCGGCGCAGATGACACCGACAATCAGCCCGATCAAAGAGCCTCGTTCTTTTCCAAAGTAGGCGAGGATGTTGAACAGTCCATAGGCTGTGAGCACGGCGGCCATGATATAGCACAGGATCAAATTGCTGGTGTTGGGCCAGATCAGCAGCGCTATGCCAAGGAACAGAAAGAGCAGGGACGCCAAAATCAGGCTCCACTTGATGTCTTTGAGCAGTTCTCTCATTGGTCAATTCCTCCCAACTCAAAAGGATACGATGAGCTGCATCTTGAACCGGGTCTCGCCGTACACGGCGTGGGGGGTATCCTTGGGCATGATGAGGGTCTCGCCCTCGTTCAAGTGAAAGACCTCGCCGCCCACGGTAAAGCGTCCGGTGCCCTCCAGCACCGTGACCATGGCGTCCCCGCCCGCCGCATGGGTGGATATTTCCTCCCCCTGGTCAAAGGAAAAGATGGTCATGCTGACCAGCTCGTTCTGCACCAGCGTTTTGCTGACCACCTGGCCGTCCTGATAGTTCACCAGGTCCTTCAGCTTCAGGCTGGTTTGCTTTTCAATGTTTTTATACATTGTACCGCCTCCAGAACTTCGTGATTGTGGCTTAGTATACCACAACAGGTCCGCCGTTACAATGCACTGTCAAAGAATTTACCGTTTCTTTTGCGGCTTGTTTTTCGGAACTGCACTGTCATAGCTCAGCTCCACCAGCGGCATGATTTGTTCATCGGGCACCGTTCCATCCAGAATGACGGAAATCCAGGTGCCCCGGCTCATACGGTACGCGGGGAAAAAGCCGTCCTGGGCCAGCAGGGAACCCACCATGATGGACCCACACTTCACATCCACCACGTCTAAGGTCCCCTCACCTTCAAGGTCCAGGCTCTTTCTGGGAACATCCATAATGATGGCGAACCACTTCCGGCTGGCGGGCTGCCGGAACACGGCGTAGTTGGGGTATTTTGCCCAGAGGTATTCCGGTTCGGCGGCATATCTGTCCTGTATGTATTCTATAAGATGCTGGCGCTGTGAACGCTGTTCCATCCCTGACACACCTCGATTTTTCTATAAATTCAGAGCTGTTCAGAGACAAAATCGGCCAGCCTGGCCCGAAAGGTCCCGCTTTCATTCAGCGACGCGAAAATGCGGTCCACCTGGGCTCTGGGGGCCTCGTTCCGCTTTGCGGGCAGGTGGACGGACATGAGGAAATTGGCCGTCGCGCCGCCCTCCTGACGTGCCCACACATTTCCGGCCAGCTCAGTCCTGTCAGCCGGATTCTCACCGTATTCCACGATGACGTCCAGAATCATCCCGCTGTTGATTTTCAACGCCGTGGCGGGCAGACGGAAGGCGAAGGAGCTGAGCATGGATATCTCAGCGTCCTCGATCTTGGGGATTCGGGGAGCCTCGGACCGTTCGCTCCGGGTCAGCTCCGCCATGCGCGTGGAAAATTCCTCCTGCTCATCCTCGTTGGTGGGCCGGACCATGTGCTTGCCGCAGTCGGGGCACTGGTCGCTTTCTTCCATGCGGCTGAAAATGAAGCCGCAGTTATCGCAAGTAAGTATCAATTCAATCACCGGGTTTATTGTAACAGGAGTAAAGCGTTGTTGCAAGTCAAGAAATTGTTGGACCATTACCTTCCATTTCGGCAAGCCACAAAAGATAATCATGGTTTGACTTTCGCAGATTTTTAATAACCTTTGCCAAATTTTCTCGCATTATCTCGCTTTTGCTCACTACTGACAGAATGCGGGCCGCTTGCTCTATTGGCCCTTCGTTTTCCGCCGTAGGCGTAAAGAGCGTCGTCACGCCCATCTTCAAGTCAATGCCAGTCTCCATGACCCAAACATTGATGACAAACTTATTGGGGTTTACCGGGTCATTTCGGTCTTGCACATATTCCACGAAAATTTCTGCATCTGTGTCACCGTCCAGCCCCAATGCCGAAACAGGGAGCAGTAAAGTTAACACCCTCTGATCCATAGCTTTTCTTGACCGTTCGATCATCAAAGCGTACTCCTGAGCCAAATTATTTGCCTGAGCTGTTTGAATTGTCCGAGCCCACTCATTCACAACAGATTCCCCCTTATTATATGTAAGCACAACTATTATAACTGGGGGATATTCATTACACAAGACGTATTACAGTTTTTGGAAAATAGTTTTACGAGAAACATTTAAGAGGTGACTGACCATTGAACAATTATGAACCTGCATACCCCGCTTTGGACCGGACAGCATTTTTGATCGAGCACGCCTGTATCCCCAAATATATTCCATCCTATCATGCGGAAGCGGCCCAGGTCCTCGCGGAGATAGAGCGCCGCCTGGCTCAACAGCCACAGTCAGGAGGTGACACAAGTGTATCAGGATGAACGGAGCAGTCTTGACCAAGCAGCCAGCACAGCCCATACCGTTCACAGCGCCATCAAAACGGGGAAAGCCGTCTCATCCATTGCCAAAGGTGCGGCAGTTGGCGGCCCCTACGGTGCGGCGGCAGGTCTGGCGCTGGCGGCAGGCAAACACGGGAAAGCGCTGCTGGCCGGTGCGCTGGTACTTCTGATGCTCCCCGTGCTGTTTGTTCTGATGCTCCCCGGCCTGATTTTCGGCGGCCTCACCAGCAGCGGTGCCCTCGGACAGCCCATCCTCAACGACAACGCCGCCATCAATGGGCATATGGATGAGATCGCTGCGGCTATTGATGTGATCCTGGCGGGAGGTGTGGCCGACGCGAAGGTGCGCATCGCCAGCGACTTTGCCGCCACAGGCGGGGACAATTACGAGGTCATTGCCCCTTTCTCCATTGCCAGCAATACCAATTCCTTCATTGCCCAATACTGCGCGGTCAAGGAGCAGAGCTGGGCACAGCTCTCTCTGAGTGATATGCAGACGATCCTGTGCGGCGGCAAAAGCCACCTCTACTCTTTCACCCGTACCAGCGAAACACGGACGGTGGAGGCAGACGACCCGGACACGGAGGATGTGGTAGAAACCAAGGAGGAAGCGTGGTACATATATACGCTGTCCTACAACGGGGAGAGTTATTTTGCCGACCAAGTTTTCCGTTTGACCGACGACCAGAAAAAGCTGGCCAGTAACTATGCCTATAACCTCAGTCTGTTCCTGGGCGACGGAATGAGCCAGTACACCGAATATTCCGGCAGTACGGTCGCTTCTCTGGGCGATGTGCGATTTACGGACGGAGCCACGGAGGTTGTCTACTTCAACCAGCTGGACCAGCGTTATGCCAACAAGCCCTATGGCACGGACAATATCGGCGGCTACGGCTGCGGTCCCACCTCCATGTCCATCGTGGTGTCGTCCCTGACCGATGAAATCGTGGACCCGGTGGAGATGTCCAAGTGGGCCTATGAAAACGGCGGCTGGTGCAAGGGCCAGGGCTCCTATCACTCCCTGATCCCAAACGCCGCCAAAGCGTGGGGATTGAACGTGGAAGGCTGCAAGGCCAGCGAACCTCAACGTATTATAGATGCGCTCAGCAGCGGGAAGTTGGTGGTGGCCATCATGTCCCCGGGTCACTTCACCACGGGCGGACACTTTATCGTGCTCCGGGGCGTGAAGGACGGAAAGATCCTGGTGGCCGACCCTGCCAGCACCAAACGCAGTCAGCAGGAATGGGATCTGTCCATTATTCTGAATGAGGCCAGCAAACGGCCTGGGGCGGGCGGGCCGTTCTGGATCATTGGGTTATGAGAAGCTTCTCATAACCCAATTAGAACGAACCCGCTGACGCGGGGGTTTTACAAACAGACCAACTTTCCTGTACACTTGAAAAGCGGTGCGTATACCGCCAAAAAGTAACAGGGAGTTGAAACAGATGGGCACGAATTATTATCTGGAAAAGCTGTATCAGGATATGCGGCTTCGATCCTATTCGGAGCATACGCAGGACGTTTACGGGAGGGCAGTACGAAAATTTCTGAATTTCAGCAGGAAACCAGTTGAAAAGCTGAACGAGCAAGATGTACGGGCCTATACGCTGCATCTCATGGAGAGCAGTCTGAGCAAGTGCAGCATCAACACTTATCAAGCTGCAATCCGGTTCTTTTTCGGGGTTACGCTGAATCGGGCTATGAATTATCTGCAAATGCCCCGGTTGAAGGAGGATAAGGATCTCCCGGAAATTCTCTCTCGGGAGGAGATTGCACAGCTGCTGGATCACTGTGAAAATCCAAAGCATAAAGCGATATTTGCCCTGGCCTATGGTTCCGGGCTGCGGGTATCGGAAATCTGTGCTTTGAGGGTGCAGGACATTGATTCAAAGCAGATGCGGATCTTTGTCCGTAACAGCAAGAGGAACAAGGATCGCTATACGATTCTCTCTCAGCAATGTCTTGAATTTTTAAGGGACTATTGGCGGAGCTTTCGGCCAAGGCACCCAGAAGGGCTGCTGTTTCCAGGGTGGAGAAATTTAACCAGCATAACAGAGAAAGCGGTTAATGACGCGCTGAAGAAATGGCTTGGGGTGGCTGGTATCTCTCGGAGGGTATCGATCCATTCCCTTCGTCACGCTTTTGCTACCCATCTCCTGGAAGATGGAACTGACATTTTCACAATTAAGGAGCTTTTGGGACACAGCAGCATATCGTCTACTACCGTTTATCTGCATTTGGCAAATGTTGGAGCAAACCTTGTAAGCCCCGCTGATCGACTGTGTAGCAATGAGCGTTGAGATTCAGAATATTTTCGCGGAGCACATCGGCGCTTATGCCCAGAGTCATCGGATGAATTACAATCAGAGAAAAGCTGTGCAGGACATCATCAATTGCCGGACAGCTACTTTGGGTGCGCACATAGATACCTGTGATAACTGCGGATATATGCGGATTTCTTACAACTCCTGCCGGAACCGACACTGCCCCAAATGCCAAACTTTTGCAAAAGAAAAGTGGATCGACAAGCAGAGGAAAAACCTGCTTAACACGCCGTATTTTCATGTTGTTTTCACCGTTCCTTCTGAGCTGAATCCCGTTTTTCGATACCGGCAGAGCACCATGTACGCACTGCTGTTTCAAGCGGCGTCCGAAACGGTATTGGAACTGTGTGCCGACCGAAAATATCTCGGCGCAATGCCTGGAATCACGGCCATCCTGCATACCTGGGGACAGAACCTTCAGTTTCACCCTCATATTCATATGATCGTAACCGGCGGAGGTTTGACACCGGATCAAAAATGGCAGGTTTCCTCAAAACATTTCTTTTTGCCGGTTAGAGTTCTCTCCGCTAAATTTCGCGGGAAATTTCTGGCGCTTCTAAAAGCGCGATTCCCAACAATCGATAAAAGCCTGCTTGATATCTGCTATCAGAAAAAATGGGTGGTCTACTGCAAACCGCCCTTTGACAACGCTGGAAAGGTGATCTCTTATCTGGGCCGGTATACCCATCGAGTCGCCATTTCCAATGATCACATTTTATCTATGGGAAATGGTAAGGTTACTTTTCGCTGGCGTGACTACGCCCATGGCAATCAAATGAAGCGGATGACGCTGGATGCCGAGGAGTTTATTCGCCGGTTTCTACTTCATATCCTGCCTGCTGGTTTTAGAAAAATCCGCCACTATGGCCTTTTTGCAGCCCGAAGCAAAGAAAAGCGTCTGGCTTTATGCAGACGCTTGACGGATACTCCGCAGCCATCTCAGGAACTGCCGCCTATGGCACTGCTGGAACGGATGCTGGGGAAAGATTTCAACCTGTGCCCTTGCTGCAGGCTGGGACATTTCTCAAGAGAACCGCCATACTTTTCCGAATGTTGATATACGCCTAAAGTTTATGCCCTGTGGGGAGGGGGAAGCTATGCGCTTTTTGTCTAATTGTTTGTGCTTTTTGCGCCTATTCAAATACGAAAGCCGCTCCATTTCCAATTAACCTGCCAGTATTCTAAACATATTTTCCCCATAACTGCTGCGCCTATTCCCGCGGCTTCGTTCAAGCGAATTATCCGACATTGCCTCAACGTGTTCTGGCGTTGGGGCCTTTCTGCGCCTTGCAACGCCGGATAATTCGCTATTCCTTATGGCCAATAAAAAATTATACGAAGTAGAAACGTATTAGCCTGTAAAATCAGTGTGTTTCACTAATTCTACTTCACATAATTTTTTTGCAGGAGCCGGCAATCTCATCGCAAACCTTTAATTAGGGCCTGCTTCGTAACCTCAAACCGCTTGGAAGACAAGCAATATGGGTTGAAATATGGTAGAATAGGTGCAAGGGAATTGGGGAAAGGCAAGGAAAAAGCTTGCAGTTATGGGGGCGGAGCGGATGTATAAAGACA
>CAJULJ010000027.1 GCA_910587395.1 uncultured Oscillospiraceae bacterium | reverse complement strand
GTGTTCGCCAAGAGCGACATCCAGCCCATCCTGAACCAGGGCGGGCGGAAGGAGGACGTGGCGGCGTCCATTTTCCAGGCCGTGGTGGACCAGACTGTGGCCGGGCTCACTCAGGGCCGGGAACTGAAGGGCAAGCTGGTATTTCTGGGCGGACCGCTCCACTTCCTCCTGGGTCTGCGGAAGCGGTTTGTGGACACCCTGCAATTGGACGAAGTGCACGCCATTTTCCCCGAGGACGGCGACTGTTTCGCTGCCATGGGCGCGGCGCTGTGCGCGTCGGACTATGAGGCCCGGCCTTTTGACGAGCTGCTGCGGCTGCTGGAGGAGAGCCGGGGGGCCACGTCGGTGGTGGACACCATGCCACCGCTTTTTGAGAACCAAGCAGGCTATGATGCGTTCACCACCCGGCACAACGCCTCCACCCCGCCCCAGCTGGACATCAGTACCTACAAGGGCGACGCATACCTGGGCATCGACTCTGGCTCCACCACTGCCAAAATTGCCCTGATTGCCCCGGACGGCGGGTTGCTGTACACCTATTACCACTCCAACCTGGGCAATCCGGTGGCATTGGTACTGGAGCAGCTGAAAGAAATTTATCAGCTGTGCGGGGACCGCATCACCATTAGAGGCTCCGCCGTCACCGGCTATGGCGAGGACCTGATCAAAAACGCCTTTTCCTGCGATTTGGGCCTAGTGGAGACGGTGGCCCATTACCGCGCCGCCGCCCACTTCAACCCCGATGTGGATTTCATCATCGACATCGGCGGGCAGGACATGAAGTGCTTCAAGATCCGCAACGGCGCGGTGGATTCCATCATGCTCAACGAGGCCTGCTCCTCCGGCTGCGGCTCCTTCATTGAGACGTTTGCCAAGGCGCTGGGCTATAACATTGCCGACTTTGCCAAGCTGGGTTTGTTTACCCAGAAGCCGGTAAATCTGGGTTCCCGGTGCACGGTGTTCATGAACTCCAGCGTAAAGCAGGCACAGAAGGACGGCGCCAGTGTGGAGGACATCAGCGCCGGCTTGTCCATCTCCATCGTGAAAAACGCCATCTACAAGGTCATCCGCGCCGCCAGCGCCGACGACTTGGGCAAGCACATCGTGGTGCAGGGCGGCACCTTCCACAATGACGCGGTGCTGCGGGCCTTTGAGCAGGAGCTGGGCCGGGAGGTCACCCGCCCCACCATCGCGGGCATTATGGGCGCCTTCGGCGCGGCGCTGGCCGCCCGGGATTTGAAACTGGAACAATCCAGCCTGTTAAGTGAATCTGCCTTACAATCTTTTTCTCATACTGCCAAACCCGTCACCTGCAACCTTTGCACCAATCACTGCTCTCTGACCGTCAACACCTTTGACGGCGGGCGGCAGTTCATCTCCGGCAACCGCTGCTCCCGGCCTCTGGGCAAGGAAAAAGCAGAGCTGCCCGATTTGATGCGCTATAAATATCACTCCCTGCGGCATACCTATTCCGGGAAGGGTCAGGGCGACGGCTCCCGCGGGCGGATCGGCATTCCCTTCGGGCTGAATATGTACGAAAACCTCCCCTTCTGGTTCGGGCTGTTCACCGCGCTGAACTTCGAGGTGGTGCTCTCCCCCGAGTCCTCCCGGAAACTGTACATCAAGGGCCAGCGTACTATTCCGTCGGACACGGTGTGCTACCCCGCCAAGCTGCTCCACGGCCATGTTGAGGCACTGGTGGAGGCTGGAGTAGACGCCATTTGGTATCCCTGTATGTCCTACAACAACGACGAGGGCATCGGTGACAACCACTATAACTGCCCGGTGGTGGCCTACTACCCCGAGCTGCTGGCCGCCAATATGCCCAGCCTCAAGACCACCCGCTTCCTCAACCCCTACGTGGGTCTGTGGCGGCGGAAGGACTTTACTAAGCGCATTGAAAAGATTTTGCAGAACGAGTTCAACATTCCCAAGAAGGAAACTGCCGCCGCTGTCCGCGATGCTTACCAAGAGTATGAGTCCTACGTCAGGGATGTGCGGACCACGGGCCAGCAGTATATCGATTACGCCAGGGAGCACGGCCTGAACATCATCGTGGTGTGCGGCCGCCCCTATCACATCGACCCGGAGATCAACCACGGCATCAACGACCTGATCACTTCTTTCGGCTTCGTACTGGTCACCGAGGACGCCCTGAGCCATTTGGAGGGCTACGCTCCCCGAAAGGTGCTCAACCAGTGGACCTTCCAGTCCCGGATGTACAACGCCGCCCGGTACGTATGCACCCAGCCTGACATGCAGGTGGTCCAGCTGGTCAGCTTCGGCTGCGGCACCGACGCCATCACCACCGATGAGATGCGCTCCATTCTAGAGGAGGGCGGCAAACTGTACACCCAGCTGAAAATAGACGATATCAGCAACCTGGGCGCGGTGAAAATCCGGGTGCGCTCCCTGATGGCCGCTATGGAGGAACGCAAGTGCCATGACAACTGATTTAAGCATATACCAGAAAACGCTGAACCGGGACCCGGTGCTCTATGTGGATATGACCGAGGCCGTCCGCCGGGGCATTGGGACCGTGCTATACGCCTCTCCTACCGCCGCCCTAGTGGGCATTGCGTCCCGCAGCTGTCCCGGAACCTTTGACAGCTATCTCATGTCCTGCGCCGACATGGACGCGGCCCGCCTTCTCTGCGGCCTGCTCCCCAACGAGGGCGATTCCCTGCTCGCCGCCCACGAGGCTTTTTATCTTCCCATGCTGAAGGAGCGCTTTGGCTTGGACTTTTTCCTGGGGGGCGCCAGCTTCCAGGCGGCTTATCTGGGCGGCAGCCCCTGCCCCATCCCCGAAAACACCCTTACTATACGGCAATTGACAGTGGACGACCTCCCCCAAGTGGCAGATAACTACAAACTGGAGGGAGAGGACTACCTCCGTTCCCTTCTGGAGCACGGCCAGCTCTTTGGCGGCTTTCTGAACGATACCATGGTTGGCTTTGCGGGCCGTCACGCGGAGGGCTCCATCGGCCTTTTGGAGATATTCCCCGCTTACCGCCGCTGCGGCTTTGCCTCAGTGCTGGAAGGGCACATGATAAACCAGGAGCTGGCCCTGAACCGTGTCCCCTTTGGGCAGGTGCTGACGGACAACGCTCCTTCCCTGGCCCTCCAGCGCGCCCTGGGCATGACACTCTCAAAAGGGACGCTCTACTGGCTTTCCCGCACTTGATTTCCCCTGACGAAAGGAACTGATCGAATGGCTGAATTAGTTTATGATAAGGACGGACGGCTCCTGTTCACCAAGGAGATGAAAGAGGAATACACCATCCTCATGCCCCAGATGCTCCCCGTCCACTTCGGGATGTTCCGGCAGCTGCTGGCGCTGGAAGGATACAAGGTGGATATGCTCACCACCAACCACCGGGGCATTGTGGACGAGGGCTTGAAATACGTTCACAACGACACCTGCTACCCCGCCCTGCTGGTCATCGGCCAGCTCATCGACGCCATCAAGCACGGCGGCTACGATCCCCACAAGGTGGCGCTGTTCATCACTCAGACCGGCGGCGGCTGTCGGGCGTCCAACTACATCCACCTGCTGCGCAAGGCGCTGGAAAAGGCGGGGCTGTCCTTCGTACCCGTCATCTCAGTGAACCTGTCCGGGCTGGAGAAAAACCCCGGCTTTTCCCTCACCCTGCCCCTCGTCCGAAAGCTGATCTACGCCATGATGTACGGCGACCTGCTGGTCAACGCGGCCAACCAGGTCCGGCCCTATGAGCTGAACCAAGGTGACACCGACAGGATGCTGGAGCAATGGCAGAAAAAGCTTATCGACGGCTTCCAGGCTGGCAAGGGCATGAGCCGCAAGCAGATGCGGCATAACTTCGACGCCATTCTGACCGATTTCGAAACTATCCCGGTTTCCCATGAGGAAAAGGTCCGGGTAGGCGTGGTGGGCGAGATCTATGTGAAGTTCTCCCCCCTTGGCAACAACAATTTGGAGGACTTCCTTTTGTCCGAAGGGGCGGAGCCCGTGGTCCCCGGCCTTACCGATTTCATGATTTTCAAGATTTTCAACCGTGAGGTGGACGTGAATATCTACGGCGGGCTGTGGGCAAAAAAGAAGTTCTGCCAGCTGTTCAAGGGCTACATTGAAGCCTGCCAGCGGGATATGATCGCCGCGCTGAAAAAATCCCGCTTCCGCGCCCCCGGTACCTTTGAAGAGATGCATCAGCTGGTGCATGGCTACCTGGGCGACGGCAACAAAATGGGTGAGGGCTGGCTGCTCACTGGCGAAATGCTGGAACTCATCCACTCCGGCGTGCCCAACATCGTGTGCACTCAGCCCTTTGGCTGCCTGCCCAACCACATTGTGGGCAAGGGCATGATTCGCCGTCTGAAGGACGACTACCCCAGCTCCAATATTGTAGCCATTGATTACGACCCTGGAGCCACCAAAATCAACCAGGAAAACCGCATCAAGCTGATGCTGGCCAACGCCAAGGCTCTGGCCAAGCAGGAGCAGGAAAAGCAGCCTGCGGGCGCAGGCGTGTAGGAGGAATTTTCGTGAAATTAGCGGAAGCGTTACAGGAGCGGGCAGACCTGGACCGCCGTATCCGGCAGCTCCAGCAGCGGCTTGCCAACAACGCCATCGTGCAGGAGGGGGAGTCTCCCGCCGAGGACCCTCACAGCATGACCAGCCTGGAACAGCTCATCGCCCGGATCAACCTGACCAACTGCCGCACCATGCTGGAGGACAAAAGTCTGACCGAGTGCCTAGCCCGGCGGGATGTGCTCAAGTGGAAGCTCAGCGCCTACCGGGAGATGGCCAACATCGCCAGCCAGGTGGGGCATCGGGCCACCCGCACCGAGATCAAGCTGTTCAGCACGGTTCATGTAAAGGATCTGCAAAAGCAGGCGGATGAAATGGCTAAAGAGCTGCGTTTGTTGGACAACACCATTCAGGCCGCCAACTGGGCCACAGATCTGGGGTGAAACAGCAGCGGTTTGGTAGCTTTCAGAGCGAACGCGATCTCCCCCGGCTGAGAATGAGCCGGACCAGGTGGCAGCGCCAGCGGACCGGCGCGGAGAGGTTCAAATCCTCCATATGATTGTAATGTCCCGACTGCGTACACCTGTACTGTTATGGGCCTTGGCCCTCATTGACGCCGTACTACCGCAAGTGTTGACTGAAAGCGAGGGCGGGCATGGGGAACTGCCGCTGATACAAAAAGGCCACCCGATATGGGCGGCCTTTCCACTTTGGAGGTTTTATGGACGAATTGAAATTTGTAGACGCCCGTGCGGAAGAGCATTTTCGCGCCATGTCCCTGATTCACGCCCTGGGCTGGCGGGATACTTATGTGAACGCGGTGCCCGCCGACTACATGGCCAGCGAAATCACCGACGAGCGCTGGGTGGAGGTGTTTCGCACCAACTACGAGACCCAAAACGGTGTCCACGGCCTGCTCCTTTACCGCGGGAATGCCCCGGTATCCTGCCTGAACTACTGCAAGGCACGGACCATGAACTATAACCCCGGCGGCATCTGCACCTTTGACAACGCCGCCTACGCCGACTGGGGCGAAATCGCATCCTTTTATACCCACCCAGCAGAACGGGGACGCGGCTATGGCGGAATGCTTGTGGAGGAGGCTCTGCGGCGGCTGAAAGCGGACGGCTTTCAAAACGCTTTCGTGTTCGTTCTGCGTGAGAATGAAAAAGCCCGGCGCTTCTACGCCGCCCACGGCTTTGCCTGGGACGGCACCCATGCCGACATTCCCTTTCCTCACAACACCATTTGCGTGGATCTGCGATATGCGAGACAGCTATAACATCGAACAGGCCTGGAATTTCCGATTCCAGGCCCATTTCATTGCCCACTTCTTCTTTTTGCGCATATACTGTGCCAAGGAGGTGAGTTTGATGAGACGCTGCTGCTGTGGTTCCCAAGGACAGGGCGGCGACCTGGTGGCTTCGGCGGCGGCGCTTTCTGTACTCATCGCTCAAGGCAAAACGGCGGAGCAGATCGAGCTGCTGTCCGCAGTCTTTGATATGCTGGCCGACAATCTGGCCTTGTTGGCCCTGAAAGCGCCCAGCGAAGAGGATTGCTGTCCCAGCCGGGAACAAGACCAGGGCCGCTGTCCCTGACGGCGGCCCTGGTCATTTTATTGGTTCCGCTCTCTGTCCCGCTGGATCAGCAGCTTTACCGCCTCGATGCCCACTCGGATGGCGGCGTCGGTGTCCTCGTCCCGGGTCTGGTCCAGTCCGGCGGCGTTGCGCTCCTGATTCCAAATGACATGGAACGCCGAGCCGCACCGCACCCCGCGGGCCGCCGCCACGGTGAACAGCGCCGCGCTCTCCATCTCGGAGGCCAGCACGCCCAGACGCTTCCATGCCTCCCATTTGCTTTGCAGCTGGTAGGACACCGGCATGCGATCCGGTGAGTGCTGTCCATAGAAGGAGTCCTTGCACTGCACCACCCCGGCGTGCCAGCGCTTCCCTTGAGCCTTGGCCGCGTCCACCAGCGCCATAAGCACCTCATAGTCCGCCACAGCGGGAAATTCGATGGGGGCATATTCACAGCTGGTTCCCTCCATACGGACGGCCCCGGTGGCAATGACAATATCGCCGCTGGTGACATCCAGCTTGATGCCGCCGCAGGTGCCCACTCGGACGAAGGTATCCGCCCCCAGATTGGCCAGCTCCTCCATGGCGATGGAGGCGGACGGCCCGCCGATGCCGGTGGAGGTGACGCTCACCTTCTCCCCCAGCAGGGTCCCGGTGTAGGTAACGTATTCCCGATTGGTGGTCACGTGAACGGGATTATCGAAATATCGGGCGATCTTCTCGCTTCGCCCAGGGTCGCCGGGGAGCAGGCAGTAACGCCCCACCTCTCCGGCCTTGCAGTTGATGTGGAATTGCCGCTCGTCTGCGATCATGACCGCACCTCATTTCTCTTGAGTTGCCTTCATTATATCGCTTTGACCAGCAAAAATCAAGGCTCACCCTGCATCAATGACCGCCCCATCCTTCACACCCCCTCCGGCCAATTGATGTCCACCGTAAGCACAAGGCCGGCCGACCCGTCCCGGGCAGTAACGTACCAGCGCTCCCCTTTCGGCGGAGCCTCACGCACAGTGACCCGGCCCACTTCCTTCAGCAGCTCAGCATCCTCATACGCCACTACAAGCGCCGGGTATTCTCCCATCTCGAAACCGAAGCTCTCTCCGCGCTTCAAGGGACTGCTGTCAGCGTGCCGCACCCCTGAGCCCTGATCCTCAAACTCCACTGTGACGGCGGCAATGGTGGTATTCGAGCCGTTGACAAACACCATGCCGGCATTTTCGCCACTGTCACAGCCGCAACCGCACAGAAAGAAAAGCACGGCAAAAACCAGCAGGCAGAGGGTCAAAAAACGTTTCATATCAGGTTCTCCTCTCAATTTGGGCCGCAAAAGACCGCCCCCATGGCCGAAGGCGGTCACGCGGCCTGTTTTTGTTCGATTGTTGATACTACATAGTGTCCCGCTTCCTGGGCCGGATGAGCAGAGCGGCGGCATTCAGCGCCAATGTCCCCGCTGCCAGCACCCCAGCGGCAAAGCGGAACGCATCAGCCGTATCCAAAAAGGCGGATACGTCCTCAATGTCCGCCAAATGCGCAAAGTCAAACACCACGACGCACAGGGACGCGGCACAGCAGGCCAGACTCCCCATTACGCACAGCCGAGCGGCTTCCTTTCCCCTTCGAAGGAACAGCGCCGCCAAAGCCATCCCCCAAGCCGCCAGCCCCAGGGCCAGCTCTCCGATCGTCATTGAAATGGGCATATCAGTTTCCTCCTTTTCCATTCTCAGTATCAGGAACAAACTCCAAAATATCCCCCGGCTGGCAGTCCAGCGCCTTGCAGATGGCCTCCAGGGTGGAAAAGCGCACCGCCTTGGCTTTGTTGTTCTTCAAAATGGATAAATTGGCCATGGTGACATCCACCCTTTGGGACAGCTCCCCCAGAGACATCTTCCGCTTCGCCATCATCACATCCAGGTTCACAATGATTGCCATACGCGCCCCCTAAATCGTCAGGTCGTTTTCCGCCTTGAGCTCAGCGGCTTGACGAAACAAGGCGGACATAACCATAAACAGCAGCCCGCCCATCAGGAAAATGGGAACGAATAGGGCGTTGTAGGTGAGCAGCGGTGCAATGTTTTGATAATAAGCCATCCCCCAGATCAGCCGCACCAGCGCCGCCCCGGAAATGAGGAAACAACACACTGCTGCCCGTATCAGGCTTTTGGCGTTGTCCATGACAAATGGGTTTCCCTTTAAAATGGTGTCCAGTACCCGTTTCCCCTGCCACAGGATGACAGCGGTGCACACGGCACAGAACAGCAGGAATACATTCAGTACCACCCACGAAGGGTCCATGATCCCATTTGCTCCTGTCCATCCCTCCACCCAGATGGAGATATTCCAGCTTTTGGCCAACAGATGCAGCCAGAAATCAAATGGCACAGAGTCCACAGCCCACAGCCAAAATTCTTCATCATACCGTGCATCACGAAAACCTGCCAGCAGGGGCACAAATACCAATAAGATGAGATTGCACACAAACGTGATGATGACCAGCACCCGCAACACCCGGGCCTGCTTCTGTACGGAAGTTTGTTCCATTTCGACCACCTCTTGCAGATGAGCATATCACTGTCTATATCGTTTGTCAAGTAATTTTTATTGTTTTTCGATAAATTTATTGAGTAAAAAAACTCCCCCGCCGCAGGCGGAGGAGTTCGAATTCAGGTGTCCCAAGGGTCAAAGTCATACACCCCGGGCACTATGGGCAGCCGCTGGACCGGCGGCGCCTGCGCCCTTCGCTGGGACATCGCCGCGGCACGGTCCACAATAGGAGCCACGATAGCCACAACCACCAGCACACCCAGAAAAGTAATGACCGCCGCGTCGGTCTTCGGCAGAAAGCTGCGGATCTGGTCGATGCTGTTGAAGGCCACATGCCCCAGGATGGACGGCCAGATGGAACCCGCCCGCAGGTCCATAGAGCCAAACACCGTCCCCAGCACAAAAGCGTAACCAAACCACACCGGATGCCCATGACAGGCCCCGAAAACAGCGGCGGACAGCAGTACCGCCAGCCATCCAGGCATGGCCCTGCTGAGCCGCGTCATGATAAGCCCCCGGAATATGACCTCCTCCACCACCGGCGCAGCCGCCACTACGGCAATGACCCCCACCAGAGTGCCGGAAGCAATACCGGCAGACGCCTCATTGTAGCTGGCTGTCCACGATTCGGGCAAGGCAATCAGCACTATACTCACCGCCAGATACAGCCCCGGAGCCAGAGCCGCGCCCTCCCACAATGTTGGGGCGTCCACATGCCGCATCCACAGCGCCTCGCTGAACTTCTTCCGGCGGATGAGATAAAAAGTCAAAACAATAACCAGCGTGAGCAGATCTGCCATCAGCGTATAGGTCATCGCCCGTTCATTCAGCATCGCGTTGAGGGCATTCTCATTCAGTACTCCGCTTCCCGTCACCGTCTGGATGGCTGTGGCTATGACCAGCGGTAGCATTACCAGCACCTGGGAACCCAAAAACAGGGCCAGATAGCACCCGGTCTTCACTACGGCCAGTATCAGCTGGGCAGCCCGCTCCTCCAGCCCCGGCTTCACAGCTTGATCCCTCCCAGCACCTTGCCGATGGAGTCGTGGATTACCAGGTCGGCCTGTCCATCGTAAGGCGTGGGGTCCCGGTTGATAAGCACCAGCTTATTTCCCCGGTAATAGTTGATGAGTCCGGCGGCGGGGTACACCACCAGAGAGGTGCCGCCGATGATGAGCACATCCGACTTGGCGATCGCCGCCACGGCGCCCTCCACCATGTCCTGATCAAGCCCCTCCTCATAGAGCACCACATCCGGCTTCACCAGCCCGCCGCACACGGGACAGCAAGGCACGCCGTCCCCTTCCGCAATAAAGTCAACGCCGTAGAAGGTCCGGCATTTGGTGCAGTAGTTGCGGTGAACCGAGCCGTGGAGCTCGTACACCGTCCGGCTGCCCGCCTGCTGGTGGAGCCCGTCGATGTTCTGGGTCACCACCGCTTTCAGCTTGCCCGCCCGCTCCAGCTCCGCCAGCTTGAGGTGGGCCGCGTTGGGCTTGGCGTCCAGGCAGAGCATTTTATCCCGGTAAAATCGGTAAAACTCCTTGGTGTTCCGGGCGAAGTAGGTGTGGCTCAAAATGGTTTCCGGCGGCTGGTCGTACTTCTGATTGTACAGGCCGTCCACGCTTCGAAAATCGGGGATTCCGCTCTCGGTGGATACTCCTGCCCCGCCAAAAAAGACAATATTGTCACTGTCCTGTATCCATTGCCGCAGCTGTTCCTGAGGAGTCATGGCTTCTCCCTCCTTTGAAGAGGATTATACCACACCCAATTCAAAAATGAAAGTGCCCCTTGCAGTGCAAGAGGCACTTTTCTCAATCCTTCATCAGCAGGTACAAAACCGCTTTCTGAGCGTGGAGGCGATTCTCCGCCTCCTCGAAAATTTCATCAGCGTGGGCCTCGAATACTCCGGCGCTGATCTCCTCTCCCTTGTGGGCGGGGAGGCAGTGCTGCACCATGCAGCCGGGATGGGTGAGCTTCATCAGTTCCTCATCCACGCAGTAGCCAGCGAAAGCCTTGGCCCGGACGGCCCGCTCCTCCTCCTGTCCCATGGACGCCCATACATCAGTGATTATCACGTCGGCATCTCTGGCCGCCTCGGCCGGAGTGCGGACCAGCTCAAATTTGCAGTCGGTCACAGTCTTGGCAAAGTCCAGAACGACCGGATCGGGATCGTATCCCTCCGGACAGGCCGCAGATACGTCCATACCGCATTTCAAACCGCCTACAATCAGGGAGTTGGCCATGTTGTTGCCGTCCCCGATGAACGCCAGCTTCAACCCCTCCAGCCGGGTCATCTGTTCCCGGATGGTCATCAGGTCAGCCAGCACCTGACAGGGGTGAGCAAAGTCTGTCAGGCCGTTGATGACGGGGATGGACGCCTTTTGCGCCAGCTCCTCCACCTCCGCCTGGGCAAAGGTGCGGATCATGATGCCGTCGCAATACCGGGCCAGCACCCGAGCGGTGTCCTCCACCGGCTCTCCCCGGCCGATTTGGCTCTCCTTGCCGGACAGGAACAGGGCATGCCCCCCCAACTGGTACATGCCCACCTCAAAAGACACCCGCGTCCGGGTGGAGTTTTTCTCAAAGATCATAGCCAGGGTCTTGCCCTTGAGGTGGTCGTGGGCAATGCCGTGCTTCTGGCTGAATTTCATCTGGTCCGCTGTGTCCAGAATCTCATGGATGTCCTCCCCAGTCAAGTCCAGCAGCTTGAGTAAATCCTTTTTCATCCGTATCTCCTCCGCTCAGGAAAGCGTCGCTTTCAAAATAGCCAGCCCCTTGTCCATCTCCTCTTTGGTGATGGTCAGCGGCGGCAGGAGCCGCAGGCCCGGCCCGGCGGTCAGGCTCAGCAGCCCCGCCTGGTTCAGCTTGGCGCACAGCTTCTTGTTGGAGAAGCCCTCCGTCACTTCAATGCCGATCATCAGGCCCATGCCTCGGGTTCTGCCCAGACAGGGCAGATTCATGGCCTCGATGGAATCCCGCAGATATTGGCCCTTCTCCTTTACCCGGGCGATGGCTTCCTCATCCAGGATATCCAGCACCGCGCAGGCTGCCGCGGCGGACACCGGGTTGCCGCCGAAGGTGGATGCGTGGTCTCCGGGGCCAAACACCTTCCGGCACCGCTCGTTGACCAGGAAGCCTCCCATGGGCAGTCCCCCGGCGACGCCCTTGGCGAAGGACACGGCGTCGGGCTGAACGCCGTACTGCTGGAAGCAGAACAGGGAACCGGTGCGGCCGATTCCGGTCTGCACCTCGTCCACCAGGAACAGCCAGTCCCGATCCGCGCACAGCCGGGCCAGATCCTGCACAAATACAGGGTCCAGAGGCAGAACGCCCCCCTCCCCCTGCACCAACTCCACCAACACCGCGCACACGTCGTGCCCCGCTGTTTGCTGGACCGAGTTGATGTCGGGCTCCGCCCGGCGGAAGCCCTCGGTAAAGGGGAAGAAATACTTGTGGAACACGTCCTGCCCGGTGGCGGACAGGGTGGTGATGGTGCGGCCGTGGAAGGAGCGGTTCAAGGTGATGATGGTGCCTCTCCCCTCGCCGTACTTCTCCCAGGAATACTTCCGGGCCAGCTTGATGACGCCCTCATTGCCCTCCGCCCCCGAGTTGCCGAAAAATGCCGCCGCCATACCGGAGCGGGTACACAACTTTTCCGCCAGCCTGATATAGGGCTCAGAATAGTACAGATTGGAGATGTGCCCCAGCTTGCCCGCCTGCTCGGTGACGGCCGCCTGCCACTTGGGATTGGCGGTGCCCACCGACAGCACGCCGATGCCGGAGGCAAAATCAATATACTCTTTGCCATCCACGCCGCACAGCGTGGACCCCAGACCGTGGCCGATGGCAATGGGGCTGCGGCCGTAGCTTTGCACCACGTATTGATTGTCTAATTCTCTCAGTTCCTCAAAGGTCATGCCGGCAGCCTCCCTTACAACGTAATCATAGTACCCACGCCCGCGTCACTGAGCAGCTCAATGAGAATGGAGTGCGGGATGCGCCCGTCCAGAATGACGGTGCTCTTCACGCCGGAGCGCACTGCCTCCACGGCGCAGTCGATCTTGGGAATCATGCCGCCCTTGATCACGCCCTCCTTCATCAGTCCTGGGATCTCGGAGGCGCGGGCCAAGGGGATCAGCGTGCTTTCGTCACCGGCATCGGTGAGCAGCCCCCGCACGTCGGTGAGCAGCAGAAGCTTTTCCGCGCCCATGGCAACGGCCAGCTTGGCAGCAGCGGTGTCGGCGTTCACGTTGTAGGCCGTGGGTCCGTCGGTCCCCATAGCCACGGTGGAAACCACGGGGATGTAACCGTTGTGGAGCGCATCCTCCACAACGTCGGGCGCCACTTTTTGGATGGAACCCACCAACCCGTATTTCTCGTCCAGCTGAGTGGCCTGGAACAGGTCGGCGTCCATGCCGCACAGTCCGACGGCCCGGCCGCCCTGAGCATTAATGAGAGCCACCAGGTCCTTGTTCACCTTGCCGCACAGCACCTGCTGAACCACCTCCATGGTCTCCTCATCGGTGTAGCGCAGACCGTCCACAAATTTGGACTGGTGCCCCAGGCGCTTGAGCATATCGCTGATCTCCGGGCCGCCGCCGTGGACCACCACCACCCGAACACCTACCAGGGAGAGCAGGATCAAATCGGAAATCACCGCTTGCCGCAGCTCCTCCGAAATCATAGCGTTGCCGCCGTATTTTACCACCACGGTCTTGCCGTTGTATTTCTGGATATAGGGCATGGCCTCGGCCAGCACCTGGGCGCGGTCAATGAGTGAGGACATGGTTAAAACCACCTTTAAATATGATATTACGGACTTCACGGCTCCACTCTTTGGGCGGGACTGTGAAGCTCCTTCTCAGGTCCTGTAATCGCCGTTGATCTTCACGTATTCATACGTGAGATCACAGCCCCAGCAGGTGGCCTCATGCTCTCCCTCGTTGAGAGACACATCGATGACCACCTCGTCCTGAGTGAGGATCTTTTTCGCCAGCTCCTCATCAAAGTCCAGGCCGGTCCCCTTCTCACACACCAGGATGCTCCCCTGGAGGGAGGAGAAGCCGATGTCCACATACTCCGGGCGGAAGGGAGCCTTGGAGTAGCCCATGGCGCAAAGCACCCGGCCCCAGTTGGCGTCCGCGCCGAACAGCGCCGCCTTCACCAGAGAGGAACCCACCACCGCCTTTGCCAGCCGCTCGGCGCTCTCCTCACTTCGGGCGGAGCGGACAGTGCAGGTCACAAGCCTGGACGCGCCCTCGCCGTCGGCGGCGATGGCGCGGGCCATGGTCTCACACACCTGGCGGAGGGCCTTGTAGAACAGGGTGTAGCTGTCGTCCTTCCACTCGATCTGCTCATTGCCCGCCATACCGTTGGCAAGCACCACGCACATATCGTTGGTGGAGGTGTCGCCGTCCACAGTGACCCGGTTAAAGGTGCGGGGAACAATGTCGTGAAGAGCATCCTGGAGCACCTCGTGGGTGATGGCGCAGTCGGTGGTGATGAAACACAGCATGGTGCCCATATTGGGGTGAATCATGCCGGAGCCCTTGGCGATGGCGCCGATTGTCACCGTTTTGCCGCCGATCGTCACGGAAACCGCCGTCTCCTTCTTCACCGTGTCGGTGGTCATGACGGCGCGGGCCGCAGAGTCGGAGCCGTCGCTGTTCAGTCCGGACACCAGAGCAGGCATCCCCTTCTCAATGGCGGAGATGTTCAGCTCCTGACCGATGACGCCGGTGGAAGCCACCACAAAATCATTGGATTTCAGTCCGGTGGCCTTGGCCACCAGAGCACACATCTGCTCCGCATTTTCATGGCTCAAGGGCGCGCAGGCGTTGGCGTTGCCGCTGTTGGCGATGATGCCCCGGCACACCCCATCCTCCAGATTTCCCATGGTCACGTAGATGGGGGCGGCCTTCACCCGGTTCAGGGTGTAGACAGCGGCGGCGGAGCACTCCCGCTCCGACAGGATCATGGCCAAGTCGTTTTTGTCCGGGCTGCTTCCCGCTTTTACGCCACAGTGAATGCCGGAGGCAGTAAAGCCCTTGGCGGCACATACGCCGCCCGCTATCTCTTTCAACATGATCGCAACTCCTTTTCGGTGTGGCCCTTTTCTTTGAAAAGAAAAAGGCCCAAAAAGAAACTTTTAGCTGCGAAACCGCGTTTCGCTTTTCCTTTTATAGATTCAAGCCCTTGGTCTCTTCAAAGCCCAGCATCAGGTTCATATTCTGCACCGCCGCGCCGGAGGCGCCTTTGCCCAGGTTATCCAGACGGGCGGTGAGCATCAGCTGGTCCTCATTTCCATTGACAAAAATCTGTAAAGTATCTTTACTTGCCAGATTGTTGGAGCCAATAAAGCCGCAGCCGGGCGCATCGGCGGGGCGGAGCTCCACCACGGTGCTGCCTTCGTAATACTCCCCGTACAGCGCCCGCAGCCCGTCAATGGAGCCAGCACGTTTTAGCTGGCTGGCAAACAGTGGTACCGTCACCGTCATGCCCTGGGGAAAGTCGCAGATCATGGGCATGAAAATGGGCTTATTGGTCAGTCCGCTCACCGCCATCATCTCCGGGATGTGCTTGTGGGCCAATGTGACGGCGTAGTGCCGAGGAGAATCCAGTTCCTGCTCTCGGTCCGGGTCAGT
Organism: uncultured Oscillospiraceae bacterium; assembly: GCA_910587395.1. GTDB lineage: Bacteria > Bacillota > Clostridia > Oscillospirales > Oscillospiraceae > Enterenecus. The sequence goes on along the minus strand of CAJULJ010000027.1, from coordinate 24,220 downwards.
ATACTGGGCGATGGCTTTTTTCCCCGCTCCCGTGTAGCCGGACAGGGCATGGCAGGTCACACAGGCCATCTGGTCCAGCGCCCCCATCTCCACCAGGGGCCGCGCCAAAGAGAGAAAACCAGTGGCGTAGCAGCCGGGGTTGGACACCCGCTTGGCGGTTTTGATTTGTTCCCGCTGGCTACGGAGCTCCGGGAACCCGTACACCCAGCCCTCCGCCGTGCGGTGGGCAGTGGAGCAGTCAATAATCCTGGTATTCTCATTGGCGACAAGAGAAACCGCTTCACGGGCAGCGGCATCCGGCAGGCACAGAAACACCAGATCGGCGGCGTTGAGGAGCTTCCGCCGCTCCTCTATATCTTTGCGCCTGCCCTCGTCGATGAGGAGCAGCTCAATGTCATCCCGCTCTCCCAGCCGTTCGTAAATCTGGAGGCCGGTGGTCCCCTCTTTTCCGTCGATATAGATTTTTGGTTTGCTCATTCTGGTCACGTCCTATGCCGTGTTTACGGCTTGAAATCGTACAGCTTCATCGTCTCCCGGTCCCGGTACTCGTGCTTTTCATAGTAACCGATCAGTGTTCCGCCGTTGTCGCGCAGGGCCACCATATACACGTCCTTGTTCTCTTTCTCGTTGCGGAATGTGTAGATCACGTTGTGCTCCCGGCTCTCCTGGAACCATGCTACAACCTTTTTGATCATTTCATTGGCCTGAGGCGTGTGGCAGTCCAGCAGACTCTTACCCAGCAACGCCATACCACCCCATTTGGCATACCGCTCCCCTGCCGCATGGTTCATATATATAATTGTGTGCTCTAAATCACACAGCACCACCGCGCAGCGGTCCTGCTCCAATACGCTCTCGAAAAAAGGAAACAGGTTCATATTATGCCTCCGTCTTACGCAGAGCCACAAATTCCTCAATGAGCTCAATCTGCTTCTTCACGCTCTCCTCAGAGGGACCGCCGTATACCTTGCGCTCGTTCACGCAGGTTTTGAGCTGGAGGGCGTCGTACACGCTCTCGTCGAACAGGCCGGAGATGGCTCGGAAGTCCTTCAGCGGCAGGGTGTCAAGGCTTTCCCCAGTCCGGATACACATGTGGACCAGACGGCCCACGATCATGTATGCCTCCCGGAAGGGCATCCCCTTCTTCACAAGATAGTCGGCGCAGTCGGTGGCATTGATGAAGCCCACCGACGCCGCCCGGGCCATGTTCTTGTCCTTCACCGTCAGGGTATCCAGCATAGCGGTGAACACAGGGACGCACAGCTCCACCGTGTCGATGGCGTCGAACACCGGCTCCTTGTCCTCCTGCATGTCCTTGTTATAGGCCAGAGGCAGGCCCTTCATCACGGTGAGCAGGGTGATAAGGGAGCCGTACACCCGCCCCGTCTTACCCCGAACCAGCTCGGCCACGTCAGGGTTCTTCTTTTGAGGCATGATGGACGAGCCGGTGGAATAGGCGTCGTCCAACTCCACAAACTTGAACTCCCAAGAGCACCACAGGATAATCTCCTCGGAAAACCGGGACAAATGCATCATGAGAATGGATAGGGCGGACAGCAGCTCAATGGCGTAATCCCGGTCGGATACGGAATCCATAGAGTTGTCGGTGGGCTTTGCAAAGCCCAGAGCAGCGGCGGTTTGTAGCCGGTCCACAGGATAAGTGGAGGTCGCCAGCGCCCCGGAACCCAAGGGACATTCGTCCAACCGCTCCAAACAGTCCTCCAGCCGGGTGACATCCCGCTTGAGCATGTTGGCGTAGGCCATCATGTAGTGACCGAAGGTGGTGGGCTGGGCCCGCTGGAGATGGGTATAACCGGGCATGACAGTGGACAGATTGGCCTTGGCCTTCTTCACCAGCACCTTCTCCAGATCTAGCACCAGACTGATGATGTGAGGAATTTCCTCCTTCACATACAGCCGGAAATCAGTGGCCACCTGATCGTTGCGGGAGCGGGCGGTGTGCAGACGCTTACCCGTCTGCCCGATACGCTCGGTGAGCAGGGCCTCTATGTTCATGTGGATGTCCTCGTTGTCCAGGGAGAACTCCACTTTGTCGGCCTCAATATCCGCCAGAATGGCCTGGAGGCCCTCCACGATCTTTTCCGCCTCGTGCGCCTCAATCACACCGGTCTTCCCCAGCATGGCGGCGTGGGCCATGGAGCCCCGGATGTCCTGCTCATACAGCCGGGCGTCAAAGCCAATGGAAGAGTTAAAGTCGTTGACCAGGGTGTCGGTCTCCTTCTGGAAACGGCCCGCCCAGAGTTTCATAATGATCGCTCCTGTTCATGGGGCGGGCGGCCAGCCGCCGCCCGCACGGTTTATTTACAGTTTTCCCTGCTCCCGCAGCGCCTGGACCTTGTCCGGCAGGCCCCACAGATTGATGAAGCCGGTGGCGTCGTCCTGATTGTAATCACTTTCTTCAAACGTGACCAGGTTCTCGGAATACAGCGTCTCGGGGGAAGTAACGGAGGAGGTGATGATATTGCCCTTGTACAGCTTCAGCTTCACCTGACCAGTGACGTGCTTCTGGGTGTCCACGGCGAAGGCCTGAAGCGCCTCCCGCAGGGGGGTGAACCACTTGCCGTTATACACCAGATCGGCAAAATCCACCGCCAGCTTGGACTTCATGTGCTTGGTATCCTTGTCCACGGTGATCATCTCCAGCACCTCATGGGCCCGGTAGAGGATGGACCCGCCCGGCGTCTCATACACACCCCGGTCCTTCATGCCCACCAGACGGTTCTCCACGATGTCCAGCAGGCCGATTCCGTTCTCACCGCCCAGCTTGTTCAGCTTGCGGATGATGTCGGACGCCTTCATCTTCTCCCCATCGACAGCCACAGGCCAGCCCTGCACAAAGTCCAGAGTGACATAGGCGGGGGCGTCGGGGGCCACGGCGGGGGACACGCCCATTTCCAGGAAGCCCGGCTTGTCGTACAGCGGCTCGTTGGCGGGATCCTCCAGATCCAAGCCCTCATGGGACAGGTGCCACAGGTTCTTGTCCTTGGAATAGTTGGTTTCCCGGGAAATCTTCAAGGGCACGTTGTGGGCCTCGGCGTAGTCGATCTCCTCGTCACGGCCCTTGATAGACCACTCACGCCAGGGGGCAATGATGCGCATTTCAGGGGCGAAGCGCTTGATGGCCAGCTCGAAGCGGACCTGATCGTTGCCCTTGCCGGTACAGCCGTGGCAGATGGCGTCGGCCCCCTCCTTCCTGGCGATTTCCACCAGACGGCGGGCGATGACAGGCCGGGCAAAGGCGGTGCCCAGCAAATAGTCTTCATACTTGGCCCCCATCATCATGGAGGGAATGATGACCTCGTCCACCATAATGTCGGTCAGGTCCTCGATGTACAGCTTGGACGCGCCGGTCTTGACAGCCTTTTCCTCCAGGCCGTCCAGCTCGTCCCCCTGCCCCACATCGGCGGACACGGCGATGATCTCAGGGTTGTTGTAATTTTCCTTCAGCCAGGGGATAATAATGGATGTATCCAACCCGCCGGAATAGGCAAGCACTACTTTTTTCACGTCAGTCACGGTGATTCCCTCCGTTTTTCCATAGTAACAGGGCACATTTCCGTGCCACTTGTAAGAGTATACTACCCCAGCCGACTGTTGGCAAGTGATTTTTTGCATAGTTATCCGAATTTCTCCTGGCTTTTCTGGGCAATATTCCACATATTCGGATAAATATTCATAATGTGTATGAATAACAGCCGTATTTATTCATTCCTCCGTCACCGCCGACGGAAAATTCTCACAATTCCTATTGACAAGGTATGCTTTTTACGGTATGGTTTGGGCGAAACAAAAAATCAGTCCCTTTTTCACGGACTTCAAGGAGATGGACAAGTCATGATATATGCGGACAACGCCGCGACCACAAAGACCAGCTCCACTGCTCAGCAGGCCATGCTGGACGCCATGGAGCGCTTCTGGGGCAATCCCTCCAGCCTCCATTCCCCCGGGCAGCAGGCCAAGGAGGCACTGCAATCCGCCCGGGAGACGGTGGCAAAAGCCATCGGAGCCCAGCCCAGAGAGATTTACTTCACCTCCGGCGGCAGCGAGGCGGACAATCAGGCCATTGCCAGCGCCGCCAAGATGGGTGCTCGCAAAGGCAAAAAACACCTCATCACCACCGCCATCGAGCACCACGCTGTCCTTCATACCATGGACCAGCTCTCCAAAGAAGGCTTTGAGGTCACCCTGGTCCCCGTTGATGAAAGCGGCATTGTAAAGGTGGAGGACGTGGCCGCCGCCATCCGGGAGGACACCGCCCTGGTGTCCGTCATGTTCGCCAACAACGAAATCGGCACCATCCAGCCTATCGCTGAAATTGGAGCCTTGTGCCGGGAAAAGGGCGTTCCCTTCCACACCGACGCCGTTCAGGCTGTGGGCCACCTGCCCATTGACGTAAACGCCCAAAGCATCGACATGCTGTCCCTGTCCGGCCATAAATTTCACGGCCCCAGGGGGGTGGGCGCGCTGTATGTGCGCCGGGGCATCCCCCTGCTCACCTTCATCCACGGCGGCGCTCAGGAGTCCGGCCGCCGGGCCGGTACGGAAAACCTCCCCGCCATCATGGGTATGGCCGCGGCGCTGGAGGACTCTATCGCTCATATGGAGGAAAACGACGCCCACGCGGCAAAGCTTCGGGACGCGCTTATTGAGGGGTTGTCCAAAATTCCCCACTCCGCCCTCAACGGCGACCGGCAGCGCCGTCTCCCCGGCAACGTGAACTTCTGCTTCGAGGGCATTGAGGGCGAGTCCCTGCTGCTGCTGCTGGACGACAAAGGCATCGCCGCTTCCTCCGGCTCGGCGTGCACCTCCGGCTCCCTGGACCCCAGCCACGTACTGCTGGCCATCGGCCGGCCCCACGAGGTGGCCCACGGCTCTCTGCGTCTCACCCTGGATCAAGACAACACCATGGCGGACGCGGAGGCCATTATCAAAGCGGCCACCGAGGTTGTGAACTATCTTCGGGACATGTCTCCCGTTTGGAAAGCATTACAGAGAGGAGAACGCAATTATGTTATACAGTGAAAAGGTAATGGACCATTTCCGCAACCCCCGCAACGTGGGCGAGATTCCCAACGCTGACGGCGTGGGTGAGGTGGGCAACGCCAAGTGCGGCGACATCATGAAAATGTATCTCAAAATTGAGGACGGGATCATCACAGACGTGAAGTTCGAAACCTTTGGCTGCGGCAGCGCCATCGCCACCAGCTCCATGGCCACCGAACTCATCAAGGGCAAGAAGGTAGAGGAGGCCCTGTCCCTCACCAATCAGGCGGTGGTGGAGGCCCTGGACGGCCTGCCCGCCCACAAGATCCACTGCTCCGTGCTGGCCGAGGAGGCCGTGCGTGCCGCCATCAAGGATTACTATGACAAGAACGGCATCGCCTATGATCCCGAGCAGTTCTGCAGCGGCGATTGCTCCTGCTGTCACGAGCACGGCCACCAGGAACCCGAGGGCTGACGCATAGCTTTACAGCACAAAAAACGAGGACCTGCCGGAGCGGCAGGTCCTCGTTTTTATCTGTTTCAAATCACCGCTCCCGGACTGTTGCGCGTTTCAGCCTCTGCCTGCCCAGCTTCTTTTTGCCCGCTGTCATCAGAACCTCAATCAGATCCATCCCCCGCTCAAACACAAAAATCACCGACGGAGTGAGCATGAGGAACACCACAATCACCAGCCCCGCCTGGAAATCCAGCGGGGTCAGCTCGAAGACACCGCCAAAGCTCAGAACCGCAACCACAAAGGCTACTGACATGGCCCCCAACAGCGTCCCACGCTTCCAGTCCAGCGGCCGGGATATGTAATACAGCACCAGCAGTCCCACCTCGCCCATGATAACGGTAGACAAAGTGGACAGAGTGACCCGCTCAAAGTCGAAGGCAAAAGTAAACAGCTCGATGAAGATCAGCAGAACGATATTCGCCAATCCTCCCGGCAGCGCCCGCCGGAGAACGTTGGTCATGAACCTGCCCTTCACGATCTCGTGGTTGGGCTCCAGCGCCAGCACAAAGGAGGGCGCGCCGATGGTCAAGGCGCTGATAAGCGTGAGCTGGATGGGCACAAAGGGATAGGGAAAACCAACGAACAGGTTGAAGATAGACAGGAACAGGGACATAATATTCTTCACCAGATAGAGCGCCGCCGCCCGCTGGATGTTGTTGATGACCCGCCGCCCCTCCTGCACTACCTCCGGCATGGAGGCAAAGTTGGAGTCCAGCAGCACCACCTGGGCCACCTGGCAGGCCGCCTCCGAGCCGGAGGCCATGGCGATGCCGCAGTCAGCATCCTTGAGGGCCAGCACGTCGTTGACGCCGTCTCCGGTCATGGCAACCGTGTGCCCCGCCCTTTGCAGGGCCTTCACCAGCTTGCGCTTCTGGTCTGGGGTCACCCGCCCGAATACATTGTAATCACGCGCGGCGCGGGCATAGTCGGCGGGCTCCTTCAGCGTGGCGGCGTCCACAAAGCGGTCCGCTCCGGCAATGCCTGCCTGAATCGCCACGCTGGACACGGTGGAGGGATTGTCGCCGGAAATCACCTTCACCGTAACGCCCTGCTCGGAAAAATAGCGGAAGGTCTTGGGAGCCTCTTCCCGGATGGGGTTGTTGATCACCGCCAAGGCCAGCGGCTCCACCGCGCCGGACAGCCCGCCCTCCATGGTGGGCGCGTTGGCGCACTTTGCCAACAGAAGCACCCGGCAGCCCTGCTCCTGATAAGGCGCAACCATATGCTGCAAATCGGCGTACCGGGCCTTCATAATGAACTCCGGCGCGCCCACTGCGTAAGCGCCGTAGGACTTGAACACCACCGCCGACCACTTGTTGGCCGAGGTGAAGGGCACCGTGCGCTCCACCTGCCAGATGGAGGATTTGTTGAACCGCTCCGCCATGGCCCGGGCGGTGTCGTTGTCCGCATCAATGGCCCGATAGTAGGCATTAAGAATTTCCTCCACCCTGCCGGCGGGACAGCGCTCCTCGTCCAGAGGAACCACTTCCCTCACGGTCATTTCCGGCTGGGTGATGGTGCCCGTTTTATCCACACACAGCACATCCACATGGGCCAGGGTCTCCACAGCGGACAATTCATGCACCAGCGTCTCACGCTTGGCCAGCCGCATGACGGACACCGCCAGCGCCACGCTGGTGAGCAGGTACAGCCCCTCGGGAATCATGCCGATGAGGGCGGCCACAACAGCGGGCACCGCCTCGGAAAAAGCGTTCCCCTGGACCATCAGCTCATTGTAGAACAGAGCCGCCCCGATGGGGATCAGCGCGAAACCGATGAATCGGATCAGCTTGTCCAGCGACTTCATCATCTCCGAGCGTCCCACCCCCTGGTCAGCCTTGGCCTCCAGGGACAGCCGGGCGGCATAGCTGGCCTTGCCCACCCGATCCAGCCGGGCGCGGCATTTGCCGGACACCACAAAGCTGCCGCTGAGCAGCTCATCGCCGGGGTTTTTTGTGATGGGGTCGGCCTCTCCGGTAATCAGAGCCTCGTTTACCGTCACCTGGCCGGACATCACCGGCCCGTCGGCAGGGATCTGGTCTCCTGCGCCAAGCTCCACGATGTCCTCCCGCACCAGCTTATGGACCGGCACCGTGCCCAGCTGTCCGTCCCGCACCACCTTCACCCGCGTCTCGCTGATAAGGGACAGCTTTTCCAGTGTGGCCCGGGAGCGCAGCTGCTGGATAATACCAATAATAGAGTTCACCGCCGCGATGCCCAAAAACATCATGTCCTTGAAGTCTCCCGCCAGCACCAGCAGGGCCGCCAGCACCACGAACACCAAATTGAAAAAGGTCAGGGTGTTCTCCCGGATGATCTGCCGGGTGGATTTGGCGTTGGACTCCACCATTTCATTGCCCAGGCCCCGCTCCAGGAAATCCGCCGCCTGGGCGGCGGTGAGGCCCAGCTTTGGGTCTGGGAACACCCGTTCCGGTTCTCGAGCAGAACGAATGGGCTGTTCTTCTCTGCGCCGGGAAGGGTCATCGTCACGCCTGCGCCTGGGCGGCGGGGCCTGCTGGTATTGAGAAGATGTCTGCTGAGCCATTTGGCACCGGCTCCTTTTTTTATGAAATCGGTTTTGTGGCTATTATATCCATGTTTTCGCTATTTTACCACAAAAAAGGGCCGGCGTAAAGCGCCGGTCCTTTAACGTTTTGTTAAATTAGACAAGATACGTCAAACGCTCCACCGCACCTCAATGGTAAATATCCCATCCTGCCAGCGGGCCCGGGCAGTGTGGCCCATGCGCTCCGTCAGCGCCTTGACGATGGCCAAGCCTAAGCCTGTGGATTGGCCTGTACGCATTTTATCCGCAGTATAAAAGCGCTCAAACACATGGGCGGCATCTTCCTCTGTCATATCATCCGCACGGTTTGAGAAGGAGGAGATGACATATCCCCCGGACCGATACAATTTAATCGACAGCATATCCATTCCGTGGCGCAGGGCATTGGTCAACAGATTGGAGAAAATGCGGGTCACCGCTCCCCTGTCCGCCCAGACCGGGGGCAGGTCCGGCGCAATATCCACCTCCATGGCAAGCCCTGTTTCCTCGATTTGCTCATAAGCTGCCGCCAGTTGGTCGGACAGGGCGCGGCCCAGGTCCACCTTTTCCCGCTCCAAAGGCAGTTCTCCCCCTTCGATGCGGGACAGGTCATAAAATGTGGCGATAAAAACTTGAAGCGTCCGCGCTCTCCCCTCGATGACTTGGAAGTACTCTTGCCGTTTTTCCGGGGGCAGCTCCTTCTGCTCCAAAAGCTGCAAATAGCCCAGGATAGAGGTCAGCGGCGTGCGCAGGTCGTGGGACACGTTGGCAATCTGCTGGCGCAGCTCCTGCTCCTTGCGGCGGTAGCCCGCCCGCTCCTCCTGGCGCAGCTCCAGCAGGTCGTTGAGGCAGACCAGCAGCTCCTCCGCCCCGGCGCTGGGACATGGCAGGGACAGGCGGGCCGTGGTCTCGTCGGCCATCTGGGCTCTCATCTGGCTGGCAGCCCGACACAGCCCACGCTCCAGGGTGTACCGACGGACCGCTTGGACAGCAATCACCAACAGCAAGACAATGATCATAGCGGTTTTCATGGAACGCCGCGCCCCCTTTCGTCAAATAACCCCCAGCGTAATCAAAACCAGCAGCGTGAGCAAAACGACAAGGATCACCTTGATGTACCAGGGAGAACGTTTGCCCCGGCCCATCCAAAGCCCCAGCAGCACCAGCAGGATAGGGCCGAGAATGCCCATAGGTCCCCGGCAATGATCAAAAACCATTCCATCCGAACAGAACCATGAGGAGCAGGAAGAACACGATTACAGGAATTTTCATTAGAACACCCCATCAAACGGCTTTTGCCGGGCCTTTCGGCCCGGCGGAAACCGGCTCATTTTTTTGGCTTCTGAAGAATCAGGCTGAGTCCGCCTATCATTGCCGCCGCGATGACGGCCCAAAGCACCGCTTCCATCCGTTTTCTCCGTTTCATGGTTTATTTGATCTCCTTTCGGTTGAATCCATACAGGCCCACGACGGTGCAAACGATGACCCAAAACGCCCCCACCAGCCACGCCCTGCCCAGATAGCTCACGTCGCCCACCACGCTTTTGGCTCCATTCAACATTCGCACGGGGAAATACGGGACCGCCTTGAGCAGCGCATTTCCCACCGGTCCCTGGATAAGCAGTCCCGCCAGATCGATGAAAGACTCCAGCACGAACACAATGCCCACATAGAGGAAAGAGCTGGCCATCTCCCCATTCACCAAAAACAGACACATACATAGCGCCGCCTGAGCGCCAATCCACAGCGGAAGCCCTACTGACAGGAAGTAGCCCACGATAGCCAGCGCCTCCGATGTGGCGTAGAACGCGGCGGACTCCGACTCCATGGGCAGACAGACCGCGCAAAGCCCCAGGAAGAAAGCCATCATGACCACCAGATACACGATGGACAGCAGGGTCTGGGCCAGGAATTTGCCCAGGTAAATCTGAGTGCGGCTTAAGCCGAAGGACACCTCATTTTTCAGCGTGGAGTTCTTGTACTGCCCGGCAAACACGATATCCCCGGTGAGCAGGCAGGTACAAAAGCCGATGGCTCCCATCTCTATGATGGTGATAATGGCCCCGCCGAAAGGGGTGGCCATGGAATGGGCGTTGTGGAAAGCAAACATAGACGCATAAAGTGCCTCCAATGCCATCATAACCCCAAGGGCGATATAGGTATAGGGCCGGTGGAGCAGCTTGTAGATCTCAGCGCGGATATAGTTAAACATGGCGCCCACCTCCGATCAGGTCGAGGAAATACGCTTCCAGGTCCGCGCCCTTCTGCTCCATAGCCAGCAAGGCCACCCCGTTCCGGGCCAGGGCGTAGGACGCCTGCTTGGGGTCGTCCAGGCAGGCGTAGAGCTGGACCACATTGTTGGGCAAGACCTCAAACTTGTCCGTACCCAGCTCACTTTGGAGAACAGCGGCGGCCTTGGCGGCGTCGTCCACCTCCAGCCGCAGGCAGGTACGGCATTTGTCGTGGAGGGCCTCGGCGGAGATTTCCTCCAACAGCCTCCCCTGCTCCATGAATCCGTACCGGGTCGCCACGTTGGACAGCTCGGACAGAATATGGCTGGAGATCAGGATGGTGGTCTGCCGCTCCTGGTTAAGGGTGCGCAGAATCTGCCGGAACTCGGCCACCCCCTCCGGGTCCAAGCCGTTGATGGGCTCGTCCAGGACGAGGAAGTCCGGATGGTTCATCAGAGCCAAAGCCAGCCCCAGCCGCTGCTTCATGCCAAGAGAAAAGGATTTGAACTTTTTCTTCCCCGTATTCGCCAAATCCACCTGCTCCAGCACCTCATCTACCACATGCCTGCCGGGAATCCCCCGCTGGAGGCGGTAATACTCCAGGTTCTCCTGAGCGGTGAGGAAAGGGGAAAAGGAGGGAATTTCAATCATGGCGCCCGTGCGGGTGCGCTGGGACCGCATGTTCTTTCCCGACGCGCCAAACAGCTCCATTTCGCCCCCGCTGGGCTCAGATTGGCCTGTAATCATCCGCATGAGAGTGGTCTTCCCCGCCCCGTTGCGGCCCACCAAACCATATACGTCCCCCCGGCGCACCAGCATATTCACGCCGTCCAGCGCCTTACAGGAACCATAGGCTTTTTGCAGCCCATAGGTTGCCATCACCGCTGTATTTTCGTTCATAGCGTTCCCGCCTTTCTCTTCGTTGTGGCTATAGCTTATCGCAGAAAGGCCAAAACTCTTCAAAGGAAGTCTAAAGAAATCCTAAATATCGGCCAGCTTAAACCCGATGCCCCACACCGTTTTGATATAACTCCGGTCCGGGTCCGCCCTGGACAGCTTGGAACGCAGGTTGCTCACGTGGACGTTCACCGTGTTTTCATCTCCCAGAAAGTCCTCGCCCCACACAGCCTCATAAATCTGCGCCCGGGAAAAGGCCCGCCGGGGGTTTTCCATGAGCAGGGCCAAAATGTCGAATTCCCGCCCGGTCAAGGGCAGCTCCTCCCCGTCCACCGACACAGTGTGGCTGTCCCGGTCCAGGGTTAACGGACCCACGGTGAGCACGTCCGCCTTGGCGGCGGAAAACTCCCGGCTGCGGCGCAGCTGCGCCTCCACCCTCGCCAGCACCTCGGCATTGTCGAAGGGCTTGGGGATGAAGTCGTCCGCCCCCAGCTTGAGCACGTTCACCCGGTCGGACACCCCAACCTTGGCCGAGGCTACGATAATGGGCATAGTCTTGCCCCGGCGTATGCGGGCGATCAGCTCCTCCCCCGTCACGCCGGGGAGCATCAGATCCAGCACAATCAGGTCATAGTCGTATTTTTCCGCCCACAACAGAGCCTCGCTGCCGGAAAAGGCGGCCCGGCAGGTGTAGCCCGCGCCCTCCAGGATGGTGCACAGCAGGCGGTTGATGTCCGCGTCGTCCTCCACGACGAGAATGCTAGCGGTTTCCATGGCGATTCCTCCCAGCTTGTTGTCGGGGATAGTATAACATAAGTGCCCCCGGCGTTTCCATACGCCAGGGGCACACTTTAGAAATTTTTAAGCTTTAGCCGGTGATGGTCGGGGCTTGGTTGGTGAACTTCTGCTCCGCCTGAGCGATCTGCTGGGGCTGGGCCTGCTCCACCTTGTACCATCCCTTCTGCTTGGCGGTTTCAAACAGTTGAGTCTGGGTTTTGTGGCCTTGGGTGAGCAGGCTGACAAAGGTGTCCCGGAGCTGCACGTTGGTACACTCGGAGGCAAACAAATTGTAATTGGTGCTCATCTTCTTCTCGGTGAGCAGCAGGTCGGTGATGATCTCATTTTCCTTCATGGTTCGTTCTCCTTACTTTAAAAAGCCCAGCAGGGTATCGTAATTCTGCTTGTGCTGGGCGGCATACTGGTTGTAGGTGGTTTTCAGCTCGGTTTCCTGGGTGGCCTGGGCGGCGTCCTGGTACTTGCAGCACAGCATCCGTTCAAAGCCAAGCTGATCCTCCAGCGCGGACAGCTCTTTTGTGCTCAGGTTCGACATGGGTAAGTCCCTCCTTTACATTGGTGCCGTTAGTATGGCCCGGCAGAGGAAAAATATGCAAAAAAATCCCCCGCCTGAAAATCAGACGGGGAATTCCCGGTGTGATTACTTTTTCAGCTTCAAAACATCCTTGTAGAAGGTGTCCAGGGCCTTCTTGGTGGGGAAGGTGGCCACATACATCTGGTTGCCCATGGCGTCCGCCAGCACATCGGGGATGCGGCCCACCATCTTCATGCACTCGCCGTACTTCTCCATGACGGCCTCATGGTCCATGACAAAGGGCTTGCCGTCCCGGCGGCCGGCGTAGGCGCAGAACGCACGCTCACCGCCCTCCAGCGCGGAGTGGTCAAAGGCGATCATATCCGCCCAGATCTTGTATACGTTGGTGGAGTTGGCGAAGTTCATCATATCGGGGCTGAACCCGCCGCAGGGCCGCATATTGACCTCCAGGGCCACCACGTCCCCCTTCTTGCCCATGCTCTCCTGGTCCTGGGTGAGGCGGAAGAACTCAAAGTGGACGAAGCGGCTCTTGACGCCGAAGCTCTTCACTGTGGCCCGGCCCGCCTTTCTGGTGTCGGCGGGCAGGTCTTTGACGATGTAGTAAATGGAGTTATCCTCCTCGTTTACAAGGTCCATGATGGACATCGGGGTAACATTGCCGGTCTCGAAAATGGGATCGCCGTTGGAATCAATGATGGCGTCGTAGGAATTGACCTCAGCATGGATGAACTCCTCCATGATATAGGTGACGTTCTGCCTGGTCTCCAGGAACTTTTTCAAATCATCCTCACCGGACAACTTATGGGTGTCAGAAGCGCCCACGCCACTGTCCGGCTTGACCACCACCGGCCAGCCCACCTTCTTGATGAACGCCATGCAACCTTTGAAATTGTCCACCAGATGATAACGGGCTGTGGGAATGCCCGCCTTCTCATAAAATTCCTTCATCTTGGACTTGAACTTGATGCGGGGGATGTCGTCGATCTGGAAACCGGAGGTGATGTGGAAATCCGTACGCAGCCGGGCGTCCCGCTCCAGCCAGTATTCGTTGTTGGACTCCAGCCAGTCCACACGACCGTGCTTGAAAATGAAGTAGGCTACGGCCCGGTACACCTCGTCGTAGTTTTCCAGGCTGCCCACCTTGTAATACTCGTTGAGGCTGTCCCGCAACTCGTTGGTCAGCTCATCATAGGGAGCGTCACCGATGCCCAGTACATTCATACCGTTATTTTTCAGCTCCCGGCAGAACTGCCAGTAGTTGACGGGAAAGTTGGGGGAAATAAAAATCACGTTTTTCATGGTGCTTCCTTCTCTCTTTTTGATGCTTTGTGGCAAAATTTAAACTTGATCCAGCAGGTAGGGCACAAAATAGTCCACCTGCTTGTACCACCAGTCCCAGTCGTGGGCCACGTCATAGCCCCAGATATCCACCCAGATGTGGATGTCCTTCTCCCTGAAAACATCCGCCAGCCACATCGTGGCCCCCGGAATCTCCCAGGGGCCACGGCCCACGCAGATAACGCCCTTCTTCTGATTATAAAGGTTGATGAAGGGGTGGTCCTTGGGCATGTCGGACAGATAATGGACCGGTGAGTTGTGGTAGACCACCTCATCCACGTAGCTGTCGAAGCCATAGTCCGCGCTGTAGATACCGCTGAGGGCCAGCACCCGGTCGAACAGGTCCGGGCGGCGCAGAAACAGGTTGACGGCATGGGTGGCGCCCAGGCTGCACCCGAACACCAGCACCCCGGCCTCACCGCTCCAGCCGTTGCGATCGTTCACCATGGCCCTCATAAAGGGTACCATTTCGTCAGTGATATAGGCGATCCACTGCTCGTACCGGCGGATGCGCCAATAGGGATCGCCGCTTTTGTCCGACCAGCTCTCCGCGTCCATGGTGTCGATGGAGAACACCATCACCTGCCCCGACTCAATCCAGGGCGCCCAGGCGTCGGTCATGTGAAAGTCCTCAAAATCGAAAAACCGTCCGTCCTGGCAGGGAATAAACAGCACGGGACGGCCCGCGTGACCATACACCTTGCACTCCATGTCCCGATCCAGCGCGGGGCTGTAGTCCTTGAAATATTGTGTCTCCATAGTTTCTCCTAGGTTTCCTGTTTATTGATCTTCCCGCCCATAGAGCAGGGTGTTCATGAAAAACGGAATCTGCCGTTCCCAGCTGGCCTCGCTGTGGTCGCCTCCAGGGACCATGCGGAAATCCAGCAAAATGTGCCTGCCCAGCAGTGCCGCCGCTGTCCGGCCCAGCAGCTTGAAGGTCTGGGAATGGTTGGACAGCTCCCGAGAGCCGTAATCCATGTACAGTACCGTGTCCGGAGCCACCCGGGCGGTGCGGATCAGGGTGTCCACCTTTCCTGGGGCCACCCACAGGGAGGGAGACAGCGCAGCCCCTCGTGAGAAATAGCGGTTATACTCCAGCACGGCGTACAGGCTCATAAGGCCGCCCATGGAGCTTCCCGCGATGAAGGTATTCTCCCGGCCGGGAAGCGTGGGAAACTCCCGGTCAATCTCCGGCTTGAAGGCGTTGACCAGCCATTCCATGGTGGTCCTCCCCCGCCCTGCCACCCGGCCAAAGTTGCCGACATAAAATGACCAGGGAGAATACT
This sequence comes from uncultured Oscillospiraceae bacterium, assembly GCA_910587395.1. Lineage (GTDB taxonomy): Bacteria > Bacillota > Clostridia > Oscillospirales > Oscillospiraceae > Enterenecus. Next base: position 9,072 of record CAJULJ010000027.1, on the reverse strand, counting down.
CAGACAGCCGTCCATGATCCGGGTGGTGGTTGCACTCCACGGCGGCCACGATGATCTGGGTCTGAGTGGCATCCAGGTACTCGCCCATGCCCCAGCTCTTGCCATAGGTAGCGTCTTCGTCAAAGAATACGTTGTGGCCATCAAACATATATAACACGGGATAGCGCCGGTCAGGGTCCATCTCCCAGGAGTCGGGCAGATAGATATAAGCTCTGCGAGGTTCGTCCCCAGTCAGTTCAGGGATGGTAATGTTCCAGCTGTCAATCATGATCCAAGATCCTTTCACACTTCAAAGCAATTTATAATATGGTTAGTTTAGCACAGCGCCGTAAAAAAAGCAATCCACGGATTTTCCTATCTTCCCCGCTCCTCCTTCCAGGTTATGACGCATTTTCACAGATATTTTCTCTTCCGCTCTTGACGCGGACCGGGCGCTTGTGCTACAATAGCCCTTGCTGTGGGTCGCTTCACACCGGCATAGCTCAGTAGGGGAAGCAATTGATTCATAAGCAGCAGGCCATCACTCTCACAATTCAATATGCTGATGTGGCTCAATGGCAGAGCATCTCACTCGTAATGAGAAGGTTGTGGGTTCGATTCCCACCATCAGCTCCAAAATCAGGCTGATTTCCACAAGGAAGTCAGCCTGATTTTGGATGCATTGCCATTCTTCATCGAAAAATAAAATTTATTATTTTTTCCATAATGGAAGGACTACCCCACCGGCAGCCCCTCTCATTTTTAACCTCTATCCGTTTGCCGCTGTCCACCCTTGTTCTCCCATATCCGCCATTCTGCAAGACACCCCTTCTTGCGCCGGATGTTTATAAACGCTTTAACGCTACCGGCGAAAGCATCAACGCCATCCTGGAACATCCGGCACCAAAGAGCCGAGCCGATGAGCAGGTTACCCCCGCCTGGATGCGGTCCGCGGCCTGCCCCTCTCCCCTTTTATCCTGCTATGGAGCGGTGATCAGCCCGGACTGAGCCAAAGACACCATGTCCCCTCCTGCGAAGATAAGGTGATCCATTAGTGTCACATCCATCTCCGCCAGCACCCGCTTGAGCCGCAGGGTTGTGTCCACATCCGCGTGGGAGGGCATGGCAACCCCGGACACATGGTTGTGGGCCAGCACCACCTGACTGGCGTTGCAGTCCAGCGCGGCCTCCATCACCTTCCGGGCGGTGATGGGCACTGTGTCCATGATGCCCTGGCCCAGCTTGCGTACTGCCTGCACCTTGCTCTTGCCGTCCATGCACACCAGATAGGCCACCTCGTCCCGCTGGCCGAAAAAATAGGGCTCCAGCAGTTCCTTCAGCTGCCAGATGTTCACAATCTGGCCGTCAAAGCTAGCGGTCTGCTCCATGTAACGGGCCGCGGCGGCGGGAATAAGCTGGAGGAGCACGGCGGTGTTATGCCCCACCCCAGGCACCTTCACCAGCTGGTCATAGGTGGCGTGGAACACCCCGGACAGGGAGCCGAAGTGGTCCACCAGCTGGTGGGCCAGCGGGTTCACATCCCCCTGTGGGATGGCGTAGAACAGAATCAGCTCCAACAGGCGGTGATCCTCCATGCCGACCGCCCCGGCGCGCAGGAACTCCTCCCTCATCCGGCTGCGGTGTCCTGTATGGACGCTGGGCGGCTTTTTCTCGGCTGCTTTCTCCGCCATAAGCGGCTCAGCCCTTGGGTCCATATTGGGCCAGATAGTCTCCCATCCGGCCCAGCATCGCGTCGTCGATGTACACCCTGCCGTCCACCTCCTTGTTGTGGAGACAGTCCATGATGTCTCGAATGGTGACAATGGGGTGCACCTGAATGCCGTAGTCCTGGCGCAGCTCGTCCAGGGTGGTGCACTCCCGTGTGCCCCGCTCCATGCGGTCTACACTGACGAACAGCGCGGCAAATTTTACATCGGCCACAGACTTGAACAGCTCAATGGTCTCCCGCACGGCGGTGCCCGCCGTCACCACATCCTCGATGATGGCGACGCGGTTGCCGCTCTGGGGCTTGTAGCCCACCATGGAGCCGCCCTCGCCATGGTCCTTGGCCTCCTTGCGGTTGAAGCAATAGGGCAGATCCCGGCCATGGTTCCGGTACAGTGACGACGCGGCGGCCACCACCAGGGGAATTCCCTTATAAGCCGGGCCGAACAGGGCGTCAATGCCCTCGGGCATGTGCTCCTGGATGCAGGCAGCGTAATAGTCGCCCAAGCGCGCAGCCTGGGCCCCGGTTTTGTAGTTGCCGGTGTTGACGAAATAGGGGGTTTTGCGGCCGGATTTGGTGGTGAAGTCCCCAAAGGTGAGCACGCCGGAGCGCACCATGAAGTGGATAAATTCCTCGCGGTAGGTCATAAATCGGCCCTCCTTGTTTTTCTCTATTCAGCAAGCAAAGTATAGCACCTTTTCCCCCATCCGGCAAGGTATTTCCACGGATGGCGGGTAAAATGAAGCGCACGGCGGACCGGTCCGCCGTGCGCCTTTTAAAACAACCCCACAATATACAAAATAATACCGTAAATCACGCTGGCGGAAATCCCATAAGCCAGCACCGGCCCCGCCACGGTGAACAGCTTGGCCCCGGTGCCGGTAACAAAGCCCTCACTTTTAAACTCCAGCGCCGGGGACACCATGGCATTGGAAAAGCCGGTGATGGGCACCAGTGTTCCCGCTCCCGCCCACTTGGCGATGTTGTCGAACACCCCCAGGCCGGTGAGCAGCGAGGCCAGGAAAATCAGGGTGATGGACACCCAGGCGGCGGCGTCCTCCTTGTCTGCGCCCCAGCTCTGGTACAGAGCCAGCAGGCCCTGGCCCCCGGCGCAAATGGCTCCGCCCACGCAGAAGGCCCACAGACAGTCTTTCCACAGCGGGGACGGGTCGGATTTATCGCTGACATATTGATTATATTGCTGGTTGGTCATATCCATAGCGCTTCACCTCTTGTGGCAGTATGCCCAGGGTATTCCGGTTTATCCATCAAAAAGCTCCGCAATCAAAAGATCGCGGAGCTTTTTGATAAATATTAGTAAGATATCAGGTCCAGCCGGGGCACCAAGAGAGCCTTTTCCAGGGGATAAATCTCCACCAACAGCTTGGCGATTGCCGCCCGGTCAATGTTGGCCTTGGGCTCCAGCAGACCGTTGCTGCCGCCCACGATGTTCAGCCCCACCAGGGTCTGGATATGGGGCGAAGCCCAATCGCTCACCAAATAGGCGTCGGGGAAGGAAGACAGGTCGGCGCTCTGGGAGGCCGCCAGCACCCGGCCCAGGAAGGTCATGGTCTCCTCACGGGTGACGTAGCTGTTCACGTCGGCGTACAGCTTGCCGTCCCGCTCACTACCCTTGAGCACGCCCAGGGTGTACATGGCCTGAACATAGAGCTGCGCCCAGTTGGGGATATCGGTGTTGTCGGCGAAGGGCATCTCCACAGTGTAGTAGGCAGACTCGTCCACTCCCAGCACGCGGGTGAGGAAAGCCAGCAGCTCCGCCCGCGTCAACGGGTTGTTCGGCTGGTAAATCGCCGTGCCGTCGTCCTGTCCGTAGCCGGTGGTCAGACCCAGCTCGTACATTCGAACCACATAGTCCTCGCTCCAGTGGCCGGAGATGTCGGTGAAGGGGACGGTGCTGGTCACAGTCACGGGGATGGTCACCGTCCTGCCTCCGGCGGAGACGGTGATGTTCCCCTGGGCGGACCGTTGACCCGCCGTGAAGCGGCCTGCGGCGTCGATGGCGCCGATCTCGGGGTCGGCCGTCCAGGTCACGTTCTCATCGCCCATGGCCACCGGCAGGTTCCACCAGGAGCCTGTGGCGGTGAGCTCCACCTGCTCGCCCGGTTTCATATTCAGGGCTGTCACCCGGGCGCTGTTGTCCTTCCTGCTGACGAGGAGGCTGGACAGCTGATCCACCACCTCCACCGTGAGTCCTCCGCCGCGTCCGCCCGCAGAGATGCTGTAGGTGCCCGGAGTGCCCCCTGCGGTATATACCCCGCCGCTGACCGAACCGCCGGTGGCGCTAATGTTGACGTAAGTCTGCTCTGCGGGCCGTCCGGCGCTGTCATAGGCGTTGGCCTGTACCGGCAGCTTGGCCCCGGCCAGCACCACCCGGTGCTGCGCGGTGACGTAAGCGCCCGGCTCCAAAATATCGGCGCCCGCCGTACTCACCAGGGCAATGGTATTGTTGATCCTCCGGCTATCGGAGGAGGGGCGGTTCACCACGGCAAAGCCGCTGCTGCCCGGCAGGGTGGCGCCCAGGGTGGTGGAACCGCCGCCGTCCAGGGCCACAGCGGACACACAGCCCAGCTCCTGGAGACGCTGTGCCACCTGCGCATAGCTGGCCCCGACGGAATAACCGCTCTGCCGTCCGTCGATGGTGTAGAACACGGCAGTGCCGTCCGCCTTCACACCCACGGCAGTATAGGGATTGGCGGTGGAGGACAGGCCGTCCACGATCTGACCATTGCGCAGCAGGGTGTACATGCCGCTGACGCCATAGGCTGCGTTGGCCCACTGCGCGTCGGCGCCGCCTACGGTCAGAGTGACCTGACTGCCCACTGTCATGCCCCGCAAAGCGTTCAACAGCTCCGCATTGCCATGATCCTCGCCGTAGAGCATGTAACAGCCCTCGGGGATATTGCCGTCAAACGTCACGCCCACCTGGGCGGTGTCGGTGACGGACATCACCTCAAAGGTCATGGTGCAGTCCATCTTCATCCCATCCTGCCCCACGGGGCGCAGGATGGCGGACACACAGGTCCCGTGGCTGGTCACCCGAGAGGAAAAGTCCTTGTTGTAAAGGTACAGTCCACCGATGAAACTGTCGTTGCGGTAGGCGTTGAAACCCGCCACAGGGAACGTGCGGGGTACGGTGACGGTCACCGGCTCGGGCATGGGGGTGGGAATGGGGTCGAGCACAGGGGTGGACTCCACCGATGGGTCAAGGTCTGTGCCGGGGGCGGGTTCTGTCCCGGGCTCGGGCTCTGGCGCGGGGGGATACACGATCTCCGTCGCCGTCCAGGAGGCGGACATGGTGGGCTTGCTCTCATCAATGAACACCTTGCCGTCGCTGGTGAAGCCCAGCAGGGTATAGTTGTCCACATCCAGGGCGCGGACAACCCCGTCGGTCATCAGCATACCCACGATGGTGCCGTCGGTGTTGAAGAAGCCGCCGTTGATGGCCGCGGCCACTCGGTAGCCCTGGCTCTCCAGCTGTGCGGCGGCGGTCTGCACCGTGTTGGTGCTGGCCACATATGTACCGCTGAACACCACCGGCTTCACCGTAGTGTTTGGCGTATAGGTCACGTAGTGCTCGGTGCGCAGGTCGCTTCTAGATGCCGACCACAGGTTCTGGCTGGTGAGGGTGGTGCCGGTGCCCAAGGGCGTAGACCATTCCGACAACTCCGTACCCAGCGCATAGGATGCCAGCGCCGGCTGGGCCAGCGAGAATGCCAGCGCCGCCGCCAGTGTCAGTGCGGCGCATCGTCTGCCGAATTTTTTCATGGGGTTCCTCCTGTTTCGCGTGTGGGATACTATCCCTTGAGTGTGGCTTGCGTTGAAAGTCCGTATTATGTTAACACAATTTTTGACATTTGTAAACAGTACATATTTCCAGCCCTGCCGTCTGTCAGCGTCAGAGATAGCATGTAAGAAAACGCCGGGGAAAACATGAAATTAAGAAGCCGCATTCACAAGGGAATAAAAACAAGAAAGCAAAAGGACGAGAGACGTATCCCAGCGGCTTGACATATGAGCAGGAGGAAGAGATTGTCCCACTTTATATGGGAATCACCTGCTGCAATACGCCCCGGAACATCTCTTTCATCGTATCCATACTCCATGCAGGGCTCCTGAATTTCTGGCTGTTCATGTATGCGTTCAGCATTTTCTTCGTTGTCTGTTTCATGATCATACATTCTTTCAATCAAGTTTCTCTTTTCCTCCGATTCTTTACTGAAATTATCTTCTATTCTCTTTTGTACAAACTTTTCAGGGCTCTCTGCCTGGGCAATGCCAGCGGTAGGCAGCACCACCATCCGCAAGTTGAACTTGGGTGTGTAACACAGCATCATCTTAAACTGCGCCGGACATCAGCTGTCCGGCGCATCTTTTGAACGTAACCTATTTTACAGACTCTTTTCTCAATGCCAAAAACCCACCCAAGCAAAACAGGAATGGCGCAGCTTACGCTGCGCCACTCCCGTTTTCAGTTGAATGCTTTTCAGCCAAAGGCCCCTTCGCCGTTCGCACAAATTGAGGACCTTTGTAGCTATTTTGTACTTGCTTTAAGCACGCTTACAACATGCCCTGTTTTCATCACAGCACGCCGATCTCCTTGTAATACTTCTCAGCACCGGGATGGAGAGGCAGGTTGGCGATATCCTTCACAGCTTCCTCGGGGGTCAGACCCTTCAGGTTGGCCTGAGCTTCGCCCAGCTTGTCGATGTTCTCCCAGAAGGTCTTGGTCAAATCGTACACAGCCTGCTCGCTGAGGTCTCCCCGGCAGAACATGACCATCTTGATGGCGGAGGTCTGCACGTCCTCATTCTGGTTGGGGTAGGTACCCGCAGGGATGGTAAAAGGGGCGTACCAGGGATACTCGGCCTGGAGCGCGGAGATGACCTCGCTGCTGATGCTCAGCACCTTGCAGCCCGAGGTGCAGGCCTGGGTAACGGCGGCTGCAGGCGCACCGGACATAATCCAGGCCCCGTCGATGGTGCCGTTCTGGAGCATGTCGGCGGCATCGGTGAAGGCAATGTACTCGCAGTTGATATCGTCGGGATAGTTCAGTCCGGCGGCGGTGAAGTGATTCATGCACTCACCCTCCACGCTGGAGCCGGCGGCGGCCACGGCAAAGCGCTTACCCTTCACGCCCACCAAATCGGTGATGCCCGACTTCTCGGTGACCACTACCTGGTTTGGATTGAAATACAGACCGGCGATCACCTTCAAATCGCCGTAGGCGTAACCCTCAAAGCTATCGGTGCCGTTGAGACACTGGTAGCAGTTGGAACTGATGGCAATAGATACCTGGGCCTCGCCCTCAGACACCTGGTTCAGGTTGTCGATGCCACCGTTGGACGCCTGACTGGAGGCGCTGACGTAGGAAATCTCGGTGTCCCACAGGTTGGTGATGGCCGCGCCCACGGCGTACAGAGCGCCGCCGGAGGTGGCCGTGGGGAAGTTGATGGCGATTGGGTCCGGCTCAGCGCCTGACTCCGAAGTGGGGGCGTCGGAAACCTGGGCGGAGGTCTGCGGCTCGGAGGCAGGAGCGGCGCTGCTGCCGGTGTCGCCGCCGCAGGCGGCCAGCATACTCAGCATGAGAGCGGCGGCCAGAGCAAGAGAAAGCGTCTTTTTCATATTCCTTGAACTTCCTTTCAAAATGTGCTTGTATTGTCAAGCGTTTCCCGCAGCGGGAGACGCAGGACGACAGGTGAACCACTGGATGGCAATGATGGCGGCCAGAACCACAAAGCCGATCACGTCGGTGAAGGAACCGGGGTAGAGCATCAGCGGGGCCACGGCGATGAGGACGGCCCGTTCCACCCAGTTGGACTTCCGAAGGAACCAGCCCTCCAGTCCGCCCACCAGGGCCACGGTGCCCACCGAGGCGGTGAAAAAGGCCCACAAGCTGCCTGCCAGGGTGACGGCGGGGTCGGCCCCGATAAGGAGAACGGGGTTGTCCAGGAAGAAGAAGGGAATGAGGAAGCCGATCAACCCCAGGCGCACCGACAGCAGGCCGGTCTTGGTCTGATTGGAGCCCGCAATCCCGGCGGCCACGTAGCTGCTCATGGCCACGGGCGGTGTGATGTTGGACAGGCAGGCGTAGATCAGACAGAACATATGGGCGGAGATGGGCAGCACATTCACCTCAATGAGCACCGGGACGGCCACCGCCTGGACAATCACATAGGCGGCCACACCGGGCACGCCCATGCCCAGGATAGTGGACATAATCATCACCAGCGCGCCGGTGACATAGATGTTGGCGTTCTCCACCACGGACAGGATCAGATAGCCCATGTTCAGCCCCAGGCTGGTGAGGGTGACGGTGCCGATGATGACGCCGATGATGACGCAGCACACGCCCACGGAGACCGCGCCCTTGGCCCCCTCCACGCAGGCGGCCACGATCTTGTCCCAGGTCATACGGGTCTCTTTTCTCAGCCAACTGGCCAGGATGGTGGCGGCGATGGCCACCACTGCAGCGAACAGGGGGGTGTAGCCCAGGAACATCATGGCGATGAGCACCGCCAAAGGGATGACCAGATGGCCCTGCTCCTTGAGCACCTTCACGGCGTCCGGGACGTTCTCCTTGGACAGGCCGGACAGCCCCAGCCGCTTGGCCTCAAAGTGAACGGCGAATAGCAGCCCTAAGTAGTAGAGGAAGGCGGGAACGATGGCGGCCAGCATGACATAGGTGTAGCTCAGGTTCAAAAACTCCGCCATGACGAAGCCAACCGCGCCCATGATGGGGGGGCAGAACTGCCCTCCGGTGGATGCCACCGCCTCCACCGCCCCAGCAAACTCTTTTTTGTAGCCGGTCTGCTTCATCAGCGGGATGGTGATGGTGCCGGTGGTGGCCACATTGGCGATGGCCGAGCCGTTGATCATGCCCATGAGGGCGGAGGCCAGCACCGCCACCTTGGCGGGGCCGCCGGGGGTCTGGCCCACCAGGGTCAAAGAGAAGTCGTTGATAAACTTGGAACCTTGTGTAGATAAACGAGATGCCGCCCAAAAACACCGTGATAAAGTCAAACAATGTGCGGAAAATCCGAAGATTATAGCCAATAAAAGAAGGAAAAAGTTAGATATTTCAAAACAGCCTCCCGTTTCAAAAAATTTACGCACCAAAGATGCAAAGTCCGCTATTTATGGACGGAGTAAACTCGCTATCCGCCTATCCCCAAAGTGACCGGAAAAGTCCGGCAGCTCTGGGGGCTTTTGTTTTCCCACCACTGTTACATTTGCTTCATTTGCACTCTGGTTCTTTGGTGGTGTTGGTAATAGCTTTCTCAATGCCTTTCGGCTATACTTGCCTTGCAATCAGCGGAAAGGAGAATAGCACCATGCCAGCTACAAGA
>CAJULJ010000026.1 GCA_910587395.1 uncultured Oscillospiraceae bacterium | reverse complement strand
CCCGCGAACTTTGCCATCTTACCACACCAGAGATGGTTTGTCAAGAACTTTTTTCAGAATCTTCAAAATTACTTTTTGTTGACCTGGAAGCTCTTGCTCTCTCAAGCGCTTTGCTAATATACCAGACCTCAACCCCTTTGTCAACACCTTTTTTCACTTTTTTCGGCTCTTTTTTTCGGACCCTTTCACAACCACAAAATGTTGCATCTCCACCTTCCGTCAACCACTATTTATCCCGCCCCACCGGAAGCGCCGCCGTCAAAACCGCCAGTACCAGGCACCCCAAAGGCATTACTGTCTCCGGCAGCCAGTCTGTCGCCCCAGCCAGCGCCAGCCCCAGCGCGATGACCACTGCCAGCGCGGGCCAGCGCTGTTTCCCCCAGCAATGGGCCAGCAGCCCCGCCAGTGTCAGGTCAGGCAGCAGCCACAGCGCAGACACCAGCCCCTCCAGCCGTGCGCTGTCCCCCAGCAGGCCCGCCGCAGCAAAAAACGGTCCGTCCAGCCGCGCGGCCACCACCGGGCTGAGCAGTCCGGCCGTCAGTGCCGCCAGTGCGGCGGAGATTACCCCCAGCGTCCCCAGCCATACCAGCCCCTGACGGTCTCCGTCCGCCCCGCCTTCCACCTTATATAAGATCGGAAGAATAAACAGCCCGGTAGACATGGTGAGCGTTCCCGCCAGCACAGAGCCCTTCCAATCTCCCACCGGCTCCAGCGCCCACCGCCAGTCTATTTGGGGCACGCCCAGCAAAAGGATGGCCGCCACTGCCGCCGCCACCGCCAGCCAAAGGATTTCCACCGCCCGGAAAAAGGCCGCCGCCTTCCCCCAGCCCATCCAGACCAGCGGAGCGGCCAGCAGCACCAGCAGCCACCCGGTGTTTTCCTCATTCCCCGCCGCCTGCTGGATGCGCTGCGACGTCCGGCCCAGCACGTCCGCCAGCAGCACCACCGCCCAAGCGCGGTACAGCCCATTCAAAACAGGATGGAGGGGCCGGCGCCCCACCCGCCACAGCAGCAGGCAGCCCACAGCGGTCCCCAGCGCCGCCGCCAGCAGCAGCCACCGCCAGTCCGCCCGGCCCGCGGCAGCGGCGCCCGCAGACAGCCCTCCGGTCAGAACCGCCACCGCCAGCTGCCGTATCGACAGCTTTTCACTTTTCACGCTCCCGGCCTCCATTCTTCCCAATCAATGACGCTTGGCCTGCTCCCCGCCAGCAAGGGAAGGGTGAGCGTTCCCCCGCCCTCCAGCGCAGCCAGCGCCTCCACCACCGTGGGGGCCCCCGCCCCCTGCCGGGTGAGCAGGTCCAGTCCCGCCGCCGGGTCCCCGCACTCCGCCAGCAGCAGCGCCGCGCCCTCCTCCGCCAGCCACACCGTGGCGGACGCTCCCAGCTCCTCGTTGCGCAAGGCGGCAAGCAGGACTTCTCCCAGCTCCACATCCCGCCCTACTATTATATAAGAAACACTGGTCAGCGACAGCTCCTCCTCCCCCGACCAGGGCAAAACCTCCAGCGCCTGTTCAAAATCCCCCCCGGCGCACCAGCCCCGGCTGGGGTCCTCCTGACCGTCTCCGCCGCAAACCGCCGTCAGCGCCAGCGGCCCCGGACCGTCCACCCCCAGCACCCGCACCAGGGCCAGCCCGTCCGGCTCCCGGGAGACGGGCTTCCAGCCCGCCAGCAGCACCGCCGCCACACACAGCGCCAGCCACCTTTTCACCCCTGATTCCTCCTGTTCTCCGTGTTCAGATAATCGGGCCGGGTCTTGACCTCGGGCAGGGGCTCCCGCAGCACCACATGCCCCTCCTTCTGCTTCCCGGCGTTGGAGGCAAAGGGCGTCAGGTAGGCGATCCCAAAGGTCTCCAGCTCAGCCAGCCGGTACACCAGCGCCACCCCCGCCAGCACCAGTCCCACCAGCCCCAGCAGTCCTCCGGCAATGGTGATGAGAAACCGCCAGATCCGCAGCGCTCCCGCAAAATCCTGGCTGGGGGCGGTATATCCCGCGATTCCCGCAATGGCCACCACCACCAGCACAGCGGGGGAGACCAGCTTGGCCTCCACCGCCGCCGACCCGACCACCAGCCCGCCCAAGATGGACACCGTCTGCCCAATGGACGAGGGCAGCCGCAGCCCCGCTTCCTGAAGGACCTCAAAGGCAAGCAGCATAACCAGCACCTCCGTCAGCGTGGAGAACGGCACATCCGCTTTGGCGGCAATAATGGATAAGGTAAGCTTCACCGGGATCAGCTCCGGGTGGAAGAGCACCGCCGCCACATACAGCCCCGGCAGGAACAGGGTAATGAGCATGCACACATACCGCAGCACCGACAGCGCCCCGGCCACCGCCCAGCTGGTGCTCCGGTCCTGCCCCGTGCGGAAGAAGCTGTCCAGCGTGGCCGGGAACAGCCACCCCATGGGAATCCCGTCCACCAGCACTCCCACGCGCCCCTCCGCAAGCCCCGTGCAGAACCGGTCCGGCCGCTCCGTGTAGGCGGTCAGCGGAAAGGCCGTCCGGCTCTCATCCGTAACATACTGCTCCAGATTCCCCGTCATCAGCAGCGCGTCGATGTCGATCTGCTCCAGCTTCGCCTTGACCTGCGCCGCCAGATTCGGGTCAACAATCCCGTCCACATATAAAACGTCCACCGGCGTAATGGACTGCCGCCCCACGATCTGCTCCTCAACCTTCAATTCCGGGGCCCGGAACCTCCGCCGCACCAGGGACGTATTGGTCCGCACGCTCTCCACAAAGGAGTCCCTTGCTCCCTTCACATCCGGCTCGTTCTCCGGGTCGGACACGGACCTTTTTTCCTCGGTCCCCGCGGACAGGGTGAGCACCTTATCCTTTCCCGGGAAAAACAGCGCCACCGACCCGTCGATCATATCGAAGATCACCTGATCCGCCTTGTCCCGCACCTGGACGGACAGAGAATACAGCCCGCCCTTGGCCATCAGGTCGAAGGCGGTATCCATGTCCGGCGCGGTCCTCAGCGCCTCGTTCTGCGTCAGCGGCCGCAGCACATAATCACATGCCCGCTCGTTTCGCACCTGCCCGGCGATATACAGCATTTCCACCTGCCGTCTGGGGTCGTTGTTCAGGTAAAGAGTCCGCCGGTTGAAATCGGCGCACTTATCGAACACCCCCGTGATGGCCTCCACCGTAACGGGGCAGTCATACCTTGGCTCCTGCCGGGGATGGGGGGGCGGCGTCTGCTTTTTTGTTCCGAAAATACCCATAGTCCCGTCTCCTTGTTTTCCACAGTATTTCTGAACAAAGGGTAAATTATGCGCCCCAGGCAATGATCCACCTGTACAACGCCGAATTTTGATGTTATAATATACTGTCTGTTTATGCGACGAATCAAAGTCTGTCAAAGGAGAACGCCCTATGAACACCAATTATGACGTCATGATTCTGGGCACCGGCGAGGCGGGCATTTACGCCGCCTACGAGCTGGCCCTGAAATGCCCCTCCGCCAAGGTGCTGGTGGTGGACAAGGGTGCGGACATCTACCGCCGCAGCTGCCCCATCGTGGCGGGCAGAACCCGCTCGTGCATTCATTGCAGGGTATGCGGCACCATGTGCGGCTTTGGGGGCGCGGGGGCCTTCTCCGACGGCAAATTCAACTTCACCACCGCCTTTGGCGGCTGGCTCACCGACTTTCTGGACCAGCAGGAGGTCATGGAGCTCATTGGCTACGTGGACGCGCTGAACGTGAAGCACGGCGCAACGACGGAGGTATATTCCACCTCCACCCCTGAGGCAAAGGCCCTGGAGCGGGAGGCGCTGAAATACGACCTTCACCTGCTGCAAGCCCAGTGCAAGCACCTGGGCACGGAGAACAATTTAAAAATCCTGACCAGCATTTACGAGGCCATCCAGGACAAACACACCTTTCTGTTTGACACCGCCGTCGCCTCCATCGAGGCAGGGGAGGGGACCTACACCCTGGTCACTGAGGGCGGTCAGCGCTACACCGCCCCTTATCTCATCGCGGGCCCCGGCCGTTCCGGGGCGGAGTGGTTTGCCAACCAGTGCAAGTCCCTGGGCCTGGAGCTTCTCAACAACCAGGTGGACATCGGCGTGCGGGTGGAGCTCCCCGCCACCGTATTTGAGCACATCACCGGCGTGGTATACGAATCCAAGCTGGTCTACCGTACCCAGCAGTACGGCGATCCGGTGCGCACCTTCTGCATGAACCCCTACGGCCACGTAGTGGCGGAAAACGTGGAGGGCATCAACACGGTGAACGGCCACTCCTACTCCGACCCGTCCCTGCGCAGCGAAAACACCAACTTCGCCCTTCTGGTGTCCAACCGTTTCACCTCCCCCTTCAACGAGCCCTACCGCTACGGCAAGCACATCGCCTCCCTGTCCAACATGCTGGCGGGGGGAGTCCTGGTCCAGCGCTTTGGCGACCTGGCGGCCGGCATCCGCACCAACGACCACCGGCTGGGCCACTCTTTCGTCCGGCCCACCCTCACCGCCGCCGTGCCGGGCGATCTATCCCTGGCCCTGCCCAAGCGCCAGCTGGACGACATCATTGAGATGATCTACGCTCTGGACAAGCTGGCTCCCGGCACCGCCAATTACGACACCCTGCTTTACGGCGCGGAGGTGAAGTTCTACTCCGCCCGCATCCAGCTGTCCAACGAGCTGGAAACCGCCCTGCCCGGCTTTTTCGCCGTGGGCGACGGCGCAGGCGTCACCCGAGGGCTGGCGCAGGCCGGGGCTTCCGGCGTAAAGGCCGCCAGAGTGGTCGCGGCGCGGCTGAACGGATAATTTTTCTCTGTGAAAGGAGAGGGATTGTGGACTCCATAAATTTATTTGTCCAGTTTTTCGCCATCAAAAAGTGACAAATTCCGACGCCTTCAAATTTTGTTCGACGGCGGAAATCCCCACTGTTCCACAGTTTTCAACAACTTGCACAGAGTTTTCAACAATCCCTTTTCCTCTTGTTGAAGCAGACATAACAGCATGTCAAGCAAAACTTCCCCGGCTTATCCCACAAACTTTACTTGGAGGGCTTTCCCTTGAAACGAACCACACCCGTCATCCCCGCCGAGGACATCCAGCGGCAGAAGGAATACTGCGCCGAGCTGCGCGCCCTGAACGCGGAAAAACCCACCCCGCCCCTGGCCTATGTGGACACCTATGGGTGCCAGCAGAACGAGGCGGACTCCGAGCTTCTGCGCGGTATGCTGTGCGACATGGGCTACCAGATCACCGGCACCGACCAGGGCGCGGACGTTATCGTCATCAACACCTGCGCCATCCGGGAGCACGCGGAGCAGCGGGTATTCGGCAACGTGGGCGCGCTGGTCCACGGCAAGCGGAAAAATCCCAGCCAGATCATCTGCCTGTGCGGCTGTATGGCGCAGGAGCCCCATGTGGCAGAGCGCCTGCGCCAGACCTACCGCCATGTGGACCTGGTGTTCGGCCCCCAGGCCCTGTGGCGCTTCCCTGAATTTTTCCGCCGGGTGTACCTGCGCCGGGGGAGGGTGTTCGAGACGGACCCGTCCGACGGCGCCATCGCCGAGGGCCTGCCCGTGCGCCGCTCAGGCAAACTGAAGGCGTGGGTGTCCATCATGTACGGCTGCAACAACTTCTGCTCCTACTGCATCGTGCCCTACGTCCGGGGCCGGGAGCGCAGCCGGGAACCGGACATTATCCTGAACGAGATCCGTCAGCTGGTGGAGCAGGGCTATAAGGACATCACCCTTCTGGGCCAGAACGTGAACTCCTACGGCAGGGACCTGGAGGGAGACATGGATTTCCCCACCCTTTTGGCCCAGGCCGCCGCGATTCCCGGTGAATTTCTCCTGCGGTTCATGACAAGCCATCCCAAGGACGCCACAGAAAAGCTGTTTGATGTGATGGCCAGCTGTGAAAAAGTGGCGCCAGTGATCCATCTGCCCTTCCAGTCGGGGAACACCCGTGTACTCACCGCCATGAACCGCCGCTATACCCGGGAGCAGTACCTGGAAAAAGTCCGCGCCCTGCGGGAGCGCATCCCCAGCGTGGTCCTCACCAGCGACGTAATCGTGGGCTTCCCCGGCGAGACCATCCCCGAATTTGAGGACACGCTGTCCCTCATCGAAGAGGTCCGCTTCGACGCCCTGTTTACCTTCATCTACTCCCCCCGGAAGGGCACCCCGGCGGCAGAAATGCCCGACCCCATATCCAAGGAGGAGAAGTCCGCCAGCTTCGACCGCCTGGTGAAGGCCCAGAACCGCATTTCTCTGGAAAAGCACCAGGCCTACATTGGCACCGTCCAGCGCTGCCTCATCGACGGGGCCGGGGAGGACCCCCGGAACAACCTGACCGCCCGGACGGCGGGCAACCGTCTGGTACACCTCACCGGCGACCCGGCCCTCATCGGACAGTTTGCGGACATCAGGATCACGGACTGCTCCACCTGGGCCCTGTTCGGGGAGCTGGCTTGACCCCGCCCGCGCCGCCAAAAGGAGACCCCAACCATGCCAATGACCCGACATGACATCATTCTGAAATGGACCGCCTACCTCACCGCCCTGGCGCTGGTGGCGGTGGTCAACTATTACGTGCTGGGCCCCATACCCATCGCCCTGCCCCAGCTGCTGCCCATCCTGGCGGTGGCGGGAGGCACACTGGAGGGCGCCTCCTTCGGCGCGGTCTACGGCGCGGCCTGCGGGGCGGTGATGTCCAGCCTGGGCTACCTGGGTCCGGGATGCATCATCTCCCTATCCGCTTTTGGATGGGGTTCCGGCCTCACCACCCAGTACCTCTTTCGCAGGGACGTGTGGGGGCATCTCATCTGCTCCACCGCCGCCGCCCTGCTCTGGGAGCTGTGGACGGTGGGCACCCGGCTGCTCTCCCACACCGCAGCGCTTCCGGTGCTGCTGCGGGTGGCCGTTCCGGAGCTGCTCTGGACCCTGGCCCTGGCCCTGCCCGTGTACTGGGTGGGCCGCTTCTGCTGTGTCAACTACGGGAGGATCTACCATGAATAACCCCTTCGACCACGCCCACATCCAGGAGGAAAAGGCGGAGCGGGAGGCCCACCGTCTCAAGCTGCGCACCCACCTGCTCATCCTGCTGTTCTGCGCCGTGCTGGCCGGCTTCTGCGCCGTGCTCTACCAGGTGCAGATTGTGGACGGTCCCAGCTACCTTTCCAATTCCAATATCCTCATCCCCCAGACGGAGCGGGTGAACAGCGACCGCGGCGACATCCTGGACCGCTACGGCCGGATGCTGGTCACCAACGAGGTGAGCTACAATGTAGAGCTGGACACCACCGTCATGGAGGACCGCAACGCCACCCTGGACCGCCTGCTGACCATCTGCCGGGAGGAGGGGGTGGAGTGGACGGAAAACCTGCCCATCTCCAAAGCCGCCCCCTGGACCTACACCGTCCCCGCCCCCTTTTCCTCCCAAGTGGAAAACGAGGACGGGGAGAAGGAGACTCAATACACCAGCCTGGGCCGGCTGGCCCGGATGAAGCAGTATAAATGGCTGGACCCTGACGGCATTCTGCCCGAACCCTCCGCCGAAGAGCTCCTGTTCTCCATGTGCAAAACCTTCGGCCTGGTGGAGGACGGGGACACACTCACCCAGCGGCACCGGGAGCTGGCCGGGGTGCTGTACGAGCTGTACCTGCGCAGCAACGGCATCAACAACAACACCTACGTCTTTGCCCGGGGGGTAGACATCGTTTTTATCTCCAAGGTGACGGAGAACAGCCTGACCGGCGTGCGCATTGAGACGGCCACCACCCGGAAATACGAGACCAGCTACGCCGCCCACGTGCTGGGCTACACCGGGGCCATCATCCCCGGCCAGCAGGCGGAACGCTATAAGGAACTGGGCTACCCCATGAACGCCACCGTGGGCCAGGATGGGGTGGAGCTGGCCTTTGAGGAGGCCCTCCACGGCGTCAACGGCTCCCGGCGCATTGTCAAGGACGAGGACGGCAACGTGGTCAGCCAGGAGTGGAGCCAGATACCGGAGCCGGGAAACAACGTGGTGCTCACCCTGGACCTCGCCCTCCAGGCCACCACGGAGGACCTGCTGGCCGAATACGCCGCCCGCCAGGAGCGGAAGGTGGGGGAGGACGGGGAGCTGGAGCCCGTCAAGGGCATGGCGGCGGCGGTGGTGGACATGAGCGGCGGCGTGCTGGCCCTGGCCTCTTATCCCACCTTTGACCTGCCCACCTTCCGGGAGAATTTCAACGAACTGCAGAACGACAAAAGCCATCCTCTGAACAATCGGGCGGTGAAGGGCATCTACGCCCCCGGCTCCACCTTCAAGATGCTCACCGCCGTGGCCGCCCTGTCCGAGGAAAAGATCACCCCCAGGGAGCGCATCGAGTGCACCGGCACCTACACCTTCTACACCTCCCCCCAGCCCCACTGCTGGATCTATCCGGGCCGCCACGGCCTGGAAAACGTGACCGACGCCATCAAGGACTCCTGCAACTGCTTCTTCTTCGAGGCCGGCCGCCGCACCACCATTGCCAAGCTCCGGGAATACGCCCAGAAATTCGGCCTGGGGGAGTATACCGGAATCGAGCTGGTGGAGGAAAAGGGCTGGGTGGCCGGACCGGAGACCTCGGAGCACTTCAACCAGGAGTGGTACGACGGCAACACTCTGAACGCCGCCATCGGCCAGGACACCAACCAGTTCACCCCCCTCCAACTGGCCAATTACGTGGCCACCCTGGTAAACGGCGGCAACCATTACCAGTGCCATCTGCTCAAGGAGCTGAAATCCAGCGACTACAGCCAGGTGACTCAGACCTATGAGGCCGACCCCCTGCACACCGTGGACATCCAACCCGAGCACCTGGCCGCCGTCAAGCAGGGGATGTACGACCTGTCCAAGACCTGGACCATGGCCCGCTACTTCGACTCTCTGCCCGTGGAGGTGGGCTGTAAGACCGGCACCGCCGAGACCTCCGCCCGGGCGGCCTCCACCAACGCCGTGTTCGTCTGCTTCGCCCCCTACGACGACCCCCAGATCGCCCTGTGCCTGGTGGCGGAGGGCGGCGACGCCGGCGGCAGTCTGGCTGAGCTGGCTGCCGGCATCCTGGCCCAGTATTTCTCCACCGACAGCTCGCTGTCCGCCGCGCCCAGGGAGAACACTCTTCTGCGATAATCGAAAAAAAGGGAGTTGTTTGGAACTAAGTTCCAAACAACTCCCTTTTCTGCCAGATTCCATAATTCTTTTGACAAATCACACAAGACAAAAACGCATAAATGAACGCGTCGTTTTCCTGCATCCTGCATTCCATTTTTTTACAAACCGGCTGTTTTCAAGGTTTCCACAACTTCCACACAAACTTCCACACCCCTGTGCAAGTATGCATTGAGAGTAATCCTGCATCATTTTGTTTACATAAAGGAATGTCAAGCCTTTTTCTCCCGTGAATTCCACGATTTTTGAAATTCCGGTATAAAGCTCCATGTTTCATCCATTCCACCGCGTTCTCATAATAAGGGAACGACATTGCGCTAAGACAGGAGGAGGTTCTTTACCCATTGGGCTGGTTCACCACGCCGGTGAACAGGGGCAGCCCGCTGTCCCCGGTGATGGCGAACAGGAAGGGCCGGTCCAGGGTGAAGTCCACCTCGTCGTCGGGTGGCGCGTCCGCGCCGGCATTCATCATCATGACGGTGTAGGCCGCCGCCTCGCAGCCCTCTTCGTCCACCTTCACCCGGGCGGCGTGCTGGGCCGTACCCACGTACAGCGGGTCGTCGGTAGACGCCCCCAGAGGGTCGAAGTTGGACACGTTCATGTCAAACACGTCGGTGACGCCCAGCGCTTTCAGGCCGTCGATCAGGTCCAGGTCGGAGGACACGTCGAATTTGGGCATGGACAGGTTGATGGTGAGATACTTCTGCCCGGTCCAGCCTTCCCGCACCATATTGCCGTCGCCATCGTAACGGTCATACTTGGGCGCGAGCAGGAAGTCCATGGCCTCGCCGCTCTGGAGCAGCTCATCCACGGAGCATTCCTCATCGGGGAGAATCAGCCACATGCTACCGCCCTGCTGGAAGCGGAGCTGGACGGCGGTGAAATTGCTCCCCCAGTAGAAGCTGCTCTCCATGGCCTTGCGCATGAAGTCCACGTCCACATCGCCGGACGGGGCGTGGAAGGTATCGGTCTCGGTGCGCTCCTTGTTGAACTCGTCGTCCCAGGCCGCCTTGAAGTAGATGGTGGACGCCAGGGCAAGCACCGTCTCCGGCTTCATCTCCAGGCCCTCCGCCTGCTCCGCCAGCAGCCCGCCGGTCTGCTCGTTGAGCCAGTCCCGCAGGGCCTGGTTATACTCCTCGGACCCCATCTCGCCGGAGAAGGAGGAGGCGTAATAATCCTTTGCCAGGATGTCCAGAACCTTTTGGCTGTAGGTCATGCCGCTGCGCAGCCACAGGGAATTGCCCAGGATGGAGGTCACGGTACCGTCGTCCCGGTAGTGGTCCTTCCACAGGGCGGCGGCCCGGTCCCGCAGGGCTTCGATGGAATCCACCTGTAAAAGGTCCAAGATCTGTTGGCGGCTGTTCTCCCCGGCGGTCTCCGCCAGCATGGACAGAGCCATGTAGACGTTCAGCGGGGAGTAGACGCGGTTGTCCTCCCCGGCCCCGGCCAGGAATTGGACGGTGGAGGCGGACAGGAACTCGTCCATCATTCCGGTGTAGTCCGCGTTGGAGCGCAGAGCGGTGATATCCGCTTGCCACGCCTCATAGTCCCGGTCATAGTCCGCGCTGCTGTGGTCGGTATAGTCGGAAAAATAATCATCCTGCCGGGGATAGGGGTGCATCTCCGGGTATTCCGCCGCCGCCAGGGTGTGAGCGGCCAGGGCCGTGGACGGCCCCGCCGACCGGTTCTTCCCGTCCAAAGAGAACGGGGCGGGACCGCCCAGATTGTCCACGTAGGGGTTCGCGCGGCTGTCCGGCCACATGGCGACCCCGCCGATGACGGCCACCGCCAGCACCGCCGCCACCGCGCCCGTCCAGCGGGCGTACGGGCGCCGCCGGTGGGGACGGACGGCCTTCTCTTTTACTTCTTCGGGGGCGTGGATGCCCTCGTTTGCCTTTTCGTATCGCTTCATAGCTCGACCTCCTCAAGCATATCCCGCAGGAGGGCCCGGCCCCGGCTGAGCTGGGATTTCACGGTGCCCTCCGTCGATTGCAGCGTTGCGGCTATCTCAGCCACCGACAGGCCCTCGAAGTAGTGCAGATGGATGACGGCCCGGTACTTTTCGGGCAGGGAGAGTACCGCGGAGTATACCTCCCGGTAGTCGTCCTCCACCCCCACCTCCTCGGCGGTCTCCAGGGGTACGGTGCGCTTGCGCCATGGGGAGGACAATACGCTCTTGCACCGGTTGACGGTGCAGCGCAGCAGCCACGCCTTGCGGTATTCGTCGGTGTGGAACCGGTCCTCATGGCGGAAATAGCGCAAAAAGACCTCCTGGAATACGTCCTCCGCATCGGGGACGCTGGCGGTGCGGGCCAGGGCGAGACGGTATACCATGTCGCCCCAGCGCTCCACCTCCCGGGTGCGCTGTTCCTCTGTCAAGGCCATCGCCTTCTTTCCTGCGCGCCTCGGCCGCGGCGCGTTTTTGCCTGTCGTTTATAATACCCTGGGGGAGCGGGAATGGTTGCGTGGGCGCGGGACAAAAAAGCCCGCCGAACCGCGGCGGGCTTTGACTTAGCTCTGGGGGGGCTGGGGCCCCTGGCCTCCGCCGGGTTTGCGGCGGTGGTGGGGGCGGTAGCGGCGCTTCTGGTTCTGCCCGCCCTTGGCCTCGCCGCCCTGGAAGGGCTGGGACTGAGCCTGCTTTTGGAGACGGGGCTGATTTTGCTGCTGAGGCCTGGGCTGGGGCGCGCGCTCCTGACGGGGCTGATTCTGGGCGGCGCGGTTCTGATTGCTGTGACTGTTGCGGCCGCGGCGGTTCCCCTGGCGCTGACCCTCGGGCTGCTGCCTGGTCTGGCCGGCGCCCTCGCTCAGATAGCGGTCCAGCACCTGGCTCAGGTCGGCGGGGCCCTCCGGCCGGCCGCCATTGCGGACCCGTTCCCCCTCCTGGGTGCGCAGCTTCTCCAGCTCCGCCTTGGGGGGCGGCTCGTAGCCCTCAGGCCGCTTGCCTTTGCCGCTGCGGACGACCCGGACCTCCTCGGTGAGATAGCTCCTGGGCTGCTCGGTGGAATCCTCCAGGCGGACCTTCACCTGCTCCTTGAGGAGATTGACGGCGGATACCGTCCCCGCTCCGTCGGGACACTCGACAAAGGATTCCTGCTTGGGGCAGCGCTTCACCGCGTCCTCATAGGCCCCCTGCTCGTACTTCAGGCAGCACATCAGGCGTCCGCAGGTGCCGGAAATCTTGGTGGGGTTCAAGGACAGGTTCTGGGTCTTGGCCATCTTGATGGACACGGGCTGGAACTCGTCCAGAAACTGGGCGCAGCAGAAGGGCTTGCCGCAGATGCCGAAGCCGCCCAGCATCCTGGCTTCGTCCCGCACGCCGATCTGGCGCAGCTCGATGCGGGCGCGGAAGATGCTCGCCAGATCCTTCACCAGCGCCCGGAAATCCACCCGGCCGTCGGAGGTGAAAAAGAAAAGGATCTTGTTGCCGTCGAAGCTGTACTCCACCTGAACCAGCTTCATGTCCAGGCCGTGGCGCTCCACCAGCTGCTGGCAGACGCGCAGGGCCTCCTTCTCCTTGCCCCGGTTTTCCCGGACCTGCTTCTCGTCCTTCTCCGTGGCAAGGCGCACCACCGGGCGCAGGGGCTGAACCACAGCCTCGTCCTCCACCATGGTGTTGCGCTTGACGCAGGAGCCGTATTCCAGGCCCTTGCCCGTCTCCACAATGACGCTCTGGCCCTCGGATACGGCAAGGCCCGCCGGGTCGAAATAGTATTGCTTTCCGCCCGGCCGGAACCGGACGCTGATGATTTCCGTCATGGGGTTATCCTCCGTATATCTGTGAATTACTGGAACAGCTGAACGGTCAGCAGCCCCAGGGTGAGTCCAGCGCCGGGATTATATACCGCGTTGTCCCGGCAGGTTTTTAACGCCTGGAGCACCTTCACGCCCCGCCGGGGATATTGGGCCAGCAGGCGGGAGGTCTGGTTTTCCACCTGCGCCAAAAGGACGGACAGCTGCTCGCCCTTGGGCCTTTGCAGCTCCACCTCCACCAGGGCGCGGGCAACGGACAGCTCATCCCCGGTGAGCAGAAGCCGGGCCAGGGCCGCGGCCCGCTCCTCCAGCTCCGGGTCGGGCCGGGGCTCCTCCGGCGGCAGGGTGAGCAATTCGCAGCGGGAGCGCACCGTGTCCAGAAGCAGCCCCGGCTGAGCGGCCGTCAGCAGGAAGGCGGCGTAAGCCGGGCCCTCCTCCAGCACCTTCAGCAGGGCGTTCTGGGCGGCGGGGTTCATGGCGTCCGCCGGGTCGATGACGTACACCTTCCGCTTCCCCTCGTTGGGGCGGATGTAGGCGTCTGCCCGCAGGGCGCGGATCTGGTCCACGGCGATCTCCCGCTTGTCCGGGGCGGGGGCGGCGCGGTATACGTCGGGATGGGTGAACGCAGATACCTTACGGCAGGCGCGGCACACGCCGCAGGGGGGATGATCTCCCTCGCACAGATAGGCCGCCGCCAGACGGTTTGCCAGGGCGGTACGGCTGTCCCCGCTCCCTCCGGTGAGGAGACAGGCGTGGGTGAAAGGAGTTGGTAAATTCATCATAAGCGCTCGAACCGCTCTACGTCCACCACAAACAGAGTGGCTCCGCCCACGGTAACCTCCACCGGCATGACGGGCATGAAGCCGTGGCTCATCTCGGTGATGGCAGGCATCAGCTGCCTGCGGCTGTGGGAGTGCTTACGGATGATGTCCACCGCCTCCTGCACCTTCTCCTCCTCCACGCCGATCAGCAGCGTGACGTTGCCCGCCAGCAGAAAGCCGCCGGTGGTGGACAGGCGGGTGGAGGAAAAGCCGCTTTTGGTCAGGCTTTGGACCACCGCCCCGGCGTCGTCGTAATTGATGATGGCGATGATGAGCTTCATGAGCTTCACTCCTCCCTGGGGATAACGTCGCAGTATTTTTTATTATATCCTATTTCGGTCAAATAGGCCAGATGTTTTTTTTCGATCAGCTCACCGGGGGCGATCACCGGCACGCCGGGGGGATAGGGGGCGATCTGACCGGCGGAGACGCGGCCCGCACTGTCCGTCAGGGCCGCCTGCTCCCGGGGGGCGAACAGGGCCTGACGGGGGGTGAGAACAGCCCGCGGGGGTTCCGGCGGGGGTGGACAGGGGCCGGCGGAGCCGGTGAGGGCGGTTTCGGCCAGCCCCTGCTCCAGACGGGCAAATTCCCCTTGCCCGTCGGCGCAGGTGAGGATGCACACCACATGGCTTCGGTCGGCCATCTCGCAGTACACCCCCCGCTCCCGGAGGGCGTCCGCCAGGGCAAAGCCGTTCGGGCTGTGGAGCGTCAGACGGGTGGGGTCCAGAGCCAAGCCGTCCTGTTCGGTGAGGGAAGGCCAGCGGCGGCGCAGGGCGTCCGTCAGGCGGACGGTCTTCCGGCAGCGGTCGGCGCCCTCCCCCTCCATGTAGTCCCGGACCGCGTCCAGGGCGGACATGAGGACATAGGACGGGGACGAGGTGCCGTACACCGAGCCCCAACGCTGGAGGTCCGCCAGGGCAAAGCCGTTGGCGAAGAGCAGGGCGGTCTGGCCGGGGGCCGGGAGGGTTTTGTGGGCGGACATGACCACCACGTCGGCGGCCTGATAGCCGTTATAGCCAAGGAAAGGCAGGTGCGCGCCGTGGGCGCCGTCCACCATCAGCTTGGCCCCGTGGGCGTGGCAGACCGACGCGATGGCGGGAATATCCGACAACACGCCGTAATATGTCGGTGATGTGATACAGACAGTTTTGATTGACTGGTGCTTTTTGAGGGTTCCCTCCACCGTTTCGGGCAGGATGGGGCCGGTGACCCCCTCCCCCGCCAGCCAGGGGCGCGGGAGAAAGTGAGGGGTCAGGTCCAGCAGGGCCAGGGCGTGGTAGGCCGAGCGGTGGCTGCCCCGGTCCAGAGCGATGGAGCTCCCCTGTCCCGCCAGCAGGGCAAGGCCGGTGTGCACCCCCTGGGTGGAGCCGCCGGTGAGAAAGAGGCAGGCGTCAAAGCCCAGGCGCTCCGCCCACAGGCGCTCCGCTTCCCGGATGGCGTCTGGCTCGGTTCCGAACAGGTCGCCGGTGGAGCCGTTTTCAGTGAAGTCAAGCTCAGACGGCCAGGGGAAATTCCACGGCAAGGGCCTGCCATGGTGGCCGGGCATGTCCAGACGGAGGGGATTCTGCCCCGCCAGGGCCCGGAGGCCGTCATATAAAGGCGCGGGCATGGATCAGCGGTTTTGGAGGAAGCGGTGGGCTTCCTGGAGGATGGCCTTGTCGGAGGCGTGGGTCAGAGCCTCCAGCGCCGCGTCGAAGGGCAGGAAGCAGGCGTCCGCCACCTCCTCGGGCTGGCAGGTCAGCGTACCGCCGGACACCCGGGCCAGAAAGAACACCACGTTCTTGGTGCAGTTCGGATAGGGAGAATAGGTGATGACCTCCCGGAAGCCGTCCAGGAAGTCCACCGTCAGGCCGGTCTCCTCCATGATTTCACGGGCGGCGGTTTCGCGCTCCGTTTCGTTGTTCTCCACATGGCCCTTGCACAGGGTGGTGTGGCCTTGCGTGCTTTTTAAAACGAGATAAAAACGGTGGTTGTTTTCGTCCTCGCGGAAGATCACCGCGCCGCAGCTTTTTTCGTGTTTCATGGTGTCAGACCTTCTTTTGTTTTATAAATCGTCATGTTCTTTGGCGTAGGCGTCGAATTCCGGAGTGCGGGACCAATAGAGCATACCCCAATGCTCAAAGCTCCACTGATTCATATAGGTGTTGCACTCGTAGTCCACGTAATAGAGCGCGCCGTCCTTGGGAATGAAATTGGTGGGGAACCAATCGATATTCAGGCCGGCTTCCCGCAGGGTCTGAGACAGGGTCCGGACCTGTTCCAGGTGCCAGGGCTCCAAAGTGCCCCGCAGAACCAGTTGATAGACCGTCTCGCCGGGGAGGAGCTCTTTCAAAAGCCGCTCCTCCTTCCGGTCCACGTCCAGCAGGGCGGGAACGGATATTTCCAACGCCGACAGCTTTTCGTAGTCTCCCAGCTCAGCGGCCAGCTTATCCCCGAACTGGTAATAGTCGCAGGGCTCGTGGTGAATCTGCTTCAGGGCATATTGAATCCCATCCCGCTCCGCAAGATAGGTGTAACCGCCCTTTCCCTTGCCCAGCAGGCGCAGAATGGTGTATTCTTTCCCGTTCAGGGTCAAAAACTTTGGCGCGTTCATGGCGTCACTCGTCCGTCTCGTCCCCGGCCAGCTCCAACAGCCGCATTCCGGCGGTGCCGGTGACGGGCATGGTGACCATCAAATACAATTCATTCATATCGAAGCTTCTCCCCACTTCCGTCGCCGTGCGGATACTTTACAAGTTCGAATGCGGTCCGTCAGCGGACTAAACGTTCTTTTTGGTTTTTTCTTTCAGGAAAAGAACCTACAGCTCGATGATGGCGTCGTCGTCCAGCGCCTCGAAGGCAGCGCCCGCCGGGATGGGCTGGGACATGGCGGCGGAGCGCTGGCGGGCCTGGTAGACCATGCCCAGGATCTGGATGGCGATAAGGGGCGTCATGGCCACCATGGCCACTACGCCGAAGGCGTCGGTGACGATATTCCCGCCCACGGCAGCACAGGCACCCTGGGCAAAGGGCAGCAGGAAGGTGGCGGTCATGGGTCCGGTGGTGACGCCGCCGGGGTCAAAGGCCACGGCCAGGAAATCCTTGGGCACGAACAGGGCCAGAACGAACACAATCATGTAGAAAAACACCAGCATGGGGGCCAGCGGCACGCCGAACAGCATACGCAGCAGGGCCAGCACCAAAAACAGCCCCACCCCCGCCGCCACCGCCAGAATCAAAACCATGTTGGGCACGGCGGGCACCTGCCCCGCCAGCACCTGGAGGTCCGGCTCCGAGATGGTGATGAGAAAGCCCAGCAGGAAGCACAGCAGGATGCTGGGCGAGATGGGGGCCACGCTGAAGCACAGCGCCACCACGATGCCGATGATGGGCAGCACCGCCTTCAGAGCCTCCAGCAGCTTTTCCTTTAATTTCGGGAGAGAACCGCGCAAAATGCCCCACCATCCTCTCTATTGGCAAATACCCCACCATTTTATGTCTTATGAGGCATTATATCAAAAAAATGAAAGATTGCCAACGGGAAACCGGGAATTTTTAGAACTGTTTACAATTCGACAAAACAGGCAGAAAAAAGTGGTTTGCGGTTGTTTTTGGCGGGTTACTATGGTATACTAGAATATAATATATCAAAGCTGGGCTTTTTGACGGAGGAGCGGAGAAGCTATGAAAGCGGACAGAAGGGTCTTTGGACGGATGCCGGACGGCGCCGTGGTGGAGGAGCTCACCCTGCGGGCTCTGGGACCGGGGGATGACAAATACGTCTGTAAAATCATCACCTACGGCGGCGCGGTGCGCTCCCTCACCATGCCCGGCCGGGACGGGAATCCGGTGGACGTGGTGCTGGGGTTTGATACGCTGGAGGATTACCGGGCCCAGGACAAATATATCGGGGCCTTGGTGGGGCGGTACGCCAACCGGATCGGCGGAGCGAGGTTCACGCTGAACGGCGTGGAGTATCCCTTGGCCGCCAACGACGGGGCCAACTCCCTCCATGGCGGAAATACAGGCTTTGACAAGCAGGTGTGGACAGTGGAGGAGTTCGGCGGGAGCAGCGCCGTCCTGTCCCTGGTGAGCCCCGACGGGCAGGAGGGATACCCCGGCACGCTGAGCGTCCGGGTGGGCTACACCCTGTCCGACGGCGGGCTGGCCATCAAGTACTGGGCCCGGTGCGACAGGGATACCGTGTGCAATCTCACCAATCACTGCTATTTCAACCTGTCCGGCCACGCCAGCGGGCCGGTAACGGGGCAGTATATTCGGGTGACGGCCTCCCGGTATACGCCCACCCGGCCCGGCTCCATCCCCACGGGGGAAGTCGCCCCGGTGGACGGCACGCCCATGGACCTGCGCCGCGCGCAGAAAATCGGGGACCATATTGACGCCCCCTTCGAGCAGCTGGCCATGGCGGGGGGCTACGACCACAACTGGGTGATCGACGGCTGCGGCAAACGGCCCCTTTCATGCGCCGCCGCGGCCTGGTCGCCGGATACGGGGATTGCCATGGATGTGAGCACCACCCTGCCCGGCGTGCAGTTTTACGCAGGCAACTTTCTGAAGGGCTGCCCCGCCGGCAAGGGGGGCGCGGCCTACGGAGACCGCCACGGCTTCTGCCTGGAGACTCAGTTTTACCCGGACTCGCCCAACCGGCCCGGCTTCCCCTCCTGTGTTCTGAAAGCCGGGGAGGAATACCACAGCACCACGATTTTCAGCTTCTCCCATCTGGACAGCCCCGAAGGGCTGAATCTGCTTTGACCGACGAATACCCGCAAACCGCTCGCGCCTCATTGTGCGGTCTGCCGAAAGAAAGAAGGAATACTATGACGGCCAATGAAAAAAAGGCGCTGATGGTCAACGCCTGCAAGGTGCGCATGGGGGTCATCGAATCCACCCACGCCGCCAAGGCGGGACACCCCGGCGGGAGCCTGTCCTCCGCCGAGCTGTTCACCTACCTGTACTTCAAAGAGCTGAACGTGGACCCCAAGGACCCGCAGAAGTGGGACAGGGACCGGTTTGTGCTCTCCAAGGGGCACTGCGCGCCGGGGCTGTACTCGGCGCTGGCGCTGGCGGGATTCTTCCCCTGGGAGGATTTGAAAACCCTGCGCCACATCGGCAGCTACCTTCAGGGGCATCCGGACATGAAGTCCATTCCCGGAGTGGACATGTCCACCGGGTCCCTGGGCCAGGGCGTCTCCGCCGCCTGCGGCATGGCGCTGGCGGCAAAAAAGCAGGGCAATCCCTGCCGGGTGTACACCCTGCTGGGGGACGGAGAGATTCAGGAGGGACAGGTGTGGGAGGCCATGATGTTCGCCCACCACTACAAGCTGGATAATTTGTGCGTGGTCATCGACAACAACGGGCTCCAGATCGACGGCCCCGTGGAGCAGGTCATGAGCCCATACCCCATTGCGGACAAGCTGAACGCTTTCGGGCTGGAGTGCGTGGAAATTGACGGCCACGACTTCGACGCGCTGGAGGCGGCCTTTGCCCAGGCGCGCGCCGTGAAGGGCAGGCCTTTCGCCATCGTGATGAAAACCACCAAGGGCAAGGGCGTCAGCTATATGGAAAATCAGGTGGGCTGGCACGGCAAGGCCCCCAACGACGAGCAGGCCGAGACCGCGTTGAAGGAACTGGGCGCGGAGCTTGCCAGACTGGAGGCGGTGTGAGATGGCGGATGTGAAAAAAATCGCCACCCGGCAGGGGTACGGCGAGGCGCTGAAGGAGCTGGGCGCCCTTCACGACAATATCGTGGTGTTTGACGCCGATCTGGCGGGGTCCACCCAGACCGGGATGTTCGGCAAGGTGTTCCCCGACCGCCACTTCAACTGCGGCATCGCCGAGGGCAATATGATGGCTGCGGCGGCGGGAGCCGCGGCCATGGGTATGGTGGCCTTTGCCTCCTCCTTCGCCATGTTCGCGGCGGGCCGGGCCTATGAGCAGGTGCGCAACTCCATCGGCTACACCCGGCTGAATGTGAAGATCGGCGCCTCCCACGGCGGCATCTCCGTGGGCGAGGACGGGGCGTCCCACCAGTGCCTGGAGGACTTTACCCTGATGCGCTCCATTCCGGGCATGGTGGTCATGTCCCCCGCTGACGCGGTGGAGGCCAAAGCCATGGTCAAGGCCGCCTATGAGCACGAGGGGCCGGTGTATATGCGCTTCGGCCGCTCCCCGGTGCCCGTGTTCCACGATGAGGACAGCTTTGAGTTCACCATCGGCAAGGGCGAGGTTATGCGGGACGGCACGGATGTGGCCATCATCGCCAACGGCCTGCTGGTGGCCGAGGCGGTGGAGGCCGGAAAGCTGCTGGAAGAGCGGGGTATCTCCGCGCGGATCATCAACATGGCCACCATCAAGCCGCTGGATGAGGAGATTGTGCTGAAGGCGGCGGAGGAGTGCGGGAAGATCGTCACCTGCGAGGAGCACTCCATCATCGGCGGGCTGGGCGAGGCGGTGTGTTCCCTGCTCAGCGAGAAGCGGCCCACCCCGGTACGCCGCATCGGCACCAACGACGTGTTCGGACACTCCGGCCCGGCGGCGGCGCTGTTGGAGGAGTTCGGGCTGTGCGCCGCCAACATTGCCCGGGTAGCGGAGGAATTTGCGGGGGCCTGAATCCAGAGCTCAAAGAAAACACGTAAAAAAGCGCCTCCTGGATTCCAGGGGGCGCTTCTCATTGTTTATTACGGGAGAAAACAGATCATCAGCTTCTCCTTTTTGCGTCATTGAATTTGATAATCCTTGCCGAATTGCAGGTCGGTATACCGCCGGGTGGCGTCCGGGTCCAGTGCAAACTCCTCCTCAGGGGTGAGCGCCTGCGCCTGCTCCTCCTGGGGCTCAACACCGTCGGGCATGGGGGGCACGTCGTCGTCCGGCCCCACCGCGACCACACGGGCCACGGGCTTGGCAGGGGGCTTTTCCTCCTCTTCCTTCCGCATCTGGGCGTCCAGCGCGGCCTTGATGTCGGCGGAGGGGTCGCTCTGCGCCGCGGCGGCGGCCTCCGGCGGCACCAGATCCCCCAGGCTGGACAAAAACAGCATCTCGTCGTCATGGGCCTGAGCCAGCTTGCGCACATAGGCGGCGGTGGACTCCTGGGCCTTTTTCAGCCGGAATTCCTCGGCGGCCACCTGCTTTTTCAGCTCGTCCACCCGGGCCTGCACGTCATGCTCCGCCTCGCTGACCAGCGCGGCCTGCTTTTTCTTGGCATCCTCCACCAGGTCGTCGGCCATCTTCTGGGCGGCCAGCAGAGTTTTGCGCATGGTGGCCTCGGTAGCGCGGTACTCCTCCACCGTGTCGGAGAGCACCTTCAGCTTGTTCTTCAAAATGGCGTTTTCGTTGTAAAGCGCGGTATAGTCCTCGGTGAGCACGTCCAGAAACTCGTCCACCATGGCAAGGTTATAGCCGCCCAGGGTGGCCTTGGCAAAGGAGTGGCTGGCCACCTCCTGCGGAGTCATCATAGCGTCAAGTCCTCCCTGCTGTTAGAAATACAGGCCGTTGTTTTCCAGCTCGTCGATGAGATCGCCCAAGATCTCCACATTGTAGGGGGTGATGATATAGGTGGACAGGGCCACCTTCTTGATGGTGCCCTCGTTGGCGTAGGCCACGCCGGACAAAAAATCGATGAGGCGGCGGGCGATATTCTTGTCGGTCTGCTCCAGGTTGAGCACCACGGTGCGCTTGTCCCGCAGGTGGTCGGCGATCTCGCTGGCGTTCTCAAACCGGGTGGGGCTGACCAGCACCACCTGGAGCTGGGTGGTGGTGTGGATGTTGACCACCTTGTTGCTGCGGCGGTCGGCGTCACGGTCGCGGTCGCGCTCCACACGGTCCCGGGGGACCTCCCGCAGATTGCTCACCGGGGTGAAGTCCTCCTCATAATCGTCCTCCTCCTCGTCCTCGTAGGGGCGGGCGAGGCGTTTGAGTTCATCAAATAAGCTCATACAGACGGTCTCCCTTCAATCGTGAGTAGGGAAGGGACCAGCGGTCAGTCCTTCCGTAATGACATAGGCGGGCGGGGGCCGAACAGCGCGGAGCCCAAGCGGATACAGGTGGAGCCTGCGGCGACCGCGTCCTGATAGTCGCCGCTCATCCCCATGGAAAGCACGTCCATATCTATCCTATTATCTAACATTTCCCGCGTTATGTCAACAGCTAACTGACGTAATTTTTGAAAATATGGAAGGTTATCCCCCGGCCGGACAGCGGCGGGCGGGATGCACATCAGCCCTTTGAGCCGCACGCCCTTCAATTCCGCCGCCAGCCGGGCGGCGCTCAGGGCCTCCTCGGGAGGAAAGCCGGATTTGGACTCCTCTCCCGCCAGATTGATCTCCAGCAGGATGTTCTGGACCAGCTCCAGCTTGTCCGCCTGGACGGCGATGGCCCGCAGCAGCTTTTCCGAGGACACGGAGTGGATCAGGTCCACCCGGCCCACCACGTACTTCACCTTGTTGGTCTGGAGGTGGCCGATGAAGTGGAGCTGAGCTCCTTCGTAGGCGTCGTCGTCCAGGTGTGCGGTGAGCTCCTGCACCCGGTTTTCCCCGCACGCGGTAATACCCGCGGCGATGGCGGCGCGGATGGTATCCGAGCTCTGGGTCTTGGTTGCGGCCAGCAGGGTGACGCAGGCCGGGTCCCGCCCCGCGGCGGCGGCGGCGCCGTCGATGTCCGCGCGCACCTTGGCGATGTTCTGGGCAAGGCTCATCTCAGGACCCATATTATCGGACCACCTTTCCATCGTAAATACCGGAGGAGTTCAAAATGATCTCATCCCCGGGCCGAAGCCGGTCGGCAGCGGCCTGATCCACCGGGCGCACCAGGTAATAGGTATCGGCGGTGTACAGCACCTCCACCTCCTGCCCCCATGCCTGGGAGCGCACCACGGTGTATACCTTATAGCGGTTCACCTCACTGGCGGCGCCGTCGTCGCCGGTGACGGTCTCCGTCTCCACCCGCAGGGCCTTGCGGGGAATGCGGATGCCCTCCAGCTGCTGGGTGACCACGTCCACCGTCTGTACGCGCAGCATGGCGGTGTCCGCCAGGTGGGAGCGGCAGGAAAAGACGGCCAGGGTTTTTTCCTCCTCCAGGGAGATGCGCTCCAGGGTCATGTCGATCTGCCCGTAGTAGTCGCCGGAGAAGCTGAGGGTGTACTGTCTGCCGGCCTGGAGGCCGGTGCCGGTGCCCTCCAGCAGGGCGGCGTAATACCAGGTGGAGCCGGTGACCAGCTTGCCCACCGCCAGGGCGTCGGGGCTGTGGTTTTCGGCCATCAGGGCGGACAGAGAGCTGGCGGTGAGGCCGTCCAGCATAGCCGGGGTGACGACGCCCTCCCAGCCGTCCACTCCGGCGGAGTAGACGCCGGAGGCGGGGGCGAATATCGTGGTGGACACCTGGTTCAGGGAGCGGTTCAGCTCCGCCAGCTGGGCCTGCTTGTCCGCGATGAGCTGGGACAGATGACTGGCGGCGTTGGCATCGCCGTAGGTGTAGTCCCGCTTGAACACCATGGAGCGCAGGTTCAGGGCGGAGTCCTCCAGGCTGGTCAGGTCGCCCTTGGCCGCCAGGGAGCGCAGGGAGACAATGGAGCTGACCACCTGGGCGTCCAGCCGGGCGGCGTCGGTGCTCTGAGCGCCGGAGCTGTGGGCGTATTCCAGCTGTTCGATTTCTGCCTCCAGGGAGCGAATGGACTGCCGGGTGGTGAGGGCGGAGGGGTCGCTGTACAGCAGGGCCACCGCGTCGCCCTTGGCGGCCTTGGCGCCTTCGCCCACGATCTGGTCCACGTAGCCGCCGGCGCCGTTGAGGGGAATTTCCTCGCGGACCAGGATGCCCAGGGCCTCGCAGCCTACGTCCAGGGAGTAGGAATAGGCATAGGTGGTGACCACGTCCTCCTGCCAGCCCTGGGCCAAATAGATGGAGATGTAGATGGCTGCGCCCAGGCACATGATGGCGATCATAACTTTGGTTGCAACAGTGCTCTCTTTCATCGGGGGTTCCTTTCTTTCTCTGCTTCCCCACAGCGGGGAGCCTCCGGGGGCTGCCCTCTCTCACGCGCGAGAGCGTAACCGAAGCGCGCGC
The DNA here is from genome assembly GCA_910587395.1 of uncultured Oscillospiraceae bacterium. Lineage (GTDB taxonomy): Bacteria > Bacillota > Clostridia > Oscillospirales > Oscillospiraceae > Enterenecus. The sequence continues at coordinate 16,055 of CAJULJ010000026.1, read as the reverse complement.
TCAGGGGGTGCGCCTGGGTGTCGAGCCGTCCGGGTCGGGCGGGCTTTTTTGTTACGCCTCCAGCTCCAGCGGGTGCTCCGGGGCAATTGTGGAGATGGCGTGCTTGTAGATGACCTGCTGCTTGCCGTCGCTGACCACCACCACCACATAGGGATCAAACGCGGTGATGACGCCGCGAAGCTGATAACCGTTCATCAGAAATACAGTAACTCGGGCGGCGAGGCGGCGGGCGGCGCACAAAAATGTGTCCTGAACATTGGGCTGCTTGGTGACGGATACGGTGGATGTAAGACTCATGTAAATGCACTCCTCTTTTTATTAAATACGAGCGCATTTATTGTAATCCACAGTCCATGATAAGTTTTGTCGAAAAATCCAGGGCATCGGAAAAAACCGGAATTTTTTCCCAGTGGAACCAATAGGCTTGTCTGTTGCGCCGGAACCAGGTGAGCTGGCGCTTGGCATACTGCCGGGAGCGAAGCTTGACCTCCTGCGCCCCTTCGGATACCGGACGGCCCTCCGAGATGGCGCGGGCCAGCTCCTTGTAGCCAATCGCCTGCATGGCGGTGCAGTTCTGCGGCACACCCGAGGCCAGCAGCTCCCGGACCTCCGCCTCCAGCCCCCGCGCCATCATCTCGTCCACCCGGCGGTCGATGCGTTCCCACAAATCAGGGCGATGGGCAAAATTCAGGGCGATGGTCAGCGGTGTGTAGCGGTTTGGCGCCTCCCGGCTCTCCCGGTCGTGCTGGGAGATGGTTTTGCCTGTGGACAGCCAGACCTCCAGCGCCCGGACGGTGCGCTTTTCGTCATTGGGATGGATTTTGGCCGCAGCCTCCGGGTCCACCTGTTCCAATTGGACGCGCAGGGCGGGCAGGCCCTCCGCCTTGACCCGCTCCCGAAGGGTTTCCCGCAGGCCGCTGTCCGCCTCAAAGGGGGCGAACTGACGCCCGGCAATCAGGTTGTCGATGTAAAGCCCGGTTCCTCCCGCCACAATGGGCAGTCTGCCGCGGTTCAAAATATCGTCCACGATGGGAACCGCGTCCTGGACATACCGGGCCACGGAGTAGTTCTCCTCCGGGCCGGCCACGTCCAGCATGTGGTGAGGGACCCCCTGCATTTCCTCCGCGGTGGGCTTGGCGGTGCCCACGTCCATGCGGCGGTAGACCTGCATGGAGTCGGCGGACACCACCTCCCCGCCAAAGCGCCGGGCCAGCGCCGCCGCCAGAGCGGTCTTTCCCGAGGCCGTGGGTCCGCAGATGACAAGAATATTGGGTTTGATGGACCCACCCCCCGAAATGTGTTTATATTATTATACCGTATCTTGTCAAGGATTACAACCTCTCAAGACAGGCCGTTGAGGTATTGACATTTCCCGGCGGGAGCGTTTATAATTTAAAGTAAGATTGGAGGGCGGGTACCATGGGCTTTTTTTCATCTTTGTTTGGACGCGCGGACAGCGGCCTGACGGAGGAATCCGTAAATGAAGTCACGGGGACATTCCCTGAATTGTATAACGGCATGACGCTGGACCTGGAGACCAGCGAAGGCCAGCATATCCTCACCGGGCGGCTGTCGGGCTACGCCGCCGGAGACAGCACCCTGACCCTGGAACGCCTGCCCGGCGGGCTGTCCCTGGGAACCCGGGAGATCGGCACGTCGGTGACGGTCCGGGGCGTCAGCGAGTCCATGAGTCAGTTTTTCCTGAAGGGCACCGTGCAGGAGTCCACGCGGGTGGTGTGCCGGCTGAAGGACGTGAAGGTGAAGCCCATACCGGAGCAGCGCCACGACTTCCGGCTCCAGCTGGGCATACCTGTGACCATGTACTACCGCTCGGACGTGAATTTGAGCCACCCGGAGGAGTGCACCCTGGTGGACATCAGCACCGGCGGGGCCTGCGTCGAGTCGGAATACCTTCACGCCGAGGACGAGGTGCTGCGGCTGAAGGTGAAGCTGCTGGACTATACTCCCATGGAGTTTCTGGGGGAGATCATCCGGGTCACGGAGTTCGAGCCAGGAAAGTTCCGCTACGGCTTCCTGTTCGCCCAGCTGAAGGAGCGGGAGCTGACCGAGCTGGCCCGGACCTTGTACAACATTCAGGTGGGCAACCGCTCCACCTGGATGCGCAGCGAGGACGGGCATTGGTAAGCATCTATTTATTGTCAGAGGATAAAAGGTATCTGTTCCCAGGGGGACAGATACCTTTTTTGCCGCCGGCAGCTGTTGAGCCTTGCCGTAGGGAATTTTTTTTGGTATAATACTACGATTGTACCGTCTTCCGGAATTTGGAAATCGTGGGGGCGGAGCGGTTGAGGGGGCGCGGGAATGGACAACATAATCCTGATCGGAATGCCGGGGTCGGGCAAGAGCACCGTGGGCGTGGTGCTGGCCAAGGCCCTGGGCCTGCGCTTTCTGGACGTGGACCTGCTCATCCAGGAGCGGGAGGGGGCCCTGCTCCAAAGGCTCATCGACAGCCGGGGGGTGGAGCGGTTCCTGGATCTGGAGCGGGACGCCATCCTGTCTCTGGACTGCCGCCGCGCGGTGGTGGCCCCCGGCGGCAGCTGCGTGTGCCGGGAGGAGTCCATCGCCCACATGCGGCGGCTTGGCACGGTAGTCTACCTCCGGCTGTCCCTGGAGGAGGTGGCGGGGCGCATCCACAACATGGCGTCCCGGGGCATCGCCCTCTCCCCCGGCCAGACCCTGGCCGATGTGTATCAGTACCGGGCCCCGCTGTACGAGCGGTGCGCCCACATCACCGTCCCGGCCGGCAGCCAGAGTCTGGCGGGCACGGTGGAAGCAGTGAAGAACGCTCTGGCAAAAGGCGCGCGGCCGTCGTGACCAGCGGGCTTGGAACCGCGGTGCGAACAGGCGCGGCATGACGGCGCCGGGCAGGCTCCGCATCCCTCGCTTCCGCCTTTGGCGAACGTTCGATTGCCGCGCCGCCTCTCTTTTCCCCACAAAGCCTGAAGAGCGGCTTTGCGCCGCCCCATATGATTATTAAGATAGGACGAATTAAACGATGAATTTTCGCGACCTGGGGCTGACCGCCCCCATCCTCAAGGCCCTCACCCAGGAGGGCTACACCGAGCCCACCCCCATCCAGCGCAAGGCCATCCCCCCCGCCCTGGCGGGCCGGGACGTGCTGGGCTGCGCCCAGACGGGCACGGGCAAGACCTGCGCCTTCGCCACCCCCATCCTCCAGCGGCTGAGCAAGGCCGCGCCCCGGCCCAGGGTGATCCGTGCGCTGATCCTGACCCCCACCCGGGAGCTGGCGATCCAGATCCAGGACAGCTTCGTGTCCTACGGGCGGAACCTGCCTCTGCGCTCCGCCGTCATCTTCGGCGGCGTGGGCCAGCAGCCTCAGGTGGACGCCGTCCGGAAGGGGCTGGACATCCTGGTGGCCACGCCGGGCCGTTTGCTGGACCTCCACGGCCAGGGGCTGATCGACCTGTCCCATATCGAGATCTTCGTGCTGGACGAGGCCGACCGGATGCTGGACATGGGCTTTATCCACGACGTACGCCGGGTGCTCAAGCTTCTGCCGGAGAAAAAGCAGACCCTGTTCTTCTCCGCCACCATGCCCCCGGAGGTCATGGGGCTGGTGAACGGCCTGCTCCACGACTACGCCCGGGTGGCGGTGGACCCGGTGTCCTCCCCGGTGGAGGTCATCCGGCAGTCGCTGTACTATGTGGACAAGGCCAACAAGACCAAGCTGCTGGCCTATCTTATGGAGGAGCGGAAGATCACCTCCGCCCTGGTGTTCTCCCGCACCAAGCACGGGGCGAACCGGATTGCCCAGGATCTGGTGAAGCGGGGCATCTCCGCCGCCGCCATCCACGGCAACAAGAGCCAGACCGCGCGGGTGCAGGCGCTGCGCGACTTCAAGGCGGGCCGGGTGCGGGTGCTGGCCGCCACCGACATCGCCGCGCGGGGCATCGACATCGACCAGCTGCCCTTTGTGTTCAACTACAACCTGCCCGACGTGCCGGAAACCTATGTGCACCGCATCGGCCGCACGGGTCGGGCGGGCCGCGAGGGGGAGGCCGTCTCCTTCTGCCAGTTTGACGAACAGGACGAATTGAGGGCCATTGAAAAGCTGCTGGGCAAGCCCATCCCGGTGGTGGAGGGCCATCCCTTCCCCATGGAGAATTTTGACCCGCCCCAGAAGGATAAGCACGGGCGGCCCGTCAACGCCGAGGACGCGGAGGCCCGCGCCGCCGCCAAGGAGCGCCGCCGTCAGAGAGACGCGGAGAACAAGGCGAAGGCCGGGGAACGCAAAAAAGCCGCGGCTCAGGCGGTGGCGGCGCCTGTCCAGGCCGTCCCTGCGGAGGAGGCGGACCCCTCTAAAAAGAAAAAACGCCGTCGCAGAAAGGGCGGCGCTCCAGACGCTCCGGCGGTGGAGGTCATAGCCCCGGCCGGGGAGGAGCCCCTGGTTTTGCGGGATAAGCCCGTGGGCCGGGGCGTGCGCCAGGGGCGGATTCAGGATACGCTCCCGGACGACCCCTCTGTGCCCGTCACCGACTTTTACAAGCCCAGCCCGCTGGACTCGGATGTCATCATGGACGCCACCGCCCGTCTGCTGGCCCCCCGCCGTCCTGCCCTCAGACCCCAGGCGCAGGCCCGGCCCCAGCCGAAGTCCCAGCCAAAAAAGCAGGAGAACGCCGAGACCCCAAAGCCTGCCCGTCAGAAGCCCCGCCGTCAGGGAAAAAAACAGGGCGCTCCGGCCCGGCCGGTGAAGGAGCCCGTCCTGCCTCCCTCCTTGGCAGAAAAGAAAAAGCGCCGCCGGGACGACAGGCCCCGGCCTATTGAGGCGCCCCTGCGCTCCGACCGGCAGAAGGACTCCACCCAGCACAAAAGCCTGATGCGGCCTTACTATCTCCATGATGGTGACTGAGCGGGAGGGCGCGCCCCGCCGCCGCCCGAGAAGGAAGCAACCGCATCCTCTGCGGTGGCTGGCAGGTCTGCTGGTGGTGGCGCTGGGGGGCTGGACCTGGTTTCAATGGCAGTGCTGGGGACTCCAGGTCTCCCATACGGACGCGGCGCCGGCACGTCTGCCCCAGGAGTTTGACGGGTATAAGATCGTCCACCTGTCCGACCTCCACGGACACGAGTACGGGCAGGGCAATGAGGAGCTTTTAAGACTGGTGCGGGAGCAGGAGCCTGATCTCATTGTAATTACCGGGGATGTCATCGACCAGGAGAGCCAGCTTGACATGATCCCGGCCCTGGCCAAAGGGCTGGCGGCCATCGCGCCGGCGTACTATGTCACCGGCAACCACGAGTGGTCCCTGGGGACGGCGAAGGTGAAGGAGCTGAAAAGCGTGCTGTCCCAGTGTGGAGTGACACCGCTTTCCAATCAATACGAGCTTTTGGAACGGGACGGAGCGCAGATCGTGCTGGCCGGGATAGACGACCCCAACGGCTACGCCGACCAGACCACCCCGGAGGAGCTTCACGCCCGGATTGAGCGCAACGCGCCGGGACTGTTCACCCTGCTGCTGGCCCACCGGAACGACCGGTTCGGCCAGTACGCCAACGCCGGCTATGATTTTGTCATGTCCGGGCATGGTCACGGGGGAATTGTGCGCCTGCCCATTTTGGGCGGGCTGGTGGGGACAGACCGGCGGCTTTTCCCCAGCTGGACCTCGGGAATATATACTGTGGGGGACAGTACGCTGTTTGTTTCCCGCGGCTTGGGAAACAACACGGTGCCGTTCAAAGGGTTTCGGATATTCAACAGGCCGGAGCTGGCAGTGATCACGTTGAAAGCAGAGGCATGATGCCGCATGAATTACCACGCCGGAGAATTTGATATTGCCGTCATCGGCGCGGGACACGCCGGGATCGAGGCCGCGCTGGCCTCGGCCCGCATGGGCCTGAGGACGGTGTGCTTTACCATCAACCTGGACGCGGTGGGCAATATGCCCTGCAATCCGGCCATCGGCGGCACCGGCAAGGGCCACCTGGTGCGTGAAATTGACGCTTTGGGCGGGGAGATGGCAAAGGCCGCCGACAGGGCCTGCATTCAGTACCGGATGCTGAACCGGGGAAAGGGTCCCGCCGTGTGGTCCCTCCGGGCCCAGGCCGACCGCCGCCGCTATCAGGAGGTCATGAAGCATACCCTGGAATTGCAGGAGAGCTTGTGGGTCAAGCAGGGGGAGGTAACGGAAATCCTCACCGAGAACGGCGGGGTTTCCGCGGTACGCACCGCCACCGGGGCCACCTACGCCGTCAAGGCGGCGGTGATCGCCACCGGCACCTACCTGGGAGGGCGCACCATTGTGGGGGAGGTTGCCCGCGCTTCCGGCCCGGACGGCATGGCGGCGGCCCTGCCGCTGACACAATGCCTGGTCAAGCTGGGACTGTCTATCCGCCGGTTCAAGACGGGCACGCCGCCGCGGGTGAACCGCCGCAGCGTGGATTTCTCCAAAATGGAGATCCAGCCGGGGGACGATGTGCCTGTGCCGTTTTCCTTTACAACGGAGATGCCGCCGGAAAACCGGGCGGTGTGCTACCTGACGTACACCAACGAGGCCACCCACAAGGTCATCCGGGACAACCTCCACCGCTCCCCCCTGTTCTCCGGGGTCATTGAGGGGGTGGGGCCCCGCTACTGCCCCTCCATCGAGGACAAGGTGGTGCGGTTTGCCGAAAAACCAAGGCATCAGCTGTTTATCGAGCCCATGGGCCTGAACACCGAGGAGCTTTACATCCAGGGATTCTCCTCCTCCCTGCCCGAGGAGGTGCAGGCGGAAATGCTCCACACCATTCCCGGCTTGGAACGGGCGGAGATGACCCGGTGTGCCTACGCCATCGAATACGACTGCGTGGACCCCACCGAGCTTCTGCCCACCCTGGAGTGCAAAAAGGCGCCCGGACTGTACGGCGCGGGGCAGTTCAACGGCTCCTCCGGGTACGAGGAGGCCGCGGCCCAGGGGCTGATCGCGGGCATCAACGCCGCGCTGAAAATCAAGGGCGAGCCGCCGCTGATCTTGACCCGCGGGGACGGGTATGCCGGGGTGCTGATTGACGACCTGGTGACAAAAGGCACCAACGAGCCCTACCGCATGATGACCTCCCGGACGGAATACCGGCTCATTCACCGGCAGGACAACGCCGACAGGCGGCTGGCCGCTTATGGACACCGGGTGGGACTGGTGAGCGGGGAGCGAATGGCGCAAATCGAGGCAAAATACGCCGCCGTGGACCGGGAAATCAAACGCCTGGAGCACACCGGCGTTCCCCCATCCCCCGAGCTGGACGGACTGCTGGCGGACCGAGGCGAGCCCCCCTGCCCCCACGGGGCGCGGCTTCTGGACCTGCTCCGCCGGCCCCGGGTGAGCTATGAGGATTTAAAAGCCTTTGATCCAGAACGGCCCGCCCTGTCCCCGGAAATCAGGGAACAGGTGGAGATTTCCGTGAAATATCAGGGCTACATCGACCGCCAGAACCGCCAGGTGGAGGAGATGCGCAGGCTGGAGGACAGGCCCATTCCCCCGGATGTGGACTATCTGGGCATACAGGGCCTGCGGCTGGAGGCAAGGCAGAAGCTGGACAAAATCCGTCCGCTGAACCTGGGGCAGGCGTCCCGGGTGTCCGGCGTGTCCCCGGCGGATGTGACGGCGCTGATGATCCATTTGGAAAAACAGAGGGACGGGGCATGAAAAACATGGAGCAGAGTTGGGAGAAGGACGGCTATACCCTCCGGCCTATCCGTGAATCGGACGGGCAGGCGTATTGGAACGCGGGCTTCGGCGTGGACCCGGAGGTGGACCGGCTGACGGGAAGCAGGTCCGATTTCACCCGCGAGGAGGTGCTGGCCCATTTTCACCGCTGTCTGGAGGCGGAGGACCGGGCCGATTTCCTCATCATCGGCCCGGATGGGCGCATCCTGGGCGAGAGCGTTGTCAATGAGATCGACTGGAAAACCCGGTGCGGCAATTTCCGCATCGCCCTGTTCCGCTCGGACATCTGCGGGAGGGGAATCGGCTCCTGGGCGGTGCGGATGACCCGGGATTTTGCCTTTGAACGGCTTGGACTCCACCGGCTGGAGCTGGACGTGTTTTCCTTCAATCCACGGGCGGTTCGAGTTTATGAGAAGGCGGGCTTCCGGCGCGAGGGTGTCCGCCGGGAGGCGGTCCTGGACGGGGCATCCTATGGTGACGATATTCTCATGGCCATCCTGGAGGACGAGTGGCGTGAGATCAGGCGGACAGAGCAAATAGAGGAGAGGACGTTAGGCTTATGAAATTGATCCTGGCTGTTATCATATGCAAGGTTCTGCGGTTCGTCGGCGGGCTGGTGGGCAAGGGCAGCTCCCTGCCGGGGCAGTTCGCCCTGAAGGTGTGCCCCGACGTGCTGGGGCGGGTGAAACTGCCCGCCCACATCATCGCCGTCACCGGCTCCAACGGCAAGACCTCCACCGTGGAGATGATCGCCGCCATTCTTGGGGCGGACGGGAAAGCGGTGGTATATAACAAAGAGGGCTCCAACCAGATCGAGGGCGTGACCACCCTCATTTTATCCAATTGTTCTCTTGGAGGGAAAATGAGGGGCGACGTGCTGCTGCTGGAAAGCGACGAGCGCTATGCCCGCCACACCTTCCGCTGGTTCCACCCCACCCATTTCGTCATTACCAACCTGTACCGGGACCAGCTTACCCGCAACGGCCATCCGGAGTGGGTGTATGACGCCATCAAGCCCGCAATATCTCCGGAGACGACGCTGGTGCTTAACGCGGACGACCCGCTGGTGTCCTGCTTCGCCAAGGACCACAGCCCGGACCGTGTCAAATGGTTTGGGCTGGACGAGTGCCCGGCCAGCACCAAGGAGCATCGCGGCGTGTACCACGACGGCGCCCGGTGCCCCGTGTGCAAGGGGCGGATGGAGTATTCCTGCTATCACTACGCACATATTGGGCACTATTCATGCCCCTCCTGCGGGCACAAGCGGCATGAAGCCGACTTTGCCGTCACCGGGCTGGACCTGAAAGAGGGCAGATTGACCATCAACGGAAAAACCGAGATTTCCCTGGCCTTCAAGAGTATTTACAACGTGTATAACATTCTGGCGGCCTGGTCTGTGTGCTCCCTGGCCGGGGCGGATGAGGGGACGATGGCCGGCGTCATCAACAACTATATGCTGAAAAACGGCCGCATGGTCACCTTCTGCTTGGGACAGCATAAGGGCACCCTGCTGACCTCCAAGCACGAAAACTCGGTGGCTTATGATACCAATCTTGGTTATATCGCCGACACGGACAAGCCCTGCACGGTGCTGGTGATTGTGGACGCCATCAGCCGGAAGTATTTCACCGGCGAGACCAGCTGGCTGTGGGACATCGACTTTGACCGGCTCAACTGTGAGCATGTACGCAGGGTGATGCTGTACGGGAAATACTGCAACGATCTGGCGGTACGGTTCAAGTACAGCCGTGTTCCGGCGGATAAAATCGAGGTGGGCGAGGACATCCGGACAGCGGCGGAGTATTTGAAGGAGAACGGGGACGAGGACGTCTATGTCGTCACCTGCTTTTCCGACCGGGACAAGCTGCTTGCCCATACAGAGCGGGACTAGAGGAGGGAACTATTATGGAATTGACCATTTTACACCTTTATCCCGACTGCATGTCGCTGTACGGGGAGTATGCCAATGTGATGGTCCTCCGCCGCCATCTGGAGGCGATGGGGGTGACCGTTACCGTAAAAACCGCGCTGTTTGAGGATGAGCCGGACTTTGAACATACCGGCTTTATCTACATGGGCGCGGGAACGGAGCGGACCCAAAAAGCGGCGCTCACAGCCCTGTCCGCCCACAGGGCGGCATTCAAAACCGCTGTGGACCGGGGGGCCGTCGTGCTGTTCACCGGAAACGCCATGGAAATGCTGGGCCTGTCCATGATCGACGCCGCAGGCAAGACGTGGCCCGGCCTGAGGTTGGCGGACTTCGCCACCGTGGAAACAGACCAGCGCACCCCAGAGGATGTGATCGCCCATACTTCCCTGTGGGAAAGCCCCGTGGTGGGATTCATGAACAAGTGCTCCGTGACCGAGGACGCGCATGCTCTGTTTGACAAGCTGAGCCTCGGTTTTGGCAATGAGGAAGAAAAAGGCCCGGAGGGATATGCGTCCGGCAATGTGTTTGCCACGCATATCACCGGTCCGGTGCTGGTAAAAAATCCGGATTTTGTTGATTTCCTGATTAAACGCATCTTTGCCGCAAAAGAATGGGAACTGCCCGAATCCCTCCCCATCCTGCCCTACGAACGGGAAGCCTACGAAGTAACGCTAAAAGAGCTCACCGCACGAACCGGCGCCTAATTCACCACCCCCGCGCCGAACGGCCCACCCACCCAGGCGCAGCCCCGCGGACCGCAAAAACAAAACAAATCCAACCACAAGCGGCAGCACAAATCAGGGCGCCCCGCGTCGAAAGCCCCACGCGCCGGAAGGGCCATCATTCGCTTTCCGTATAGGCCTCTCCCGTAAAACCAGGGGTTTCTTAGGGGGAAGCCCGCCTGTGAGCGAGAGCGCGCGCCCTTGGCGCTCGAAGCCGAACCGGCGGGATGCCCCCTAAGTGTGTCTTTGCCTACTTTCTGCACAAGCAGAAAGTAGGTCCCCGAAGGGTCCCCAAGGGACGGAATCCCGAAAAGAAACCCAAACGTTACATTAGGAAACAAGAAAATGCTGGTCAAACCCGGCGGGTTTGCTAAGCTGGGGGTATCCAGGGGGACACTCCCCCGAACTAACAACGAGGTGATACCATGAGCTTAGGAAACAAATTGGCGGAGGCCCGGCGGGCCAAAAACCTGACCCAGGAACAGCTGGCCGAGCAGCTGAACGTGACCCGGCAGGCGGTGAGCCGCTGGGAGTCGGACGCGGCCTATCCGGAGACAGAAAAAATCGTGCGCATGGCGCAGATTTTAGAGGTCAGCTGCGACTATCTTTTGCAGGACGGGGTGGACGAGAAGGGGAAGCCCGCCGCGCCCACAGTGACCCGGCTGCTGAAGCAGGCCCAAGGGAAGCGGGTCAAGCTGACCTTCTACGAGGGCGACGGAATGCCCGTCGTCCACGAGTGGTGCGTCATTCAGGATTTTGACGGGGCCTGGGCCAACGTAGAGGTGGTAGTGAACAAAAGGAAGCCGCAAAAGAATGAGGTGCGGCTGATCCCCCTGTCCGCCATCAGTACCATTACCTTCCTCAAGAACGGGGAGGCGGCCCGCCGCTCCCCCCTGGAGCTGAATTGAGGAGGGCGGGGCCATGGAATACTTTGGGATGATTGCGTTTGTCCTGTGTCTCGCCCTGTACGGCAAGGTGAACCGCCTAGAGCGCATTTTGCGGGACAACGGCATCGGCCCCGGCCGGGTGGAGGGCCTGGGGGAGCAGATGAGAAAACAGGTGGGGAAAACCGTCACCCTCACAGTGGAAGCCGGCGACGGGGATCTGTTGGGCAAGGAGTGCAAGATCTTGGACGCGGACGAGGACTGGGCGCTGGTGCTGGTCAATGAGGGTAAAAAGAGCGAATGCGAAAAGCTGATCCGGCTGGACAGCGTGAAACAGATCAAGGTCAAATGAGGTAACTATGGACATCGAGCTCCACTACATCAAAAAGGGGGCGGGCGCTCCCCTGCTCCTGCTCCACGGCAACGGAGAGAGCGGGGATTATTTCGTCCACCAGGTGGACGAGTTCGCCCGGTATTTTGCCGTGTACGCCGTCGATACCCGGGGGCATGGGCAGTCGCCCCGGGGGACGGCCCCATTCACTATTTCCCAGTTCGCGGACGACCTGCTGGGATTTATGAACGGGCAAGGCATTGAAAAGGCCCATATTTTGGGCTTCAGCGATGGGGGCAACATCGCGCTCACCTTTGCCCTGCGGCATCCTGAGCGGGTGGGACGGCTGGTGCTCAACGGGGCCAATTTGGACCCGTCCGGGGTGAAAGCCTCGGTGCAAATCCCCATTGTACTGGGGTATAAGACGGCCTCTTTATTCAAGGCTCCAAAAGCGCAGGCCAATGCGGAAATGCTGGGGCTGATGGTGAACGAGCCGCACATTGACGCCAAGGAGCTGGCGGCGCTTGCTATGCCCGTGCTGGTTGTTGTGGGCAGTAAGGACATGATAAAAGCCGCTCACTCCCGGCTGATTGCGGACAGCCTGCCAAAGGGGCGGCTGGTCACGATCGAGGGGGACCATTTTATCGCAAATAAACAGTATGGACCCTTTAACCGGGCGGTTTTGGAATTTTTGAGGGAGGATGCCTAATGAGTGAACTGTGGCTGGAGGTGACGGTCCCCGTTCCGGCGGAACGGCTGGACCAGGTGTGCGATACCCTCACCGCCAACGGTATGACCGGGCTGGTGGTGGAGGAAGAGGGGGATTTTCTCCGCTTTCTGGAACAGAACCGGCAGTATTGGGACTATGTGGATGAGGGGTTGGCCCAGCGCATGAAGGGGGCCAGCCGGGTGAAGTTCTATGTGCCGGACAATGAGGAAGGGCAGAAGCAGCTGCGCCAATACTTGGTAGGGCTGGAGGAGTATGAGCCTCAGACCGTCTCCCTGCGGGAAGAGGATTGGGCCACCTCCTGGCAGAAGTATTATCAGCCGATTCCGGTGGGAATGCGTATTCACATTGTCCCGGACTGGATGCGGGGTGAGCCTGTCCCGGACGGGCGCGTGCCGCTGTACCTCAACCCTGGACTGACCTTTGGCACTGGGGCGCATCCTACTACTCAGCTGTGCTTGGAATTGCTGGAAGAGGTGCTTCGGCCTGGGGACAAGGTGCTGGATTTGGGCTGCGGGTCAGGGATTCTAGCTATCGCGGCGCTGGCGCTGGGGGCCTCCCGAGCCGTGGGGGTGGATATCGACCCCAAGGCGGCGGATGTGGCCTTTGAAAATGCCGCGCTGAACGGCATCGGGCTGGACCGCTTGAGCGTGTACGCCGGGGATGTGCTCAGCGACAAAAAGCTGGCCGCAAAGCTGGAACCAGGACAGAACCAGGTTGTGCTGGCTAATATTGTGGCGGATGTTATTATCCCGCTGTCGGCAAAGGCGGGAGAGTTTATGCCCCCGAATGGGGTGTTTCTGACCTCCGGCATTATCGATGGGCGGCAGGATGAGGTACGCGCCGCAATGGAAGCCAATGGCTTCGCCATCGCAAAGCACCTAGAACGGAGCGGCTGGCACGCCTTTCTCGGCAAGCGCAGATAAAGATACGCCTCCGCACCGAACGGTCCACCCCCCCCCAGGCGCAGTACGGTAGGCGCAGCTGATTCCAATGACCAGACACCGGCGGCAGCACAAATGGAAGCATCTGCGTCGAAAGCCCCACGCGCCGGAAGTGTACCAGACCAGTAACGTATAGGGCTCTCCCGTAAAAAGGGGGTACATAGGGGGTACCCCCCTATGCGCGCTCTTTGGTTACTTTCTCTCGCGTGAGAGAAAGTAACCCCCCGGAGGGCGCCCCTCCCCTGGCAAGGGGAATCTATACTCGCCGTGCGGTTTTTGTATAGTTTTTCTCAGAAAAACGGTTGACAAATCCCCCTTGCGCCTATAATATAAATAGCGTCCGTTCCACAAGAACAGACGCTATATCAACAAAGGCTTTGAACAGGACGAGTAACCGGTTGTGGAACCTCTCAGAGAGCCGCCCGTATGGTGCGAGGGCGGCGGGGCGGACCCGGCGAACATCACCTGGGAGCCGCGGACCGAACGCTTTTTGCAAGTAGATTCCGCCGGGTGTCCCCGTTACAGGACGCACGAGTGCCGTACACTGTACGGAACGGGAGTGGTACCGCAGAGGTTTTACGACGCCTTTGTCTCCTTTCGGGGACATGGGCGTTTTTATTTAGCTTGGAAGAGCAAAACGAATCCCAACGGCCAGGGCAATTTTGATTGACGCTTCGCACTCCATGGTGGAAAGGCTCAGTTCCGCGTTCCGAAATCCCTCCAAATGGGCCTTTTCCTCCTCGTTCAAGTGCTCCTCCAGCCATTCCAGATGCTGTTCCGCACGATGCACCTCCCGTTGATACTCCCCTTTTGGGGAAACATATGGGAAAGAATGTTCATCAATAGCCTGCATCAACGAGTCAAATATATTTGTCATATCCATGTTATGCACGCCCCTGTAATTTTTCATTTGGACTAGTTCAATTATAATGCTTCGAGCAAGCCTTGTCAAGGGGGTTATTATGAAGTTAGCAGAAAGATTGAAAGAGCTTCGGAAGGAAAGAAACGCCCGGCAAGAACAGGTTGCCGTTTCGTTGGACATTAGCATGAGCGCGTATTGCCATTATGAACAGGGGAAACGTGAACCAACGGCCTCTGTACTGTGCCGGATGGCAGACTATTATGATGTCACCACCGACTATCTGCTGGGCCGCAGCGACGACCGCAAATAAATCATATTCTATTTAGGAGGAATCCCAATTATGGACTACAACAAAACCGTCCACCTGCCCCAGACCGATTTTGCCATGCGCGCGGGACTGCCCAAGCGGGAGCCAGAGATGCTCAACGGCGAATGGACCAAAATCACTTACCACAAGCTGATGGACAAGAACACGGGCAAGCCCAAGTTCGTCCTCCACGACGGCCCCCCGTATGCCAACGGCAATATCCACATCGGCACCGCCATGAACAAGATCCTCAAAGATATCATCGTCAAGTACAAGAATATGACGGGCTTCCAGGCCCCCTACGTCCCCGGCTGGGATACCCACGGCCTGCCCATCGAGACCGCCGTGCTCAAGGACAAAAACGTCAAGCGCAATGAGATGTCCACTACCCAGTTCCGGGACAAGTGCCGGGAGTTCGCCACCCAGTATATCGGCCGGATGACCGAGCAGTTCCAGCGTTTGGGCGTCATCGGCGAGTGGGAGAATCCCTATATCACGCTCCTGCCCGAGTTCGAGGCCCGTCAGATCGAGGTGTTCGGCAAGATGGCCGAGAAGGGCCTCATCTATAAGGGCATGAAGTCCGTTTACTGGTGCCCCCACGACCAGACCGCCCTGGCCGAGGCTGAAATCGACTATCAGGACGACCCCTGCACCACTATTTTCGTCAAGTTCCCCGTGAAGGACGACAAGGGCAAGCTGGGGCAGTACTGCGACCTGTCCAAGCTGTTCTTCGTGATCTGGACCACCACCCCCTGGACCATCCCCGGCAACACGGCCATCTCCCTGAACGCCGAATTTGACTATGTGCTCTTCCAAGCCCCCATTGGCGAGGTCTACGTCATGGCCAAGGAGCTGGCCGAGGGCGTGTGCAAGCAGGTGGGCATCAATTTCGACGACTGCAAGGTGCTGGCGACGCTGAAGGGCTCCGACTTCGAGCTGATGGTGACCAGGCATCCCCTGCTGGACCAGGATTCCGTCATTCTCAACGGAGACCATGTCACGCTGGACGCCGGTACCGGGTGCGTCCACACCGCCCCCGGCTTCGGCGCGGAGGACTTCGAGGTGTGCAAGCGCTACGACGACGCGGGGTTGACCAACATCGGCGTGCCCGTGCCCGTCAACGCCAAGGGCGTGATGACCGACGCGCGGTATAACGGCCAGTTCTACGCCAAGGGCAACGACATGGTGGTGGCCGACCTGGAAAACGAGGGCTTCCTGCTGGCTAAGGCCCAGATCACCCACTCCTACCCCCATTGCTGGCGGTGCAAGCACCCCATCATCTACCGGGCCACTGAACAGTGGTTCTGCTCTGTGGACGCCATCAAGGACCAGGCCGTCAAGGCCTGTGACGGCATCTCTTGGCACCCCGCCTGGGGCAAGGAGCGCATGGTGTCTATGATTACCGAGCGCAACGACTGGTGCATTTCCCGCCAGCGGGTGTGGGGCGTGCCTATCCCCGTGTTCTACTGTGATGACTGCGGCGAGGCCATCGTCACCCCCGAGACCATCGCCCACGTGGCCGACCTCTTCCGGGAGCACGGCTCCAATATCTGGTTCGACAAAACCGCTGAGGAGCTGGTCCCCGCCGGATTTAAGTGCCCCAAGTGTGGTAAGAACCACTTCTCCAAGGAAAACGACATCATGGACGTGTGGTTCGACTCCGGTT
>CAJULJ010000025.1 GCA_910587395.1 uncultured Oscillospiraceae bacterium | reverse complement strand
AAAGTGATCGTTGGGGGGTATGATGAAGAAGGCCGCAAAGACCCGGCCAAGCTGACATTCATTTACAAGACGGGTTTTCAAAGTCGCATGGACGGAGCAAACTTTAAGCCGCCCCGCAAGAACAGCAAGGCCGCAAAGCAGGCTGCCGGTTTGTGTTCCCATCCTACTGACAAGGCAGATACAACATGTTCCCATCATAGTGACGACACATGTGGAGACCGTGTGCCTTTT
The DNA here is from genome assembly GCA_910587395.1 of uncultured Oscillospiraceae bacterium. Classification (GTDB taxonomy): domain Bacteria; phylum Bacillota; class Clostridia; order Oscillospirales; family Oscillospiraceae; genus Enterenecus. The sequence continues at coordinate 39,769 of CAJULJ010000025.1, read as the reverse complement.
GACACGCGGAAAAGAGGGCTGAACCCAAAGGGTTCAGCCCTCTTTTGGACTTTGGAAACGGATTTGACGGCGGTTTAGTCCATGAGGGAGCAGACCAGCTCGGTGTAGGCGGCGGGGTCGTCGATGGGCAGGCCCGCGATGAGAAGGGCCTGGTGGTAGAGGACCTCGGCATACTTGGCGGCGCGGTCCTTGTCGTCTCCATCCAAGGCCCCTTTCAGGGCGGCAAAGGCGGAGGAGGCGGGGTTCAGCTCCAGGACGCGCTCGGCCTTCATGGCGCCCATGGGGGAGGCGCCCTCCATCTTGGAGAAATACTTTTCCATCTCCAGGGACATGGGGCCGTCCGCCGTCATGCACACGGGGGCCGTCTTGAGAATCTTGGAGATGCGGGCCTCCTTGATGCGCTCGCCCAGGGTCTCCTTGACGAAGTCCAGCACGGGCCTGCTCTCCTCGGACTGCTTCTCCTGCTCCGCCTTTTCCTCGTCGGTCTCGGGCAGGGCGTCCGGGTCGGACACCGATTTCAGCTTCTTGCCGGACACCTCGGCCAGCGCCTGCATGACGAATTCGTCCACCTCCTCCGTCAGGTAGAGGATCTCCCAGCCCTTGTCGGCGACACGCTCCACCTGGGGCAGGCGGGCGGCCTGCTCCTTGGTATCGGCGCAGACGTAGTAAATAAACTCCTGCCCCTCGGCCATGCGCTCCACGTACTCGGACAGGCTGGCTAGCTTGGACTCCTTGGAGGTGGTGAACAGGAGCAGGTCCTGGAGAAGCTCCTTCTTCGCGCCGTAGTTGTCCACCACGCTGTACTTGAGCTGGCGGCCGAAGGCGGACCAGAATTTCTCGTATTTCTCCCGGTCGTCCTTCATCAGCTTGACCAGCTCGTTTTTGATCTTCTTCTCCAGGGCGGTGGCGATGATCTTCAGCTGGCGGTCGTGCTGGAGCATTTCGCGGGAGATGTTTAGGGAGAAATCGGGGGAGTCCACCACGCCCTTGACAAAGCGGAAGCAGTCGGGGAGCAGGTCGGCGCACTTGTCCATGATCAGAACGCCGGAGGAATAGAGCTGGAGGCCCTTTTCGTATTCACGGGTGTAGAAGTCGTAGGGGGGGGCGGAGGGGACGAACAGCAGCGCCTTGAAGGTCACGGTACCCTCGGAGGAGGTGGTGACGGTGGCCAGGGGAGGCTGCCAGTCGTTGAACTTCTCCTGGTAGAAGCCGTCGTATTCCTCCTGCTTCACCTTGGAGCGGGGGCGCTGCCACAGGGGGACCATGGAGTTGATGGTCTTTTCCTCCACCACCGTCTCCCACTCGGGCTTGTAGTCGTCGCCGGCGTCCTCCGGCTTCTCCTTCTGGCGGTAGTCCTCCACCTCCATGCGGATGGGGTGGCGGATATAGTCGGAATACTTTTTGATAAGAGATTGAAGGCGGTTGGTTTCCAGATATTCGCTGTAGTTCTCGTCCTCGGTGTCGGGCTTGAGGTGCATGATGACGTCGGTGCCGGGGGCCGCCTTTTCGCACTGGGTGACGGTGTAGCCGTCCGCGCCGGAGGATTTCCAGCAGTGGGCCGCGTCCTCGCCGTGGCGGCGGGTGATGACCGTTACCTCGTCGGCCACCATGAAGGCGGAGTAGAAGCCTACGCCAAACTGGCCGATGATGTCCGCGGCGTTGTCCTTCTCCATGTCCGCCTTGAATTGGAGGGAACCGCTCCTTGCGATGGTGCCCAGGTTTTTCTCCAGCTCGTCCTCGCTCATGCCCACGCCGTTGTCGGACACCGTCAGGGTGCGGGCCTCCTTGTCCGGGGTGACGGTGATGCGCAGGTCGCCGCGCCTGGCCTTCACCGTGTCGTCGGTGAGGGAGAGGTAGGCCAGCTTGTCGATGGCGTCGCTGGCGTTGGAGATGATCTCCCGGAGGAAAATCTCCTTGTGGGTGTAGATGGAGTTGATCATCAGGTCCATCAGCCGCTTGGATTCCGCTTTGAACTGCTTTTTTGCCATGATTTTGTGCACCTCGTTGTATATTAGAATTTTTGAAAACGATGTTTAGCACTCTTTTGATTCGAGTGCTAACGATACTATAATACAGCCGTTTGGATTTTGCAAGGGGTATCGCAGAAAATTCACAATTTTCCCGGAATATCTGGGTCACGGCGGGGCAAAATATGGTCGGTTGGGAGAAAAGAAGGGAGAGGACGGGAAAGATGAAAGTTTTGGTTGCCTTTACTTATCCAGGGTGTTATAATGGGTCGGTGGGAGTCTGGCTCCCTGCGCCTGCATGGTAGAGCCGCGCCGATGGTACAAGCTGCGCTTACTCGCTTCCCCTTGCGGGGAAAGCCCGTCCGCTGCGTTGTGCCTCCTCTCCCCATGAAGCCGGAGGACGGCTTTGCGGGGGTCCCGCTTATTTGTGGTGCTTTGGAGGGGCTGTCCCTCTTTTACGATTAAACCGGTATGGCCGGGAGTCAGAGGTGCTGATTTGAAAAAATATGTGATTCACGGCGGGCGCCCGCTGTATGGTAAAGTTGAAATCAGCGGAGCGAAGAACGCCGCTGTTGGTATTATCCCCGCCGCGCTGCTGGTGGAGGGGCCCTGCCGCATTGAAAATATTCCCAATATCAGCGATGTGGACCTGCTTCTGAATATCCTGCGCGATTTGGGCGCAAGCGTGCGTATGATCAACCGGACCACGGTGGAGGTGGACTGCGCCGGGGCCCGGTGCATGACCGTGCCCTATGAGGCGGGACGGAAGCTGCGGGCCAGCTATTATCTGTTGGGGGCCATGCTGGGGCGGTTTGGCGAGGCGGAGGTGCCCCTGCCCGGCGGGTGCGATTTTGGCAGCCGGCCCATTGACCAGCACTTGAAGGGGCTGGCCGCGCTGGGGGCCGAGGTCGAGGTGGAAAAGGGCTATATGTGCGCCAAGGCCCAGGGCGGGCGCATGAAGGGCAGCCAGATCTACCTGGATGTGGCCAGCGTGGGGGCCACCATGAACCTGATGCTGGCTGCGGTGCTGGCGGAGGGGACCACCATTATTGAAAATACGGCGAAGGAGCCCCATATTGTGGATTTGGCCAACTTCCTTAACTCCATGGGCGCCGAGGTCACCGGAGCGGGCACCGACGTCATCAAGATTCGGGGTGTGGAAAAGCTGCGGGGCGGGGAATACTCCATTATTCCCGACCAGATTGAGGCGGGAACCTATATGGCCGCAGTGGCCGCCGCCGGGGGCGAGGTCCGGATCTGCAACATTATTCCAAAGCATTTGGAGTGCATCACCGCCAAGCTGGTGGAGATGGGCGCCGAGGTGGAGGAGGATGGGGACAGCCTCATCGTGAGGCGCCATGGACCGCTGCAGAGGACGAACATCAAGACGATGTTTTACCCTGGGTTCCCCACCGACATGCATCCGCAGATCGCGGCGGTGCTGTGTCTGGCCAAGGGGACCAGTGTGATCACCGAGGGGGTTTGGGACAACCGGTACCGCTATACGGAGGAATTCAGGCGGCTGGGGGCCAAAATCCAGGTGGATGGGAAGATCGCCATCATTGAGGGCGTGGAAAAGCTCACCGGCGCGCCGGTGGAGGCCTGTGATCTGAGGGCCGGGGCGGCGATGATCGTTGCCGGGCTGGCGGCCCAGGGGACCAGTGAGATCTCCAATGTGAAGCATATTGAGCGCGGGTATGAGGACATCATCGGCAAGCTGTCCGGGATCGGCGCGGATATTCGGGCGGTGGAGGTGCCGGATCCGGAGCAGGGGAAGGTCTCTGCGGTGGGTTAGGACGCTTGCCGGGTGTAAATAAGCTTTTTCGCCGGAAAGGGCGTGGCCCTTTCCGGCTTGTTTGTGGAGCTGGCGGGAAAAATGGCGCCCCCGCGCAAGTCCGGCGGAGCGGGCTGAGCGGGGAGAGAAGGCGCGGGGGAGCGAATGGAGTTTTTGCTGAGGGCGGAAACGGAATTGAGCGGACCTTGCGGCGGAGAGATTTCGGAGGGAATTTGATATGCTGAGAGTGGCGACGCTGGCCAGCGGGTCGTCGGGGAACTGCACGGTGGTGAGCGACGGACGGATACATATTCTCATCGACGCGGGGATTTCCGCTAGACGGATCTCTCAGGGGCTGAAGGCGCTGGGGGTGGAGCTGCGGCATATCTCCGGTGTGCTGATTACCCATGAGCATACCGACCATGTTGCGGCGCTGCCGGTGCTGTGCAGGCAGATGGGAGCGCCGCTGTTTACCGCGGAAGAGACGGCGCGCGAGCTGTGCGGAAGGTGGAGCGGGCTGGTGGAGCGCTTCCGGGTGTTTGAGCCGGGACAGAGGTTCGCGGTGGAGGGGCTGGAGGTCGGGACCTTTGCCACCAGCCATGACGCGGCCTGCCCGTGCGGTTTTTCGGTGACGGACGGGGCGCGGAAGCTGGCGCTTTGTACCGATACCGGCTTTGTGACGCCGGAGGCCCGGGAGGGGGTCAGGGGGGCGCATACCCTCATCGGGGAGTTCAACTATGACCCGGATATGCTGAGGATGGGGCCGTATCCTGTTCATCTTCAGAACCGCATCCGGGGGGACCGGGGGCATCTGTCCAATGAGATGGGCGGGCAGCTGGCCGCCTGGGCGGGGTCGCAGGGGGCGCGACGGGTGATATTGGCCCATCTGTCTCAGGAGAACAATCTGCCCGGACTGGCGCTGGAGGCGGCAAAGAAGGCGCTGGGAGAGCTGGGGCTGCGGGACGGGCGGGATGTGGAGCTGGCTGCCGCGCCCAGAGGTGAGGCGACAGATTGGTTTGAGGTGTAAGAGGGGACCTTCGCGCGGGCCCGGTGAAGTGGGACGCGTGAGGGGAGGGAGTGAGGGAGCGAAGGCCGTTTTTTCCGAAGGCGGAGGCGCGGGCTTTGCGGCGATGAGGTGAGAACGATGGTTGATGTTACGGTCATTTGTGTGGGGAAGCTGAAGGAGAAGTTTTACCAGGAGGCCGCGGCGGAGTATGTGAAGCGGCTGAAGGGATACTGCAAATTGAATATCATCGAATTGGCGGAGCAGAAGCTGCCCAAAAATCCGTCGCTGGGGGAGATTTTGACGGCGATGGAGAAGGAGGGGGACGCTGTTCGGGGAAAGATTCCGCCCAATTCCAGCGTGATCGCGCTGGCGATTGAGGGGAAGATGCGCTCCAGCGAGGAGCTGGCGCAGATGATTTCCACCTGGAGCCACAATGCGTCCAAGCATCTGGTGTTCGTGATCGGGGGGTCTTATGGGCTGCATCCGTCCATCAAGGCGGGGGCGTGGGCGTCCTTGTCCATGTCGCCGATGACGTTTCCGCACCATTTGGCTCGGGTTATGCTGCTGGAGCAGATTTACCGGGCGTTTAAAATTCAGGAGGGGTCGGATTATCATAAGTGAATCAGAGTGGGATGGGTCCCGGAGCAGAATCTGCTCCGGGAATTTTTTTGCGCCTTGCATCGGGATGGGCAACGAAACGCTGGTTTCGGCGGGGCGGCGCGAGGTGGTTTGGTATGGAGGCCCAGGAGAAAATGGGTGAGCGGAGGGACAGGCGGGAGCTGGTGGCTTATCTGCGGAAGCTGGCAAGGTGGAAGAACAATGATGTGGTCAAACTGGCGTTTTTGGAGCCGGAGGATGTGGAGCTGGTGGACCGGCTGGACCTCACCGGTGTGGTGGAGCTGAGGCGGAACGCCAATGGGACCTTTGAGGCGAAGTTTGTGGACAAGGTGCGGGTGCTGGCTATGCTGCGGGAGCTGATGGAGGAACGGAGGGATGGGGAGTTGGAGCGCTTCCTGGATGGGCTGTTTGGGCCGGGGGACGGCGATGAGGGCTGAAAAGGCTGAGGTTTTCGGATAAGCAGCGAAAGGTGCTGGAATGGTGGAGAAAAGACGGGTTTGACGCCGTTATCTGCGATGGCGCGGTGCGGTCGGGCAAGACCTTTGCGATGGGGGTCTCCTTCTTTTTGTGGGCGATGAGCCGCTTTCACAGGGAGCGGTTTGGACTGTGCGCGGCGTCCATCAACGGGGTGCGGCGAAATCTGCTGGGGCAGGTCAGGCCGGTGCTGGAGGGACTGGGGTTCCGGTGGGAGGAAACGATCAGCAGGAACGAGGTTGTGGTCCGGGGCGGGGGACGGGAAAATGTGTTTTACCTCTATGGGGGTGGAGATGAGGGGAGCTATGCCTCCATCCAGGGGGTGACGCTGGCGGGGGTGCTGCTGGATGAGGCGGCGCTGATGCCCAGGTCCTTTGTGGAGCAGGCCTGCGCGCGGTGCTCGGTGAGGGATGGGAGAATCTGGTTCTCCTGCAATCCGGCGGGACCGGAGCATTGGTTTTATAAGGAGTGGATTTGCAGGGCGGGGGAGAAGAACGCGCTGTATCTGCGATTTACGATGGAGGACAATCCGGGGCTGCCGGTGAAGGTCAGGGAGCGGTATGAGAGGATGTTCCGGGGGAGCTTTTACCGGCGGTATGTGCTGGGTGAGTGGGCGGCGGCGGAGGGGCTGGTGTATGACTTCTTTGACGCGGACCAGATGGCGGACGTGCCGGTGGGACCGTTTGCCAGGTGGCGGGTTTCCTGTGATTATGGGACCAGGAATCCTGCTTCCTTCGGACTTTGGGGAGAAATTGACGGGATTTGGTACAGAGTGCGGGAGTATTACTACGACGCGCGGGAAGAGGGGCGGCAGAAAACGGATGGCGAGTATGTTCGGGACTTAGAGCGGCTGGCGGGGGACAGGGAGGTTGAGATGGTGATTGTGGACCCGTCGGCGGCCAGCTTTATCGAGGCGCTGAGGCGGGACGGGTGGACGGTGCGCAAGGCGGACAACCGGGTTCTGGAAGGGATTCGGAGGACGGCGGAGGCGCTGAAGGCCGGGAAGGTCGTTATTTGCAGAGGGTGCGAGGCGGCGGCGAGGGAGTTTGGCATGTACTGCTGGGAGGATGATGGGGTCCGGGACCGGGTGCGCAAGGAGTTCGACCATGCAATGGACGACATCCGGTATTTTGTGATGGCGTTGGAATTTGGGCGTGGGAGCGCGGCCAGGTTTGTGGAGCGGGGTGCGTTTTGAGGGGGCGGCCCAACCGAAGGCAGGGCTCGGTCCTCCGCGCTGCTTTGGAGAAATGCCCCGATGGGGGAATTTCTATAAAATTATACCGACGAGAGGAGAGATGGAGATGGATATTTGCTTCGAGGGTGTGGGACAGGTGGCCGCCACCTTCAAGGTGGACGGCGAAGCGGCACAGCCCAGTATGGCGGTAACCCTCACCGGCAATGGTATTGTGAGCCCGGGCGCCGACGGCGGCGCGCTCTGCGGCGTGCTGCTGGGCGGCGTGCGGGGCGGCGCGGCCGCAGTGCAGATTGGAGGCGTGGCCAAGGTGGGCTGCTCCGGCGGCGCTCCCGCGGTGGGCTGGCAGGAGCTGGTATGTGACGGCGCGGGCGGCGTCAGGGCTGCCGCCGGAGGGCTGAAATGCCTGGTGCTGGCGGTGGATGAGGACGAGAACGGGAAGTTCGCCGTCATCAGGCTTTGATCGGACGAAAGGGAGGGGTGCGTTATGGCGCAGAGATTTGACAATTTGAAGCTGGAGAAGGGCATGTACCACGAGGCGGGGAGGTCCTTTACCCAGGTGCTGGAGAAAATGGACCCCAGCGAGCAGTACCGGGGCACCGCCCTGGAGGGGCTGGACGCTTATCAGCGGCAGCTCAAGCGGTTCGACATCCGGGTGAAGGGCGCGGGGTCCGATCTGGTGGACAAATTCTTTTCCACCGCCCAGTCGGCGGTGCTGTTTCCCGAGTACATTGCCCGGGCGGTCAAGGTCGGCATGGAGGAGGCCAATATCCTGCCGGACATCACGGCCACCGAGACGCTGACCGAGGGGATGGATTACCGGTCCATTACCTCCGTGCCTGAGGATGAGAAGGCGCTCAAGCAGGTGGCCGAGGGGGCGGCCATCCCGCAGACGACCGTGCGGACGCGGGACAGCCTGGTGAAGCTCCATAAGCGGGGGCGGATGCTGGTGGCGTCCTATGAGGCCATTCGGTTCCAGAAGCTGGATCTGTTTTCCGTGACCCTGCGGCAGATCGGCGCGCAGATCGGACGGATGCACCTGGAGGACGCCATTGATGTCATTCTGAACGGAGACGGCAATGGGAACGCCGCCAGGAGCGGCAATGTGGCGGCTGCCGGTGAGCTGAGCTATGAGGATCTGCTGGCGTTCTGGAACAGCTTTGAGCCCTATCAGCTCAATACGCTGCTGGCAGGGACGGATACCATGCCCAAGCTGCTGGGGCTGAGCCAGATGCAGGACGCCGCGGCGGGGCTGGATTTCCATGGTACGGGTAAGCTGATTACGCCGATGGGAGCCAAGGTGCTGCGGACCTCTGCCGTGCCCGCGGGTAAGATCATTGGGCTGGACAGGAATTACGCGCTGGAGATGGTCAAGGCGGGCGATGTGATGGTGGAGTACGACAAGATCATCGACCGGCAGCTGGAGCGGGCAGCCATCACCACGATCTCCGGCTACGCCAAGATTTTTGAGGACGCCAGCCGGGTGCTGAATGTCTGATATGGGTCTGCTGACGGGGAAAAAAGAGGGGCGGGGGGCGGCGGCAGCCGCCCAGCTCCGGGACGCGGGACGGCATCCCTTTGTTCAGATCGACGGGTATGTGCCGCTGAGCCGGGGTGAGGCCGCGCTGTACCGGGCCGTCCGGGAGGCGGTGCCGGTGGTGGACGCCGCCGTCTGCAAGCTGGTGCGGCTATGCGGCGGGGTGACGGCGGTCTGCCGGGATGCGGGGGCCCAGGAGGAGATGGACCGGTTTTTGCGTACCGTGCCGACGGGACGGGGGCAGAGGGGGATTCAGAGCTTCCTGGATCAGTACCTGGATTCCATGATCGTGTGCGGCCGGGCGGTGGGGGAGATTGTGCCCGCGCCGGATGGGCGCGGTGTGGCCGCGGTGCTGTGCGGGGATGTGAGCCGCGTGGAGATCCGGGAAGGGGAGAGTCCGCTGGACTTTGCCCTGTGCGTCCGGGACGGCGATGGGACCGTGCGGGAGCTGGAACGGCAGGAGCTGCTGCTGTTCACGCCCTTTCAGCCGGAGGTGGGGGCGCCCTATGGGGTGTCCATGCTGCGGTCCATGCCGTTTTTGGCGGAAATCCTGGTGAAGATATTTGAGGCCACGGGGAAGAACTGGGAGCGGATGGGCAATGTGCGCTTCGCCGTGGTGTGCAGGGGCGAGGATGGTGCGCCGGCACAGGAGCGGTGCTCTCAGGTGGCGCGGGAGTGGTCCGCCGCCATGAAGGCGGGGCGGGACGGAGCTGTGCGGGATTTTGTATGCGCCGGAGATGTGGATATTCGGGTCATCGGGGCGGACAACCAGGTTTTGGACAGCGAGGTGCCGGTGAGGCAGATTTTGGAGCAGCTGGTGGCTAAGACGGGGATTCCGCCGTTTCTGCTGGGGCTGAGCTGGTCGTCCACAGAGCGGATGAGCAGCCAGCAGGCGGATATTCTGACCAGCGAGATCGCGGCCATCCGGCGGAGCCTGGAGCCGGTGGTGGAGCGGATCTGCGAGATTTGGCTGAGGCTGAAGGGGTTTGACGAGCGGGTGAAGGTTGACTGGGCGGATGTGAACCTTCAGGACGAGGAGTCGGAGGCCAAGGCGGCGCTGTACCGGGCCCAGGCCAGGGCTGTGGAGGAGGAAAATGGCGATGGAGATTTGTAAGGACGCGGTGGTGAAGGGCATCGGGACGCCGGAGGAATCGGACCTGGCCCTCATCAATGGGCTGGCCCGGCGGGAGCTGGGGGCGGATGAGGTGTATACCTTTGCCCTGCGGCTGTGCGACAACGACATTGACCGGGATTTTGAGCGGTTCGAGGATGGGACGCTGGATGAGCTGGCGCCCTTGTTTGTGGGAGTGTCCGGGGTGTTTGACCACCAGTGGTCAGCCCGGGGGCAGACGGCCCGGATCTACCGCGCCGAGGTGGTGGGCGGAGATGGGACGCTTACTGTTGACGGGAGGGCCTGCCGGTTTTTGAAGGGGTGGGCTTACATGATGCGCACCGATGAGAACGCCGCGCTGATTGCGGAGATCGACGGCGGGATCAAGCGGGAGGTCAGCGTAGGATGCGCGGTGGAGAAGATTGTGTGCTCGGTGTGCGGTCAGGAGCTGGACGCCTGCCCCCATGAGAAGGGGGAGGAGTATGATGGGCAGGTGTGCCACGGGGTGCTGACGGGTGCTGCCGACGCCTATGAGTGGTCCTTTGTGGCGGTCCCGGCCCAGAGAAGGGCCGGGGTGATAAAAAGCGCCGGGCGGCGGCTGGAGGATGAGGCGCGGCTGGGGCGGAAATACCTCAAGGGTCTGCGGCATGAGATGGTGCGGCTGGCGGGGATCGCGGAGCCGGAGGCCGGACACGCGCTGCTGGAAAAGGTCGCCGGGAAGCTGGATGAGGAGGAGCTGCTGGGGCTTATCAAGCTGTTCCGGGGGAAGGCGGACAGGCTGGCTGGGCCCAGGGTGCAGCTGAGCTATGGTGAGGAGGCTGTGCCGCAGGAGATTGCGGACGGGGCCTTTCTGATTTAGGAGCGTGGGCGGATGACGGAGCAGGTGATGGAGCTGGTGCGGGCGCTGGGCGGCGCGGGGCAGGATGAGGAGACGCTGCGGACCCTGTGCGCTGCGGCCTGCCGGACGCTGGACAGGCGGTTGAAGGATGGATTGACGGCGGAGGACTGCGAGGGGGCTTATCCTTTGGCGGCGGCGTGGCTGGTGATGGACTGGCTGCGGGGAAGCCGGGGGATGGAGGGGGTCACCTCGCTGTCGGCGGGGGATATTTCCGTGCGCAGGGAAACGGCCGGCGGAGACGGAGGCGGGCTGACTCAGCGGGCGATGGAGCTGCTGGGGCCTTTTTTGAAGGATGAGGGATTTGTGTTTCGGGGGGTGAGCGGTTGACCGAGGCGTTTGCGTGGGTTATCAAAACCTATGGGCGGGAGATGGTGTGCCGCAGGGAGGACGGAACGGAGGCTGGACGGGGGATGGCCATTGTCCAGCCCATGACCAAGGCGGACTGGCAGTATGCCGCCGGGGCGCTGGGAAGCTATTCTCAGGACCGGTTCCTGGGGCTGGCGGAGCCGGGGCTGCCGCTGGATCAGTTGGGGCCGGGAGGCTGGCTGGACTGGGGCGGCGCCAAGTATGAGGTGATGACGGTGCGGCCCATCTGGGTGGGCGGCCAGGTCACCCATCTGTGGCTGGCGCTGCGGCCATGCGGGGAGAACGCGCCGTGAGCGGGGCGCTGAGCGGGTGGCGTCAGGCGGTGGCGGAGCAGCTGCGGGAGAACGGGCTGAACGCGGTCACTGCCATGGAAAGCGCTCGGGCGGGCCGGTGGAGGGAGGCGGTGGTGGCCGTTTCCCTCAGCGGGGTGGTGTGCGCGGCCGGTGGGTTTCAGGATTATCTGGGCGTGTGGAAGGACCCGGAGACCGGGAAGGAGCGGGAGCTTTATGGGCGGGAGGCGGAGCTGACGCTGGCGCTGGATGTGTTTGCCCCGAGGGATGGGGGCGAGGGCGCTTGTCAGGCGGCGGCGGAGGCCGTGACGGAGTGCATGGTGTGCCGGGGAGCGGCGGGGCTGGCCGCGCTGGAGGTCCGGGCGGGCCGGGTGGAGTTTTTGGAGGCCGACGGGCTGTACCGGGAAGAGGTCAGCTGCCGGTGCGGGGCGTGGCTGGTGGCCCGGATAGACGACGAGGCGGGGGCCTTTGTGGACTTTGAAGTGAAGGGGAGATTGAAATGAACGCGGTGACCAGGCATGAGAGACCGGGGGTGTATTCCTCCTACGAGGCGTCCAGCCTGACGGCTGCGGCCGCGGGTGGCGGCAATGTGGCGGTGGTGGCGGCTGTGGACCGGGCGGATGTGGAGAAGAGCTACCAGTGGACCAGCTTCAGCCGGGCGGCGGCGGATGTGGGCGATTGCGTGCTCAGCAGGATGGCCCAGGCGGCCATTCGCAATGGGGCCGGCGTGGTATACGGGATTCCGGCTGGGGAGGATTATGATCAGGCGTTCGCTGTGGCGGCGGGGATTGAGGATGTGGGCGTGGTGGTGTGCGACAGCGCCGATTTGAAGGTGCAGCAGACGCTGAAGGCTGTGGTGCAGGAGTGCTCCGCCGCGCGGCGGGAACGGATCGCCGTGGTGGGCGGCGGGGCCGGGGAGAGTGTGGAGAAGCTGATCGAGCGGGCCGAGGGGCTGAATTGCGAGCGGATGGTGCTGGTGGCGCCGGGGGCCGGGGATGGCTCCGGCGGAGCCATGTGCGCCGCGGCGGTGGCGGGAGCCGTCGCGGGCGGAAGCGACCCGGCGCTGCCGCTGGGCGGCGCGCAGCTGTATGGGCTGGGCGAGCTGGAGCGCGGCTATGACGACGGGGAGATCGACCTGCTGGTGCAGGGGGGCGTGACGCCGCTGGAGACGCTGGCGGGAGCCTGCTATGTGGTGCGGGGCGTAACCACCCGGACCAGGAGCGGCGGCGCGGTGGACAACACATGGCGGGAGCTGACTGCCATTCTGGTGGTGGATGAGGTGATTCCGGGGATTCGGAACGCGCTGCGGGCGAAGTTTGGCCGGGCCAAGAATACGGTGCAGAGCCGGGGGGCCATCCGCTCCCTGGTGGTGATGGAGCTGGAGAAGCGGGTCACCAGGGAGATCATCGACGGGTATGAGGATGTGAGGGTGTCGGCGCTGGATACCGATCCTGCGGTGTGTCTGGTGGAGTTCGCGTTTACGGTGGCCCATGGGCTGAACCAGATCTGGCTGTCGGCGCACATTACCGTTTAAGGAGGGGCTTTTTGTGAGTATGAGCATCAACGCGGGGCTGGGCGCGGCGGGGTTTCCCACCAGCTCCGATATCTGGCTGGAGCTGGATGGACAGAAGGTGGCGGTGGTGCAGAGCTACCACTGTAAGACCACCAGGACTTCCTACTCGGTCGAGGCGTTTGGCGAGGAGGAGCCCGTGGCTACGGTGCAGGGGCCGCAGAATTATGTGATTCAGCTCACCCGGTTGTATGCCACCGATCAGGCCATTGCCGATGGGCTGGACTTCTATAAAATGAGGAATTTCTCGCTGGTCATCTGCAAGCCGGACCGGAAGGTGATCTACTCCGACTGTCAGTGGAGCGAGATTCAGGAGGACGCTCAGCTGGGCAGGATGGTGGTGGAGAAGCTGACCCTGGTGGCCGGACGCCGTATGGAGATGGCGGCGTAAATGGAGAGAGGGTTTTGGGCCGGGCCCGGCCGGGTGAAGGTGGATGAGGGGGAGCTGAGGCTGCTGTCCGCCTGGGAGGTGCTGGAGGCCCGGCGGGAGGGCGATGGGCTGGCGCGGGACGACCGGGAGCGGGCGGTGTGCCGGAACGCGTGCCTCATCGCGCGGGCGCTGGAACGGAAAGGGAAGGCTGTTTTTGAGAGCGGACAGGCGGTGCTGGACGGGCTGCGGGTGGAGGAGATCGCACGGCTGGCGGATGCCTGGGCACGGTTTAACCGGGAGTGCAATTCCTCGCCGCTGGGTGGGGAGGAGGAGATTTCCCGGCGAAAAAAAGCTTGGAGCACGCGCGTTATGAGCGCCTTCAGTGGCGTGTGCTCCGCTTGTTTGGCGCTCTGCCGACGGAGGAACGGGCGAGGAGGATGACCGACCGGGATTACCTGTGGTGCGCGTTGAACCTGGCCCTGGATCAGGAGGAGGAGATGGCGCGGCTGTGCCCCGCCTGCCGGGAGCGGGCGGAACGGGAGCCGTGCCCGGTGTGCGGCGCGCCCAGGGAGAGCTGGGCGGTGAATCCTGGATTTGACTGGGAACGGTATCGGAAGCTGAAGGGGGGCGGGGAGGCTGGTTGACCGGCTGGAGGAGCTGCTGGCGCTGTTGAAGGATGAGGACGACGACGGGGAGCGGGAGGACGCGCTGGCGATGGCGGCGGGGGCGGCGGTTCCCGCCGCCTCCGCCGCGGAAATTAAGACGGAGAAAATGACGAAGATCAGCGCAGGTCAGAGGACGTCGGCGTTGGAGGAGGATTCGGGGGCTCCGGCGGAGGCGGGGGAGAGTTGGGCGCAGAGGCAGGATGAGGCGCCGGGAGCGGACGGCGGGGGCGAAGGCGGCGCCGCTGAGAATGGGGTGGAGCTTTGGACGGACGGACTGGCGGCGGCTGCAATGGGAGCCGATGGGTTTGTAGCGTTGAGGAGGCCGGGGGCCGGGGACGCGGCGCTGGAGGAGCTGGGCGGCCGGCCGGGTCAGGCGGACACGGCGGCGGAGGCCGATGCCGCGGCAGGCTGCATGAGATCGGCGGAACAGGGGCTGGAGGGACTGTACAGACAGGCCGTTCAGGCCGGCCGTCCCGCGGCGCAGGGCCTGCCAGCGCAGCAGGCGGAGCGGAGTGCGCGGGCCGAGGAGCCGGGAAGGACGGCGGCGCTTACGGTAGAGGAGCTGGACCGGGCCGTCCGGCGGGACAGCTGGAGATATGACGGCGGGATGACGATTTATTAAAGGGCCCTTTGTAAAGCCGCCCGCAAAAGGGGGGCACAAAACCGCCCTTTGGTTTTGCGGGGAGAGGCAGAAGGAACGGGCGGAGCTTTCCCCGCAGGGGGAAGTGGGGCGGAGTGAAGTTTCTTCTGACGAGAGAGGAGAGAGCGTATGATTCTTGCGCCCATGCGGTTCAAAGGCTTTGTGTGGCCACATAATCCGAGGGTGTATTCCATCACCTTTGAGCGGAAGCTGGCCACCCACAAAATTCCCTTTGGACTGCACTATTTGCAGAGCCTGGGACAGACTCGGCGGGTGCTCAGAGGAGAGGGGGAGTTCGTGGGCGAAAGAGCCTACGACACCTTTAAGGAGCTGGCCACCGTGTTCTATGAGGAGACGCCGGGCGTGCTGGTCCATCCGGTGTGGATGACCGCCACGGCATGGTTCGCCGGACTGGAGCTGAGGCAGGCCCCCAGGCGGGATTATGTGGCCTACCGCTTCGAGTTCTGGGAGGTGGAGGGGGGCGCGGGTAAGACGAAGCTGTCCACCCGGGCTGCCGCCTTCGGTGAGACGGGTGAGGAGGCCGCGGCGGAGACGGGGGAGGCGCAGTGGCATACGGTGGTTCGGGGGGACACGCTGTGGGAGCTGTCCAGGCGCTACGGAGTGGCGCTGAGCCGGATTGTGGAGCTGAATCCGTCCATTCGGAATCCGAACCTCATTTATCCGGGGCAGAAGGTGAGGATTACATGATGAAGTGCTGGGTGAGGCTGGGGGACGGCGGTGAGTTGGAGCTGCCCACCGCCGTCAGCTGGAAATTCTGCTATGGGACGGATACCCCCTGCGACAGCTTTTTCCTGCGGTGCCTGTGGGAGCGGGGGCAGGAAAGGGCGCTGGGCGCGGCCTGCCGGTTTTACGCACAGTGGGAAGGGGAGCGGGTGTTTACGGGAGTGGTGGACGAGTACGCTGTGATCTGCGGAAAGGACGGGCTCTATTTGGAGCTGTCCGGACGGGGGATGGCGGCGCTGCTGCTGGACAATGAGTCCATGCCCGCGGAGTATCAGAGGGCCACGAGGGCGGATATTGTGGCGGACCATGTGGCTCCTTATGAGGTGGAGACGGTGGGCGGCGGCGGGCTGCCTGCTGTGGCCGGGTTCACCGTGACCAGCGGGGAGAGCGAGTGGAGCGTGGTGCGGCGGTACGCCTGCTACTATGGCGGGGTGGTGCCCCGGTTTGACCGGATGGGACGGCTGGTGCTGGACCCGCCGGAGGACGGGGAGGAAGTGTGCGTCAAGGATTGCGATCCGGTGACCGGATGGGAATACCGGGAGGAGCGGCATGGAGTGCTCAGCCAGGTGGCGGTGCGCAGGCGGACCTCCTGGGGGACCCAGTGGGTGTCGGACCCGGCGTTTCAGGCCCAGGGCGGGCAGGCGAGGAAAATCATCACCGTGCCCAACACCACGGGGAGCGCCGCCATGCGGTACAGCGCCGACTATCAGCTGCGGGCCGCGCGGCGGGAGCGGGTGCGGATGCGGATTGCCGCTGCCGGGGCGTTCTTGGCCTGGCCGGGGCAGCTGGTGTCGGTGGAGCTGCGGGGCTGTGGGGCCAACGGGCGGTACCGGGCGGCCCAGAGCGAGGTGTCCTGCGGGAGCGGGGGAGTAAGCACCACGCTGGTGCTGGGCGAAGTGGACGCGATGATTTAGAAGGTAAAGCCGTGGCGGACGGCGGGCTGAGATTGGCGCAAAGAGGATTGGGCGCGGCCGCCGAAGGCAGCGGGGAAGCATTTGCGCGGTCAGAGGTCTTGGGGTGCGCCGTGAACGGGCGCAGCGTGACAATGAGGGGGCTTGTATCATGTGGCTGAGCGGACAGTATAAGCGGCCCGCGGAGGAAAGTGAAGGGCAGGTGGGCGTCATCACCATGAGCGGCGGAGAGACGGCGGCGCTGCTGGATTGTGAGCGCCGGGGCTTGCAGGTGTACGCCCCGGCGGGCTACCGGTGGACCCCCAGGGTGGGCCAGCGGGTGTTGGTGATCCAGGGCAAGGGGGAGATCCCCTGCGTGGTGGGGGCGCGGCAGGATGGAACGGCGCCCGATGCGGTGAGCATACGGGCCGGGAATTTGAGCCTTGAGGGGAATGCGGTGAGGGTCGAGTCGGGGTCCGATGCGGTGATTGAGGCGGAAAATGTGCGGCTGGAGGGCCAGGTGTACGTGAAAGAGGAGACGCTGGAGGAGCTGATCACCAGGATCGTGATGATGATATTGGGCGGTATGATTTAGGGGGCGGTGAATTGAGCCTGCTGTTGAAGGACAGGGATTATGTGGCGGATGGGAACGGCGGCGTGGCGGTGGTGCGGGACGGAGAGAGCCTTTTGAATGAGACGCTGTTCCGGCTCACCGCCCGGCGGGGAAGCTTTCCCTTTTTGCCGGAGCTGGGAAGCCGGATGGAGGGGCTGCGGCGGGAGAAGCCCTCGGCCTGGGGAGCGCTGGCGCGGCAGTTCGCCGTGGAGGCGCTGGACGATTTGGCGGATGTGACGGTGACGGACGCGGCGGTGCGCCTGGAGCGGGACGCGCTGATGGTGACGGTGGGGCTGCTGTGGCAGGGGGAGCAGCTGTCGGTGACGGCGCAGTTGGAGGGATGAGATTTGATCACTCTTGAGGAAATTTATCAGGGACTGGCCTCGGAATTCCAGGCGCAGACCGGACAGACCGCCGGAGGCAGCAGCGAGCTGGCGGTGCGGTTTTACGCTGTGGCGGCGCAGATCTACAGCTTGTATGTTCAAGCGGAGTGGACCCGGCGGCAGTGCTTTCCCCAGACTGCGCAGGGGGAGGATTTGGACAAGCACGCCAAGCTGCGGGGGGTGACCCGGCGGAAGGCCACCCGAGCTGTGGGCACAGTGCGGTTTTATGTGGACGAGTCCAGGGAGACGGACACGGAGGTGCCAGAGGGGACGGTGTGCATGACCGCCGGGGGCCTTCGGTTTGTCACGGACCGGGGCGGCATGATTCCGGCGGGGGAGGCGTGCTGCGAGGTGCCCGTGACGGCGGTGGAGGCCGGGGCGGCGGGCAACGTGGGTCAGGGCGCCATCGTGTATATGGCGCTGCCGCCGATGGGGGTGGTGGCGTGCGCGAATCCCGAGGCGCTGTCCAACGGGCAGGATGAGGAGAGCGACGAGGAGCTGCGCCTGCGGGTGCTGGCCACCTTCCAGCGGCTGGCAAACGGGGCCAACAACGCCTTTTACCGGCAGGCGGCCATGTCCTTTGACGGGGTGGCGGCGGTGACGGTGCTACCCCGGAACCGGGGGGTGGGCACGGTGGATGTGGTGCCCGCCGCCCAGGGGGGCGTGCCGGATCAGGCGCTGCTGGACGCGCTGCAGGCGCACTTTGACCGGGTGCGGGAGATCGCCTGTGACGTGAAGGTGCTGGCGCCTGCGGCGGAGACGGTGAATGTATCGGTGAAGCTGTGGGCCAGGGAGGACAGAAGCTTTGACACGGCGGCGGCGGCGGTGCGGCAGCGGCTGGAGGGCTGGTTCAATGGGGAGCGGCTGGGCCAGCCGCTGCCAAGGGCGCAGCTGATCTCGCTGATCTACGGTGTGGACGGGGTCGCCAACTGCCGGCTGATGGAGCCGGAGGCGGATTTGCTGGTGGATGGCGTGACGCTGCCGGTGCTGGGAGCGCTGACCATGATCAATGGCGCGGACGAGGGGGAGGCGCGTGACGGTGAGGTTTGAGGATTATCTGGTGTCGCTGCTCCGGCCGCTGGGGGTGTATGACCTGCGATCCGGAACCATCAATCGGGGGGAGCTGGCGGCCTACGGCGCGTCGCTGGACCAGACGGGTGTGGAGCTGGACGACACTGCCCGGGAGATGAACCTGACCACCGCCAGGGGGTTCGGCTTGGAGCGGGTGGAGGCGCTGCTGCCCTACCGCCCGGTTTGCACCACGGTGGAACAGCGGCGGGCGGCGCTGGCGGCGCTGCTGCGCATCAGCGGCGACAGCTTTACGCCGGAGGCCATTAATGATACCCTGAAGGGCTGCGGGCTGAATGCCCGGGCGGAGGAGACGGACCGGCCGAATTATGTGAAGGTGTATTTTCCCGATGTGGCGGGCATCCCGGAGGGGTTTGACCAGCTGCGGGTGGTTATCGAGGAAATTCTGCCCAGCCATCTGGACATCACCTATGTGTTCTGGTACAACACCTGGGGCATGGTGGCCCAGCGCCACTCCACCTTTGGGGACGCGGCGGGCACAGGGCTGAGCTGGTACGGGTTGGCCATTGAAAACGACGGATATCTGGAGGACATCTGGTGAGTATGGCCGGCTCCGCGTGACTGCGGGGCCGGTATAATTAAATTGAAAAAGTTTCACAAAAACACTTGACAAAACAGCGGACTTATCGTACAATACAGACAGAAAGGAACAAGGTGAGTCCAATGTATTAACGTAGAACGCACCAACCTCTTTCTGCGATTGGGAGACGCAAAGTGAAACGGAGTTTTGCCCGTTCCAAACACGCTTGAGTAAGCGACGGAAGCCAGATTCAGTCTGAAGCCCACCATTGTTTGAGGAGACAGGAAGACAACAGTTTCAGGCGGAACCCCAACGCAACCCATCCGGAATGTCCGGAAGAAAGTGAAGGTACAGGCCCTTGGACAATCAAACCCAGAAGTAAGCCCCCAGCCGCGGATGTAGGACGGCTGGGGGCTTGGTGTTGCTGGGACAAAGTCCGTTCCGCTTCCGCCTGCGGCGAAAGCTCTGCATGTTTCCTTCTCCCCTCTTCCCACAAAGCCTGGAGAACGGCTTTGCAGTGGCTGCTTTTGGCGCGTTCCTGGAAGGGAACGTGCTTTTTAGCGTCTTTGCCCGAGAACGACGGAAAATGGGACAAAACCTTATGGAAAAATTAAGGGATACAATGGGGAAAAAGGCTTGCAAAATCAGGAATTGTCAGGTATGATTAACAAGTATACCCGCAATGGGTTTTCAATGACTACACAAAGCGCTTTTCGGGCAGACTTCCCACAGATGGGGCCGGGCGCAGTATATATACAGGAGTGAAAACTATGTTTGCAAAGGATATTGGCATCGATTTGGGTACCGCCAGCGTGCTGGTCTATATCAAGGACAAGGGGATCGTGCTGCGGGAGCCGTCGGTGGTGGCGCTGGACAAGAATTCGGGCAAGCTGCTGAAGGTGGGCACCGAGGCCCAGCAGATGCTGGGCAAGACGCCGGGCAACATTGTGGCTATCCGCCCTTTGCGGGACGGGGTTATCTCCGACTATGATATGACCGAGCGGATGCTGCGGGAGTTTATCCGCAAGGTGGCTCCGGTACACCTGTTCAAGCCCAGGGTGGTGATCTGCGTGCCCTCCGGCATCACGGAGGTGGAGGAGCGCGCGGTGATCGACGCCGGGATCCAGGCGGGCGCCCGGCGGGTGTACCTGATTGAGGAGCCGCTGGCCGCCGCCATCGGCGCGGGGGTGGATATTACCCAGCCTGACGGGCACATGGTGGTGGACATCGGCGGCGGCACCGCCGACATCGCCGTGATCTCCCTGTCCGGCATTGTGGAGTCCGCTTCCATCAAGGTGGCGGGCGACGCGTTCAGCGAAGCGGTGGTGAAGTACATCCGCAAGCGGCACAATGTGCTCATCGGCGACCGGACGGCGGAGGAGCTGAAAATGACCATCGGCTGCGTGTTCCCCAGGCCGGAGGAGATCTCCATGGAGGTCAAGGGCCGCTGCCTGATGACCGGCCTGCCCAGGGTGTTCTCCGTCACCTCCAGCGAGATGATCGAGGCGTTCGAGGAGCCCTGCTCCCGGATTCTGGAGGCCATTCACAGCGTGCTGGAGCGCACGCCCCCCGAGCTGGTGGCGGACATCTCCAGCAACGGCATCATTATGACCGGAGGCGGGTCGCTGGTGTGGGGGTTCGACAAGCTCATTGAATCCCATACCGGCATTGAGACCTATGTGGCGGACGACGCCATCTCCTGCGTGGCCCATGGCACCGGGCGCAGCTTGGACTGGGTCAACGACATGCAGGACGGCACCATGAACATCGGCCGGCGCAATCAGATGAACTGACTTCCTTTTTTCTTTGAAAAAAAAAAAGGAAGCGAAAAAAGAAACTTTTAGACTGCTTCTCTTTTAAGCGCTCTCCTTCGGGGGGAGCGCTTTTTGGCATTTTTTAAGAATTTGTGAAAATGGCCCCTCTCATATTGACAGGATAATGTTATATGAAATATAATATTGCTCGAAAGGAGGGGTGGCATGGCTTTCGCAATGGGAACCCAGCTGCTGGACGGATGCGTGCTGGCGGTGCTGTCCCGTGGGGACGCCTATGGCTACGTCCTCACCCAGCAGGTGAAGGAGCGGCTGGATATTTCGGAGTCCACCTTATATCCGGTGCTCCGGCGGCTGCAAAAGGAGCAGCTGCTTACCGTATACGACAGGCCCTATCAGGGGCGAAACCGGAGGTATTACGCCATCACATCCCCCGGGCAGGGATACCTGGGCGAGCTGAGGCAGGAGTGGGTGCGCTTCCGAGATGGTGTGGACTGGATTTTGAAGGAGGATGGACATGGACAAGATCACCTATTTGGCTGAGCTGGCGGAGGGGCTGGCCCGCTGGGTGCCCGAGCGGGAGCGGCGGGACATCCTGCGCTACTACGCGGAATACTTCGAGGAGGCCGGGCCGGAGCGGGAGACCCAGGTGGTCCAGGAGCTTGGCGATCCCTGGGCGCTGTCCTGCCGCTTGGCGGTGGAGGGCGGCTACGTCACATCGGAGCAGGCCAACAGATGGACGCCCCCTAAAAAGAAGAAATGGCCGTGGGTACTGGTCGGCGTGGTGGCGGCGGTGCTGGCGGTGATCGCCGTCCCGGTGGCCCTGTTTTCCTCGCTGGTGGGCAGCGTCGTGGGCCGCAACGTGGCCTCCTTTGTCACCGGGGATGAGGTAGAAGTGGTGGAACAGGTGGACAGTGTGCAGTACAGCATTACGGGGGAGCCGCCGGTCGCCTATTTTGAGGAGAAGTCCGGCAGCGGCTTCTGGACCATGGAGGACGGCTGGCTGGAGGCCTTTACCGAGATTGATCTGGACGTGAGCGTTGCCAATGTGATGGTGACCGCCGGGGAGGACTACACCCTGTATATTAACTCGGACACCACCTTGGGCGGTTACAGCCTGAAGTGGGAGATCAAAAACGGCGTGCTCAGGATCAGGGACAGCAGCACGTCCGGGCAGGTGAACATCACAAGCTGGGAGGACTTCAAGAACGTGTTCGGCATCAACGCCAGCGCGATGGATGTGGTCATCACCGTGCCCGACGGGGAGGTGCTGAACGAGCTCCAGGCCAAGACCGGGCTGGGCGACGTGTATTTCAGCGGCCTGTGCATGGAGGGAAAGCTGGAGGCAGGAACAGGCGCGGGCGACGTGGAGTGCTATGACGTCGAGACCTGGGACGAGGTGGACCTGAAGAGCGGCCTGGGCGATGTGATTCTGTCCGCCACGGAGTTTTACAGCGGCGCGGAGTTCGACCTCAAGACGGGCACGGGCACCGTGGAGGCCTTCCTGGCCAGCGGCCGGGACAGTGTGGAGGAGATGTGGGATTACGAGGCCAAAACCGGCATGGGGACCGTGACCGTCGATGGCAGCGAACGGGGAACCAAGGTCAATCATAAGGGAACGGGCGACTATAAGCTGGAGGCCAAAAGCGGCCTGGGCGACGTGCGTTTGTGCTTTAAAGATAACAAAGGATAAAGCGGACAGCCCGGCGGAGGGAAAACCGCCGGGCTGTTTTTTCCTTTTTTTCTCCAAAGGACCCGTCCGGCCGTCTAAATCCCGATTCAGGCGCTTATACTGATTTACAGGTTGCATTTTCCCTCCGCACCATGTATAATAAAGTGCTAAAAACGTGGAAATGCGCCGCAGCGCTGAAAATATGGGGTAATGAATATGGAAACGAAGAGCATTCGAGAGTATTTACAGCCGGGAAAGCGCGCCCATCTGGTGGGCATCGGGGGGGTGTCCATGGCCTCGCTGGCGGAGGTGCTCCACGGGGCCGGGGTGCAGGTCACGGGCTCCGACCAGCGGGAGAGCGCCACCGTTTTACATCTGCGGGAGCTGGGCATTCCAGTGAGTATCGGCCACCTGCCCGAGAGCGTGGAGGGGGCGGACTGCGTGGTGCGCACCGCCGCCGTCCATGACGAAAACCCGGAAATCGCTGCCGCGCTGTCGGCGGGCATCCCGGTGTTCGAGCGGGCCCAGGCCTGGGGGGCCATCATGCGGGACTATAAGAACGCCCTGTGCATCTCCGGCACCCATGGAAAGACCACCACCACCTCCATGTGCACCCACATTTTTATGGCGGCGAAAAAGGACCCCACGGTAATGATCGGCGGCACCCTGCCCCTGCTGGAGGCCTGCCACCGGGTGGGGCATGGGGATACCATCATTCTGGAGTCCTGCGAATACTGCAACTCGTTTTTGGCCTTTTATCCCACGGTGGCGGTGATCTTGAACGTGGAGGCCGACCACCTGGATTTTTTTAAGGACCTGGAGGATGTGGAGCACTCCTTCCGGGCCTTTGCGGATAAGGTGCCGGAAAATGGGCTCATCGTGGCCAACTGCGAGGATGAGAATACCATGGCTACCCTCAAGGGGGAAACCCGGCCCGTCATGACCTTCGGGATTGAGAAGGGGGATGTCTACGTGGAGAACCTGTCCATGGCCCACGGCTTCGGCTCCTTCGACGTGGTGTACAAGGGGGAGAAGTACGCCCATTTGGACCTGTCTGTACCCGGCGTGCATAATGTGAAGAACGCCATTGCGGCCTCGGCGGCGGCTATTGCCCTGGGCCTGCCGGGGAAAGCGGTGGAGGACGGCATGCGGGACTTCCGCCTGCCGGGACGGCGGTTTGAGTACAAGGGGATGTACAACGGCGCGGAGGTGTGCGACGACTACGCCCACCACCCCGGCGAGCTGGCGGCGCTGCTGGACACGGCGGCGGCGCTGGACTTCAAGCGTGTGATCTGCGCCTTCCAGCCCCACACCTACTCCCGGACCCACGAGCTGTTTGACGACTTTGTAGAGGTGCTCAAGCGGCCCGCAGTAACGCTGCTGGCGGAAATTTTCGCCGCCCGAGAGGACAACGAGATAGGAATTTCCTCCGCCGACCTGGCGGCGCAGATTCCAGGGAGCGTGTTCTGTCCCACTCTGGAGGACGTGACCGCTAAGCTGAAACGGCTGGCCCGGCCCGGTGATTTGATTTTGACCGTTGGCGCAGGAGACATCTACCTAGCCGGCGAAGCGCTGGTGAAAGAAGCATGACCCGCCATACGCCCCACCACCCAGGCGCAGAAGGCGGACCCCGCCAGCCAGTAGGACCCAGATCCCGGCGGCAGCACAAATAGGGGAACCCCAGTCGAAGGCCCCACGCGCCGAAAATGTCACGCCTGCTTTTCGTATAGGGCGTCCCCCGTAATGGGGATTCTTAAGGGGAGAAATCCTGAGAGTGAGGCCCGACCTTTGGGCCGCACGAACCGGATTTCTCCCCTTAAGCGTGTCTTTGGTTACTTTCTGCACGAGCAGAAAGTAACGCCCCCGGCAGGGGTGCGGGGGATTACTTCCCCTGCAAAAACAGAGAATTGAGCATCCGCTTGAAGATGCCGCCGATGCTCAGCCGGGGCACCTCCTGAGCGGCAATCAGATCAATGGCATCCACCTGCTCGCCGTCCACCATCACCCGCAGCTCGCCCAGCTTCTGGCCCGGCTCCACCGGGGCCTCCACCTGGGGAGACAGCTCCATTTGGGTGGTCACGTTCCCCGTCTTGCTCTTTTCCAGCAGGATAGAGCACTCACGGGCCGTCACAGGCTGCACAGTGTCCTGGGTGCCCAGCAGCACCTCCACCGGCGGAATGGCCTGGTCAGGGTAAATGGGAGTGATGGCGTAGTTGGCAAAGCCGTAATTCAGCAGGGTTTTGCAGCTCTCAAACCGGTCGTTGGAGGTGGGGGCGTGCATGACCACCGCGATCAGCTCCATGCCGTCCCGCTCCGCCGTGGCAGACAGGCAGTACAAAGCCGTGTCGGTGAAGCCGGTTTTGAGCCCGGTGGCCCCCTCGTAATAGAAAATCAGCCGGTTGGTGTTGGACAGCTGGAAGGTCCCGTCCCGCAGGGTGTCCATCCAGATGGTGGTGAACTCCCGGATGGAGGGATGGTTTAAAATCAGCTCCCGGCTCATCAGCGCGATGTCATAGGCGCAGGTCAGGTGCCCCGCGGCGGGCAGGCCGGTGCAGTTTATAAACGTGGTGTGCTCCATGCCAAGCTCGGCGGCCCGGGCGTTCATGCGCTCCACAAAGGCGGTCTCGCTGCCCGCCATGTGCTCAGCCAGGGCCACGGCGCAGTCGTTGGCGGACACCACCGTCACCGCCTTCACCATGTCCCGGACGGAGAGCTGTTCGTTTTCCTTCAGCCAGATCTGGGACCCGCCCATGGAGATGGCGTGGGGAGAGGCGGTGACCAGATCGTCCCAGCCCAGCTGGCCGCTGTCGATGGCCTCCATCACCAGCAGCAGGGTCATGACCTTGGTGACGGAGGCGGGCTCGTACTGGGTTGTGGCGTTCTGCTCACATAGAACGCGGCCGGTGGTTTTCTCCATCAGGATGGCGGAGGGGGCGGTGACCTCCGCGGGGACGGCGTAAGCCGGGGCGCTGAGCAGGCACAGCATCACCAGGCCCAGCCCCAGGGCGGTAGTTCGTTTCATGGCGTGAACCTCTTTCCATATATGCTTGGACAGGCCGGCGCCCGCCCGTATGATGGAAGGATGTGAAAAAAAGTCCGGTTCTATGCGTGGAAACTTGAGCGGTTCTTTTTGGAAGTTTGACAGGCATCTGCGGATATGATAAAATTATTTCCAACTTTTTGGATGAAGGGGGAGAACGGATGGCGCTTTTGAGCATTATCGTCCCCTGCTATAACGAGGAGTCCACGGTGGAGGCGTTTTACGCCCGCACGTCGGCGGTGTGCGGCGCGCTGGACGGCGTGGATGTGGAATACCTATTCGTGGACGACGGCTCCACCGACCGCACGCTGGAGCTTTTCCGCACGCTGGCGGAGGACAAGCCGGGGGTGCGCTGGCTGTCCTTCTCCCGGAATTTCGGCAAGGAGGCTGCCATGTACGCCGGGCTGGAGCACGCCAGGGGCGACTATGTGGCGGTGATGGATGTGGACCTCCAGGACCCGCCGGAGCTGCTGCCGGAGCTGCTGGAGATCGTGCAGAGCGGCGAATACGACTGCGCCGCCGTGCGGCGGGTGGACCGGAGGGGGGAGCCGCCCATCCGGTCCTGGTTCGCGCGGCAGTTTTACAAGCTCATCAACAGGGTGAGCAAAACGGAGATCGTGGACGGCGCCCGGGACTTCCGGCTGATGAAGCGGCAGATGGTGGACGCCATTCTGCGCCTGGGGGAGTATAACCGCTTCTCCAAGGGCATCTTCTCCTGGGTGGGCTTTCGCACCAAGTGGGTGGAGACGGTGAACGTGGAGCGCTCCGGCGGAGAGAGCAAGTGGTCCTTTTTCAAGCTGCTGATCTACGCGCTGGACGGCATCATCGCCTTTTCCACCGCGCCGCTGGCCGTGGCGTCGGTGCTGGGGCTGGTGTTCTGTGCGGCGGCGTTTGTCGCCATCATCTTCGTCATTGTGCGGCAGCTTTTGTGGGGCGGCAGCGCCTTCGGCTGGCCGTCCCTGGTGTGCATCATTCTGCTTCTGGCGGGCATCCAGCTGTTCAGCATCGGAATCCTGGGGCAGTACCTGGCCAAGGCCTATTTGGAGGTCAAAAAGAGGCCGATCTATATCCTGCGGGAGGAGGGAGGCTCATGACGAAGCGTCTGAACTGGTCTGAGGCGGCGGTATACGCGCTGGCCTTTGCCGTCCCGGTGGGTGTGATGCTGTGGGTCTGCGCCGGCCTGGGCATGGCTCCCTGGGGGGATAAGACCATCCTGATTTCCGACATGTCCAGCCAGTATGTGGAGTTTTTCTGCGCGCTGAAAAGCGGCGAGCTGTTTTTCTCCTGGTCCAAGGCCCTGGGCACCTCCTACATCGGGGTGTTCTCCTATTATGTGTCAAGCCCGCTGTCCTTTCTCACCCTGTTTGTGCCAAACGAGGCCATGCCTGTGGGACTGATGTTCCTGGTGGTGCTGAAAATCGGGCTGGCGGGGCTGTCGTTCGCCATTTTTGCGCAAAAACGCTTTCCGGGGTCCAATGGGGCCAGCCTGCTGGGGGCGGTGTGCTATGCGCTGATGTCCTACAATATCATTTACGCCATCTGCGTCATGTGGCTGGACGGGGTGATCTGGCTGCCCCTCATCCTGCTGGCGGTGGAGCGCATTTTGGAGGGAAAGGGAGCGGGGCCGTTGATCGCGGCGCTGACGGTGTGCTTCCTCTCCACATGGTACATCTCCTATATGGTGGGCATTTTCTGCGCGCTCTATTTGTGTGCCCGGCTGGTGACGCTGACGCCCGGCTGGGGGGCGCTGAAAAAGGTGCTGGCCCGGTTTTTTGGCGGGGCGGCCTGCGCTCTGGGGCTGACGGCCTGGATGTGGCTGCCCACCCTGCTGGCCATGTTCAACGGGAAGTTCAGCGGCGGCAACACGGAATATGACGGGTTGCTGGCCTGCAGTCCGGTGGAGCTGCTGCGCCAGCTGCGGGGCGGGCAGTTCCATTCCATCGGATACGACGCGCCGCCGTATATTTTCTGCGGGACGGCGGCGCTGGTGCTGGCGGCGCTCTATTTCTTCCTGCGGGAGTTTTCCCGGCGGGAGCGGCTGGCAAACGGGGCGCTGCTGGCTGTGGTGACGGCGTCTATGCTGCTCTCTCCGCTGGACAAGGCCTGGCACCTGTTCCAGCGGCCCAATTGGTTCCCCTTCCGGTATTCCTTTGTGTTTTCTTTCGTGCTGGTGTATCTGGCGGTACAGGCCTTCGGGCCGCTGCTGTCCGCCTTTGTGGAGCGGGGCGTTTGGGCGCGGCGCGGTGTGGCGCTGGCGCTGGCGGCACTGTCGGCACTCCAGCTGGGAATCAACGCGAAAACCGTTTTGGGCGGGCTGGAGCGGCAGTTTGTCTCCGCCTCCTACTGGGAGTATCGGAAGTATTACAACGCCAACGCCCAGCTGGCGCAGGCGGCCAAGGAGGACGCCGGGGGGCGCTTTTACCGCATGGGCGCGGTGGAGGACCGGGGGCACAACAGCCCGCTGTCCTTTGGTTATCCCGGTATCACTCACTACAGCAGCCTGTACAATTACGATGTGAACCGGACGCTGAAGGAGCTGGGATTTGCCCAGGCGTGGATGTGGTGCGCCTATTACGGCTCCACCCCTGTTACCGACGCGCTGCTGGGCGTGGAGTATGTGGTCAGCCGGGACGAGCTGTCCGGCTATGAGCCGGTGGCCCAGGCGGGTGGGCTGACGCTGTGGAAGAACCCGGACACGCTTCCCCTGGCGCTATGCCCGGAGGCGATGGATCAAACACTGCGCGGCGAAACGCCCTTTGAGCGGCAGAACGACTTGCTCTGCTGTCTGTCCGGGACCGGTGAGCCGGTGTTTACCCCCGTACCCGCCCAGGTGTATACCGGGGTGGGGGAGACGGAGTTCCGCCTTGCGGGGACGGGGAAACCGCTCTATATGGACTTGTCCGCCGGGGGACTGCGGGAGGTGCTGGTGAACGGGAGGCGGGTGCTGACCCTTGGCTCCAGCGAGGCCGCGTCGGTCCACGGTCTGGGTACGCCCGCCCAGGGCGAGGAATGGACGCTCACCGTCCGGCACACAGGCACGGGGGGCTGGCTGGGGCAGGTGTGGGAGATGGACCAGGACAGACTGCACGCCGCTGTGGAGAGGCTTGACAATACACAGGTCACGTCCGTGGAGAAAAACGGCCGGGTGCGGCTGACGGTCCAGAATGAGGCGGCGGGCGGGGTTGTCACCACCATCCCGGCGGAAAACGGCTGGGCCGCATATGTGGACGGCAAAAGGGCGGAGACCGGGACCTGGCTGGACACGTTCCTGTACGTAGAGCTCCCCGCCGGAGCGCGGGAGGTGGAGCTGCGCTACACCGCCCCGGGGCTGGCGCCCGGGATCGGGCTGGGCGTGCTGTCCGGGGTGGCGCTGGCGCTGGCCGCCCTGAAGCGAAAGCGAAAGCAATAAAAATGGCCCCCGGCTTCCTGCCGGGGGCCATAATTTATTCTTCCTTGTCCGTCTCCGGGTAGGGCAGGACCACCACTTTGATCTCCAGCACCCGGTGGTGCTCGGCGCGGGTGACGGTCACGTCCAGATTCTCCCATGCGAAGTGGTCTCCAACCTCCGGGACCCGGCCCAGCTGCTCCAGCACCCAGCCGGATACGGTGGCGGCGTCGCATTCGCCGGTGACCTCAAACAGGTCGTACATGTCGTCCAGGCCGGCGGAGCAGGAAATGAGGTAGCTGCCGTCAGGCTGCTTGCGGAACTGCTCCACCACCTCGTCGTGCTCGTCCCAGATCTCGCCCACCAGCTCCTCCACAATGTCCTCCATGGTAAGGATGCCCTCAGTGCCGCCGTACTCGTCCACCACCACCGCCATCTGGGTCTTGGTGCGCTGGAACTGGCGCATCAGGTCGTCGATTTTGGTGCCGGAGGTGATGTGCAGCACGGGACGCACCAGGGGAGACAGCTGGTCCCGGCCATGGAAGCGGGCGGAGAACAGGTCCTTCTGATGGATCACGCCCACAATGTCGTCGATGCTCTCATGATATACGGGCAGGCGGGAGTAGCCCTCGGCGGCGAATACCGCGGCCACGTCGCCAAGCTCAGAGCTGTCCTCCACCGCCGTCACGTCCACCCGGGGGGTGAGGATGTCCCCGGCCTCCAGGTCATCAAAGCGGATGGCGGAGCGGATGAGCTGGCTCTCCTCGCGGTCCAGGCCGCCCTGGTCCTCGGCCTCCGTCACCATGGTCACCAGCTCCTCGTCGGTGATGCCCTCGTCGCTCTCCTTGTGAAAGAGGAGGGTGAGCAGCTTTTTCCACTGGCTGAACAGGAAGTTCAGCGGGGTGAGCACCCACATGAGCAGCCGTAGGAGGGGCGCGGAGAACATGGCGAAGGACTCGGGGGATTCCTTGGCAAGGCTTTTCGGAGAGATTTCACCGAAAATCAGCACCACTACGGTGAGCACGATGGTGGATACCGCCGGGCCGCTTTCCTCGTTGATCAGCTTGATGAACAGCAGGGTGGACAGGGTGGCGGCCACGTTGTTGACGATGTTGTTGCCGATGAGAATGGTGGACAGCAGCTTGTCGTAATCCTCGGCCAGGGCCAGGGTTTTTTCCGCCTTTTTGTCGCCGGACTCGGCGCGGCTTTTCAGGCGGATGCGGTTGAGGGAGGTGAAGGCCGTCTCCGTGGCAGAAAAGTAGCCGGACATGACCACCATCAGCACCAGTACGGCCAGCAGTATCATACTATCTGGGTCCATGAGGACAAATCAACTCCTAATGACTAAGTAAAAATTTACCTCTTAACAAAGGTATTGCAATCATATATACCATAGGTTGGCGAAAAAAGCAAGGGGGCAAACGCTCAGTCCCTTTTAAGAAAAGTGTTGCTGGGTATGAACTCCGTCGATTTTGCTAAAGCATCCATCCATCATTCATTCGGAAATGAGCCGGAGCAGTTTCGGCCCATTTTGAATCCTTGCAATAAGCAAGGGAATATTATATGATAATTTTTAATGATTTTTCAAATGCAACCGCTGGTTGCGAAAGTTTCAATAGTAGTTGATAGTGTGCCATGGAGGATTGCGGTATAGTTTTGATAGGAGGTAAAGCAAATGTTGTCTGAAAAAATATATACACTCAGACGGAAGAGCGGGCTGTCACAAGAACAGCTTGCAGAAATAATTGGCGTTTCAAGGCAGGCAATATCAAAATGGGAAGGAGGCTTATCTGTTCCAGAAAGTGAAAAACTTATAGCAATCAGCGAATATTTCAATGTTACGCTGGACTATCTGTTAAAAGAGGATGCTGATTGTATTCAAAAAACAGAGCAGAAAACGGTAAACGGACAATCATTCAAAAGTCACAAGGGGCTGTTGTTGGGAATCATCACTTGTGTTGCGGGGATTATCGGTTTGGTTATATGGGGACTAGTTTCCATTTTGACGCCTCCAATGTCAAGCCAAATCAGCGAGTCTTCTACAATATATATTGATGGGAATGGCATTTTTCTTGTTATCTGCATCATAGCTGTCATCTGTGGCGCCAGCCTAATTCTCAGGGGCAAAAAATGAAAGGAGACATTTGTATGAAGAACCTCAGCACTCTTTTTAGTATTTTGGCAATTCTGTTGACCAACGTAATGTGTGGAGTCGTTGGATTTAATTATGGTAAAATGGTGTGGGGCGTAGAAAACGCTGGGTATAGTGCTCCCGCCAGTACTGCGTTGCTTCTGAGCATCCCGTATCTCATTGGCATCGTTGTTTGCGTGGTTTTGGCGTTTGTTTTTAGAAAGAAAAAGCAGACATCAGTCGTGGAGAATAACGTATAGCATTAGGACAAATACGGGGTGATTGGTTCAATTCAGTCACTCTGTATTTTTTACACCTTATCAGGCATTTTGACAAAAAATTTGAAAAGTTGGGCGTTAGCAATACCAATCTGAAAAGGGAGAAAGCTGAGACCGAATCTGGATATTGGGCATAATATAAGCGCTTTGCGAGAGGGCGAAGTTGAAAATTTGTGATGGAAAGAGCCGCTGGAGGTGTCCAGCGGCTCTTTTGCGCTTACTTGATGGCGCGGGTCTTGACTTCTTCGCCCAGCAGGGCGGCGAACTGGTCCAGAGACATAGCGCCTAAATCCTCGCCGGAGCGGTGGCGCGGGGACACGGTGCCGTTCTCCATGTCCCGGTCGCCCACCACCAGCATATAGGGCACCTTCTCCAGGGTGGCCTCGCGGATTTTTTTGCCGATCTTCTCGTTGCGGCCGTCCACCTCGCAGCGGAAACCAAGCTCGTCCAGTTTGGCGGCCGCTTCCTTGGCATACTCCTCCGCCCGGTCGGTGACGGGCAGGACCTTCACCTGCACCGGGGCCAGCCAAGCCGGGAACGCCCCGGCGAAGTGCTCGGTGATGACGCCAATGAACCGCTCGATGGAACCCAGCACCACCCGGTGAATCATGACGGGGCGGTGTTTCTGGCCGTCCTCGCCGGTGTATTCCAGCTCGAAGCGCTCGGGGAGCTGGCTGTCCAGCTGGATGGTGCCGCACTGCCAGGTCCGGCCCAGGGAGTCGGCTAGATGGAAGTCCAGCTTGGGCCCGTAGAACGCGCCGTCACCCTCGTTGATGACGAATTCCTTGCCCATGCCGGTGATAGCGGCTTTCAAGATATCCTGATTGCGCTCCCACTCCTCCACAGTGCCGATGTGGTCCTCGGGCATGGTGGACAGCTCGATGGTGTAGGTCAGGCCGAAAATGGAATAGACCTCGTCGAAGAGACGCACCGTTTCCTGGATCACGTCCTGCATCTGCTCACGGGTCATAAAGACGTGGGCGTCGTCCTGGCTGAAGCAGCGCACCCGGAACAGTCCGTGGAGCGCGCCGGACAGCTCGTGGCGGTGGACCAGACCGATCTCGCCCACCCGCAGGGGCAGGTCACGGTAGCTGTGGGGCTCGCTGGCGTAAACCAGCATCCCGCCGGGGCAGTTCATGGGCTTGACAGCGAAGTCCACGTCGTCGATGACGGTGGTGTACATATTGTTTTTGTAGTGGTCCCAGTGACCGGAACGTTCCCACAGCTGGCGGTTGAGCATGATGGGGGTGGAGATTTCCACATAGCCGTATTTCTTGTGAACCTGGCGCCAATAGTCCAGCAGGGTGTTTTTCAGCGTCATGCCCTTGGGCAGGAAGAAGGGGAAGCCGGGGCCCTCGTCCCGGAGCATAAACAATCCCAGCTCCTTGCCCAGGCGGCGGTGGTCGCGTTTTTTGGCCTCCTCGATGCGCTGGAGGTAGGCGTCCAGCTCGTCCTTCTTAGGGAAAGCGATGCCGTAAATGCGCTGGAGGGTTTCCCGGTTGGAGTCGCCCCGCCAATAAGCGGCGTTGCAGGCGGTGAGCTTCATAGCGTTGCCCTTGATGCGCCCGGTGGAGTCCAGATGGGGGCCGGCGCACAGGTCGGTGAACTCGCCCTGCTTGTAGAAGCTGATGGCCGCGTCCTCAGGCAGGTCGTTGATAAGCTCCACCTTGAAGGGCTCGGCCTTTTCCTCCATAAACTTGAGGGCATCCGCCCGAGGCAGCTCGAAGCGTTCCAGCTTGAGCTTTTCCTTACAGATTTTGCGCATTTCGGCCTCGATCTGCTCCAAATGCTCGGGAGTGAAGGCAAAGGGCGCGTCCATGTCGTAGTACCAGCCCTCGTCGATGGACGGGCCGATGGCCAGTTTCACCTCGGGCCACAGGCGCTTGACCGCCTGGGCCATCACATGGGAGCAGGTGTGCCAATAAGTTTTGCGGTACTGCTCGTTTTCAAAGGTATACTGATTGTTTTCTTCGGACATGAATATTCCTCCTTGTGTTGGGGGCAAAACAAAAATGCCTCACCCCTGAGATTCAGGGGTGAAGCGAAAAAAGCTCCACGGTTCCACCCTGCTTACGGCTCGTGCCGTCGCTCGTGTCTTTCTGTAACGGGAAAGCCCCGTCCCGGTCGTCCCGGGCGGCTCAGGAGTGGTACGGCCGCCGCCTTGCGCGGGACGCTTCCACCAAATGCGTCCCTCTCTGAGCGCCGCTGCGCGGTTTCTTCTCCGTCGTAGCCATTTTGACAGGAGACAGTGTATCACCAGGGCCGGAAATTGTCAAGAGTGCGGGTGCGGGAAAACTTGACGGGGACGCTAAATCATAGTAAAATCATTGGGTTAAATGGAACCACATAAGAAAGGCAGGAATCAACCATGAGCTTTCACCTTGACCCGGCTATTGTGCCGGTGGGCTGTTTTGACAACGACATCGACCTGTTTGAGAGCCAGTACGCCGTGCCGAACGGCGTGAGCTATAACTCCTATGTGATCCTGGACGAGAAGGTGGCCGTGCTGGACACGGTGGACCCCCGCAGGACTCAGGAATGGCTGGACAATCTGGACAAGGCCCTGGCGGGCCGTACGCCGGACTACCTGGTGGTCCACCACATGGAGCCCGACCACGCCGGGAGCATCGCGGTTCTGGCGGAGAAGTTCCCCGGCATGACCCTGGTGGGCAATGCCAAGACCTTCCCTATGCTGACCGCCTTCATCGGGGAGAGCTATGAGGGGCGCACCCTGACCGTGAAGGAGGGGGACACCCTGGAGCTGGGGGCGCATACGCTGAGCTTTGTCATGGCCCCTATGGTCCACTGGCCGGAGGTCATGGTGTCCTATGAGAGTGCCGGCAAGACGCTGTTCTCCGCCGACGGCTTCGGGCGGTTTGGCGATACCAACCCTGACACGCCTTGGGCAGATGAGGCCCGGCGGTATTATATCAATATCGTGGGCAAGTATGGCGTGCAGGTCCAGGCCCTGCTGAAAAAGGCGGCGGGATTGGATATTCAGACGGTCTGCCCCCTCCATGGGCCCATTTTGTCCGGCGAGGCCCTGGCTCTGGCGCTGGAGAAGTACGGCGTGTGGAGCAGCTACGCCCCTGAGGAAAAGGGCGTGCTGGTGGCTTATGCCTCCATTCACGGCCACACCGCCAAGGCGGCGCTGGAGCTGGCAGATATGCTGAAGGCCGAGGGCTTGACGGTGGAAGCCATGGACCTGACCCGCCGGGACTGGGCGGAGGCCGTGGCCGGAGCGTTCCGCTACAGCGGGCTGGTGCTGGCGGCGGCCAGCTACGACGCGGGGGTGTTCCCGCCCATGGCCCAGTTGCTGGCGCGCTTGAAGTCCAAGGGCTTCAAGGACCGCACCGTGGGGCTGATGGAAAACGGGTCCTGGGGTCCCACCGCCCTGCGGACCATGCTGGCAGACCTGGAGGGGATGAAGGGGCTGAACATTCTGGAGCCCAAAATCACCATCAAGTCCGCCGCCAGCGGCGCCGACCGGACGAAGATGAAGGAACTGGCCCGCGCCATGGCGGAGGCCCTGTAAGAACTGCTGATATAGATGAGAAACCGGCGCAGCCTTCAGGCCGCGCCGGTTTTGGCGTTTACCTAATAAAATCACGGCTCCAAGCAATTTTGGACGTAATCCAGGGGAACGTCCATCCGCTCGGCAATCTGCGTCTCTGTCATACCGCTGCCGGCGAATCGCTTGACCACCATGACCATGTCCTCGCCGACCTCAATGATATGGCGGTCCGGGTCGTAGAATCTGACCACCCGCTGGCCCCAGCGGTGCTCCAGCGGCGGGTGGACGTAGGAGATTTCAGAGGTGCTCAAATGGTCCAGGAAACGGTCCATGTCCGTTTCCTCAAAATACAGCTCCCCGGCGTTGTGGGCAAGCGTGACGGGTTTATGGCCGATGAACTCCCGCCAGCTTTCCAGGGTTTGGAGGGCGACGCCGCCGTCCAGAACGACGTTCGCACCAAAGTCGGAGATCACATTCAAGCCGAGAACGTCATGATAAAACTGCCTGCTCTTTTCCATGTCCTGGACGGCAATCAAAGTAGATGTGTATTTCATAGCTGCCTCCAAAATTGAAGTTTTTAAAGGGTTGAGAGAAAGAGTACCATAATTGTGTCGAAAAAGCAACCTGCGAACCCTTCCGCGCCTGCCCGCATATACTGAAGCGATGGCAAAGACGCCCGCATCTGCGGGCGTTTTCGATTTGAAGGGGGAATTTTTGTGTGCGCGATTGCGGGGATCATTGACTTTGATGGGCAGGACCTACATATTGACAAGGATAAGCTGCTGGACACCATGGCCCGGCGGGGTCCGGACCAGCGGGGAACTTACCGACGTGGGCCCGCCCGTCTGCTCCACACCCGTCTGGAGGTGGTGGACCCGGCGGGTGGGCGGCAGCCCTTTGTGCTGTCGGCCCGGGGCGGGTTGGCGCTGGTTTACAACGGAGAGTTATATAGTACGGTGGAATTACGCAATGTGCTGGTCGGGCGGGGCCACCGCTTTGAAAGCCACTCTGACACAGAGGTGGTGGCCCACGCCTATGCCGAGTGGGGCGTGGACTGCGTGAAGCGGTTCAACGGCATCTTCGCCTTTGCGGTTTGGGAGGAGGAGCGCCAGCGGCTGTTCCTGGCCCGGGACCGGATGGGGGTGAAGCCGCTGTTTTTCTCCGTGGCGGAGGACCGGCTGTGCTTCGCGTCGGAGATCAAAACCCTGCTGGAGTGCCCCGGCGTGTCCCGGAGGGTGGACCGAGAGGGGTTATTGGAGGTAATGCTCATCGGTCCGGGGCGGACGCCGGGCTGCGGAGTGTTCCGGGATATCCGGGAGCTGGAGGGGGCCTGCTGCGCGTGCTATTCCAAGACGGGCTGGCGGACCTGGCGGTACTGGACGCCAGAGGACCTGGACACGTCGGAGCGCTTCGAGGACGCTGCCGCCCACGTTCGGGAGTTGGTCACCGACGCGGTGGAGCGGCAGCTGGTCAGCGATGTGCCAGTGTGCACGTTCCTGTCCGGCGGGCTGGATTCCAGCGTGATTTCCACCATCGCTGACAAGGTGTTTCACTTGCGCGGGCAGAAGCTGCACACGTTTTCCGTTACCTATGCGGACAACGCCAAATACTTCACGGCGGGAAAGTTCCAGCCAAACAGCGACGATGATTTCATCGACGTCATGGCCAGCTCCCTCCACGGGGAGCACCACCGGGTGGTGCTGGACAGCGGGGATGTGGCGGCGGCGCTGTATGAGGCGGCGGAGGCAAGGGACCTGCCGGGGATGGCAGATGTGGACTCATCTCTGCTGCTGTTTTGCAGAGAAGTGAAAAAGCACGCCACTGTCGCGCTGTCTGGGGAGTGTGCGGACGAGATTTTCGGCGGCTATCCCTGGTACCGGGACCCGTCCATCCGCGAGCGGGAGGGGTTTCCCTGGGCACAGTCCACCGAATACCGGGTCTCTTTTCTCAGGCCGGAGGTGCTGGCGGGGACGGACCCCTTTAAGTATGTGGATTCCCGGTACCGTGCCACGGTTGCCGAGACTCCGGCCCTGCCGGAGCGGGCGGGTCTGGAGCGGCGGATGCGGGAGCTGATGTGGCTTAATCTGCGGTGGTTCATGCAGACCCTGCTGGACCGGAAGGACCGCATGTCCATGTGGTCCGGGCTGGAGGTGCGGGTGCCCTTCTGCGACTGGCGGATTGTGCAGTATCTTTACACGGTGCCCTGGGGCTACAAGGACTGGCAGGGACGGGAAAAGGGGCTGCTTCGGGAGGCCATGCGGGGGCTGCTGCCCGAGGAAATTTTATGGCGGAAGAAGAGCCCCTATCCCAAAACGCATCACCCGGCCTATCTGGCGGCGGTGAGCGGGATGCTGCGGGAGGTGCTGGACAAACCGGGCGCGCCTTTGCTGGAGGTGGTGCGCAGGGAGGCGGTGGAGGAGCTGCTGGCGGACCCGGAGCATGGCGCTGGGTCGCCCTGGTACGGCCAGCTCATGGCGCGGCCGCAGACGATCGCTTATTTGGTGCAGGTGAACCACTGGCTGGAGCACAACCGGGTCGAGCTGGTATAAAAAACGCCCCGTTTCCTGAGAAGCGGGGCGTTCCTTTTTCTTTGGAAAAGAAAAAGGAACCGAAAAAGAAACTTTAGTTCGTTACGTCCCTGGGCAGATATACATCGTTTGCGCTCGACAACGCTTGAGGGCTAAAACAGGGCGGCCAGGGATTGGGAATAGGGGGGACGGCAGATGCCTTTTTCTGTGACAATGCCCGCGATAAGGCTGTGGTCGGTGACATCGAAAGCGGGGTTGTAGCACTTCACCCCGGCGGGGGCCATGGGCTGGGCGTAGAATTTGGATTTGATTTCCTCCGGGTCCCGCAGCTCGATTTTGATGTCGTTTCCGGTGGGGCAGTTCAGGTCGATGGTGGAGGTGGGGCCCAGGACGTAGAAGGGGATGCCGTAGTGCTTGGCAAGGATGGCCACGCCGCTGGTGCCGATCTTGTTGGCGGCGTCGCCGTTGGCGGCCACCCGGTCGCAGCCCACGAAGCAGGCGTTGATCCATCCGTTTTTCATCACCATGGACGCCATGTTGTCGCAGATGAGGGTCACGTCCACCCCTGCTTTATGCAGCTCGTAGGAGGTGAGCCGCGCGCCCTGGAGCAGGGGGCGGGTCTCGTCGGCAAAGACGCGGAAGTTCATGCCTCGCTCCTTGCCCAGCAGGAGGGGGCCTAAGGCGGTGCCATATTGAGATGTAGCCAGCGGACCGGCGTTGCAGTGGGTGAGGACGCCGTCGCCTTCCTTGATGAGGGTCAGGCCGTACTCCGAGATGGCCTTGCACATGGCGATGTCCTCCTGGTGGATGGCGATGGATTCGTGCCGCAGGGCGGCGGCGATGGCGGGCGGGTCCGCCTCGGGCATGGCGTGGGCCCGCGCGCCCAGGCGGTTCAGCGCCCAGCTCAAATTTACCGCCGTGGGTCGGGAGGAGTTGAGGTATTGGGACAGGCGGTGCAGCTCTGTGCGGAATTGGGCGGGGTCCAGGTCCTTGCGCTGTTCCGCCAGGGCGGCCAGGCAGTAGCCCGCGCAGATGCCGATGGCGGGCGCGCCCCGGACCCGCAGGAGCTGGATGGCTTCGAACATCTCCTCGGGGGTGCGGAGGGTGAGGTATTTTACCTCGTTGGGCAGAAGGGTCTGGTCCAGGATGGCTACGCAGGTTAGGTCGTCCCCCAGATGGACGTGGTCGCTGAGATACTGTGACATGAGATTGGCTCCTCTCTCAAATAAAATCGGCCGGGATCCAGTGGCCCAGCGCCCAGAACAGGCGGTCCAGGTTATCCTCGTCGTGCTCTACTTCCCTGCTGAAGCGGCTCCACAAAAGGGCTTCCTCGCCGGGTTGGAACAGGGACAGGTGGTAGAGGGCGGCGCAGGAGGCGCAGATGAAAGCGGCGCGGCTGTGGATGGCGTTGTCGTTCACTGTTTTGTGCCAGTGGCGGAACACCAGGTAACAGGCCAGGTTGGTGAGCTGGCGCTCCCAGTGGGGATTGGCGCGCTCATAATCGGCGCGGAGTCGGAGGTAGCCGGACGGGGGCAGGGCTGAGAGCTGGGCGGCGCGCTCCTGCAAAAGCCGGGGCCAGTCCGGGCGAAGGGGGTCCAGCTCCGCCAGCAGCTCCAGGAGGCGGACGGTTGGCTCCTGCCGCCGGGAGGGGTCAGGTTCGAGCGGTGGCGGGAGAGGGGAGGCCATTTGGCCATATTCGCCCATGCCGATGAAGCCCTCAAGGTCCAGGGCATGGGCCAGCATGGTCCGCAGCTTTTCCCAGATAGTCCCCTCTCTTTCGTCCAGAAGGGTCAGGATACGGGCGCGGCTGTGCTCCAGACCGGACAGCAGTTCAGGGTCAATATCCTCAAAGGGCGGTTCCTGATTGCCGTCGATGGTCTCGACAAGGGCAAGGCGGGGGGACTCCATGAGCAGACGGGCCGCCTCGGGACAGGAGACAGCCAGCGAGGTCTCGGTCAAAGAGCCGTATTCCTCAATGAAACGGGGGTAGGCGGCGCAGTGGGCGCATAGATGTTCCTCCCCCCAGTCCCGCTGGATGGGGCATAGGCCCTCCGGGG
This sequence comes from uncultured Oscillospiraceae bacterium, assembly GCA_910587395.1. Lineage (GTDB taxonomy): Bacteria > Bacillota > Clostridia > Oscillospirales > Oscillospiraceae > Enterenecus. Next base: position 675 of record CAJULJ010000025.1, on the reverse strand, counting down.
TGAGCAGGGCGCACATGCCGCGTTCGTCCAGGCGAAAGCAGGTGTCGCCGTCCTCATCGGTGGTTAGATTTTGGGCGATGCGCTCCCGAAGCGGGGATGGGGCGCAGGCGTAGTCCGATAAGGCGTCCTGGTCGGGCACCACCGACCAGTCCCGGCAGCAGGTGTCCGGGCAGGCGCCGCCCAGACAGTGAAATTGTGTATAGTAGTCCGGGCGGCGTTCAATCATGGAGAAAGCTCCTTTATGGTTCGTCGTCTTTTTTCACCAGAATGGTAGCGGCCGCGCACAGCAGGGCGGCCACGGTATAGATGATAGGGGCGGCCTGCTTCCACAGGTCCATGCCATAGCCCAAGCCGACATACAGCGCGGTAGCGGCAATCATGCCCACGCTCCAGATGCGGCTGACACGGCGCTGGGCCGGGGTCATCTTTTCCTCCGGGAAGCCGTACTTGGAGTGCTGGATGCCCGCCCAGGTGAGGGCGGTGGCGGTGATGGTGACGCACAGCAAAAACAAAGTTCCGCAAACGGCCTCCCACTGCTCCTTGCTCAGTTGGGCGGGGGCTTGCATGTCCATGGGGATCATGGCGGTCAGGCCCAGCAGGAGGAGAACCACGGGGACGGCGATGAAGAAGGGGAAGCGGCGCTCAAAGCGGTCCATCTCCTCCTTGGTGTAGCAG